>JBAUZB010000209.1:0-26641 GCA_049585095.1 Candidatus Tumulicola sp.
ACGTGCGGGTCGTGGCGCGCAGCGCCGCCCAGCCGGCAGCCTACGGCGTACCCGCGCAAGCCGTCGCGTGGAGCGACGAACACGATCCACCCGCGGAAGCAGCCGCGGCCGCGGTGACTGCCGTCGCGTCGGAATTTGCACCCGATGTCGCGGCCGTGCATAACGTCCTCGATGCGGGCGTGCTGCATGCAGTGCGGCGGCAGGTGCGCCGCGTGGTCTACCATCTGCACGATCACCGTCCGTTCTGCCCCAACGGCGATCGGGTGTATCCGCGCGGCGGCGGTATCTGCCGGCTGGCGATGGGAACCCGAACCTGCGGCTGGCATTCGGTGGTCGACGGGTGCGCCTATGGCCCGCGCATGCGAACGCTCGAACTCATTCGATTGCGTGAAACGGTCGCGCGCGAGGTCGCCGCGGGCGACGCGGCGATTGTCTTGTCGCACTACGTTGCCGAACTCGCGCAGCGCAACGGCATCGCGCCGCAACGCACGCTGGTCGTCGCCCCGCCGCTGGAGGATGCGGCCTTTGCCGCCGTTCCGGCGCCGCGTCCGAGCGTCGATCGCATCCTCTTCGCCGGACGGGTGGTGCCGTCGAAAGGCGCACGATCGCTGGTGCGCGCGCTCGCCCGCATGCCGTCCCCCGGCCGTCCGCTGCTGAGCATCGCCGGCGAAGGTCCCGATTTAGAGGCCACCCTGCACGAAGCGGCGACGCGCGGCGTATCCGTCGAAGCCGCCGGGCGTCTCGGCGCAGTGGCGATGCGCGCCGCATACGACGCCGCAACGCTGGTTGCGGTGCCGTCATTGTGGGGCGAGCCCTTTGGTTTGGTCGGAATTGAGGCGTTCGCGCGCGGGCGTCCGGTCGTGGCTTACGATGCCGGCGCCATTTCGGAATGGCTATGCCCATCGGGCGGCGGCTCGATCGCGCCGCTCGGCGACGAGCGCGCGCTCGGCGACGCCATCGGCACGCTGTTGGATGGCGATACCTGGCGTAGTGCCGCCGCTCGGGCTTTTTCAGCCGCGAGCGGGTATCGCCTCGGCGAACATCTCGATCGAATCGAAGCGATCTACTCCGGAACGTCTCGGGCATGACGCGAGTCCACTTGGCGACGGGCCTCGCGATACGCCGCGACGGCTCGGGCAACGCGTCGGTGCTCATGGTCGCGTCGCGCTATCCCAACCACGCCGACCCGCTGTGGAATCTTCCCGGCGGGCGCCAGCAACGCAACGAGCTGCTTGCCGAAACGGTAGAACGCGAAGTGTTCGAAGAAACCGGTCTGCGGGCGCGCAGTGGAGCGTTGGCATACGTCAGCGAGAGCTACGACGGTCCCGCCATCCATTTTCTCAACGCGACGTTCCATCTTGAAATTCTTGGCGACGATCTCGCCCGCGCGCCGGCGTCCGACGCCGGCAGCGATCACGTCGTCGAGGTCGCCTGGATTCCGGTTTCCGAGATCGCCGCTCGGACGGTCGTCGAGGTGGTGCGCGAACCGTTGCTGGCATACGTGCGCGGCGAGTTATCGCACCGGTACGCCGGCTATCGCGAAGCCGGCGTTACAATCGAATGGCCGGACGATTCGACGTGAGCGTGGCCTTAGCCGATTCCCACACCGCACGATCGATTCGATGCGCCACGACGTCGACAGCTTGTCCTTGCACGCTCGCGCCATGCCGTACGGTGCCTTCGTCGCGGAAACCGACGCGCCGCAACACCGACCGCGACGCGACGTTTTCCGGAACGCAGTAGGCGCGAACGAGCTGCAGCTTTGCGCGGGCGAAGCCCTCGCCCACGAGCGTCGCCACGGCTTCGGTTGCGATGCCGCGACCGCGGTAGGCGGCGACGACGCTGTACCCGATCTCAGCCGTGGTCGGGGTGCGCTCGGCGATGCGCAGCGACACCCACCCGAGCGGTTCGCTTTCGACGCGGCGATCTTCGGGCTGCACGAAGTACATCAGCCATTCGAAGCGCCCGATCGCCGACGGTGCCAACACTTTAGGTCGCGCCGCCACGGTTCGCCGGAACTGCGCCACGTCGAGGTCGGGAAGGTCTTGAAAATCGCGCAAGTCGGGTTCTTGGAGCACGTCCCAGAGTGCCGCGGCGTTTTCCTCGCTCACGGGAACCAGGACCAGGCGCCGCGTTCGAAGGGTCCTCATGCTCGCGCCGTCACTTCGAGGCGCGCGCTCCGCGCTCTTGTCGGGCGGATTGCCGGCGTGATTGAGAATCGCGATGAATCTGTACGCGGCGTACGCCGGCACGGCACCGGCGAGAGTCGATTTCGAAGCGACGGTCTCGTCGCCGCCGCGCTACTTCTACGGGTCGCGCACGCATAGCATGCACGAGGCGTTCGCGGTTCGCAGCGACGCCGGGCCGCTCGAAGTCGTCGACAACGTGTCGATCGCACCCCGCTGCCCGGTGCACGTGGGTGACCGCATCGAAGTCTGCGGCGAGATGGTCCACGACCGCGGCCGGCCGCCGGTCGTTCACTGGACCCACCACGATCCGCGCAAACATCATCCCGACGGATTTATCCGCCTGCACGATCGCGTGTATTCGTAACCGCGCCCTCGCCGCGGCCCATCTGCAGCAGCTCCGGGATGGTCACGAACCGATAACCTCGCCGTTTGAGCGATTCCACGATCAACCGCGTCGCGACGACGTCGGCACTGCGATCGCAAACGTGCGCGGCGACGTGTTGGCGCGCGCAAATGATGCCGCGGTTGCCGTCGTGCAAATCGATGATCGAGCCGTCTCCCACGTAGCGCAGCACGCGCGTTGCAATGAGCGGTCCCGGTGGATACTCCCAGTCTTTAGCCAGCGGCACCGACCACATCACCGGCGTGTATCCTAGCCGCCGAACTTCGCCGAGCACCAACCAATCGCGTCCGCCGTAGGGTGGGCGCATGATCCGCGTGTGCTTCCCGGTTGCGGCGTAGATCGCCTGATCCGTCCGCTGCAGCGTTTCTTTCAGACTAGCCGCATCGTACAATACGAGATGCCCGTGACTCCAGGTGTGATTGCCGATCGCGTTGCCGTCGTCGTACTCGCGTCGAACGACTTGCGGATAGGCCTGCACCGCCTGCCCCACGACGAAAAACGTTGCGTGGACGCGTTCGCCGCGCAGCACCTCGAGGATGGCATTGGTGTAGGGCGGGTTTGGGCCATCGTCGTAGGTCAACGCGACGACTCGCTGGTTCTTCGGCCCGCTAACGAGGGTCTTGCCGAAGAGTTGATTGCCGGGGCTCTCGGCGAATTCGTAGATCGCGAAGGTGGCGGCGCCCGCGAATGCCAGCGCCAGCGCCACCCGAAGTCCGACCTTGAGACTCAACGCGGACCGGATGAGGGCGGGGCGCATTCGCTGGTGCGCGCGCGAGCCTGGGCGGCAGCGACGTTCTTGCGAAACTCGTCCGGGCCAAACGTTCGGAAGTCTTCGACGATCTTTTCGTAACGCGGATCGCCGGTGACTTGGCTCTGCATGCGTAAGAGATCGCTCGCCTTCTGATTCGAGAGGTCGAGCCGGAATTGCCGGTGCGGCGAACGGGCGGCCCAATACTTCGGGTCGGTGAAGGTCACGGTGCGCTCGCCCTGCTTAAAATCGGCGAGCTGTTTCACGTACACCGTATAGTGGGCGTCGGTATCCGCAAGCGGGGGCAAGTTCACCATCTGCCAAATCCCGTCTTGATCCAGTCCGCCGAAGAAGAAACTCACGTCGTGCACTTTCCCCGGCGGCGCCTTGACGCTGATTTCTTTGCAGTTATAACTGCGCACGCGATACTCGAACGTGGAAATGCCCTCGATGTCTTGCATTCGGTATTCTTCTTCGAAGAGCGGCGGTTTCGTGTACCGAATCGACATCCGCGCGTAGAGCTGGCTGGGCGCCTTTTGCGCGTGCCCGAGCCCCGCGACCGGGTGCAAGCCGCCGTACACCTTCCAGCCGATCACCAGAAAGATCGCCGTAAGAACGACGATGAAGATTTCCATGGGAGGCAAACGCCGCATATTAAGGATGTCTCCGATCGGCTTCGGGCTCGGGAACCGCTTGGTCGAGGACGCGGTTCACTAAGCTATCCGCCAGCACGTTCTGTTTGCGCGGCACGTGCCGAACGTCGACGTGCTCGAACCGGCGCAGTAGCGTTCGGGCGCGCCGGTGCAGCGGCTGCAGATCCGGGTGCTTCACGCGGTACTCGCCGAGCAGCTGTTTGACCACCAGTTCCGAGTCCAGACGCACCGCGAGCCGCCGGATACCGCGGTTCACGGCTGCTTCCAAACCCAGCAGGAGCGCCGTCCATTCGGCTACGTTGTTGGTCGCGACCCCGAGATACGCGCACGCTTCCTCTAACAACTCGCCGGAGCCGTCAAGCAACACCGCGCCACTGGCGGCGGGACCCGGATTGCCGCGCGAACCGCCGTCGGCGAACAGCGTCGCCTCGGCCGGGGCCTCGTCGAAGGGAAGCAACCGCATGATTTTCGGCAGTTCGGCGAACGCAAGGCATGGACCGCCTCGATAATGGAGAAGAACTTTCCATGAAACAGCATATTTTCAAAGCGGCCGCGGCGGCGCTCTTCGCCGGCCTCGTCGCCGCAACGTCGAGCATCGCGGTGGCCGCGTCCACGTTTTACGGCATCGTCGTGCACGTTTCCACCAGCAACATCAAGGTTCAAGACTCGAGAACGAAGCAAACGCTCAGCTTTGCCATCGTTCCGAAGTTCGACGAAGTCTTTTCTGCGAACGGGAAGACGACCTACCAAATGAGCGCGATCAAAGCCGGACAGTACGTCGGCATCATCTACGATCAAAAGGCGCTCGGCGTGCGTCATGCCGATAAGATCTACCTTTTGAACAACGCCAACCAACGCATCGGCACGCAGTAACACACGCGCAGCCTGGATAAGATCTGCTAAAGCCGAAGCGATGAACGCGCTGATGCAGAACTGCGTAGCGTTTAAATTGCAACACGAATCGGATTGGCATCCGCTATTTCGCGCCGGCACGATCGGTAGCGACTCATCCCTAAGGAGTACGCCATGATCACCGTTACCGGAACCGTGGGAAGCAGCGGCAAGTATCTCGTCACGGGAATGCCGGTTAAAACCGACGCTCACGCGATCTTGAAAATGACGTTCGAAAACATGACCGGGGGTACGAACCTCGCGCTCTGCGCCGGGACGGATGCCGATTTCAGTTCCGGCACTGCCGGGTTGCGACTCTCCGACTCCGGCGGCCCCGGTTTTGTGTTCTTGACGATCGTCGGGACGCAACACCTATCGGGAAAAATCATTTACGTCCTACGCGAAGTCGGCACGGCGGACGCGCAGTTCACGCTGACCATCGACTAGTCGCGACCGCTACTGTATCTTCGGGTAGAGACATGGGACACAGCGTCGCAAAGATCGTGGCGATAGCGACAGCGGCGGCGGTGACCGCGGTCGCGGCGGCTATGGCGGCGCCCTTCCAGACCCCCGGGTCGAACGTCAGCGTTACCACCTGCCAAGCTCAGCTCGGTAAACCACCGCTGAAGATCGGTTACGAGAACCTGGCTCCGACGGTCGCCACCGAAGTCGACTTCGCCATCGTCGCAAGCGTCGACACCATCGAGACGGTCCGCGACATCGGCAGGTTCGCTAGCGGCACGCCCATCAGTCACGTCTTTGACTTGCCGGCCGACACCTCACCTTTGGGCCTGAGTTCAGCACGCTGCGTCGTCACGAAGGTCGTCTACGCCGACGGCACGACGTGGCTCAATCCAAATCCCAGCCCGTAGCGTTCATTTGCCTGCTCGCGCAAGGTCGGCGACCAGCGCCTTGGCTTGCGTCGCAGGGACGCCGAGACTCTCGAGCGTCTGCGCGTTTTTCAGCGTTCCGGCCGTTTGCCGCACGATGACCCACGTGCCGGACTTCTTCCTTGCCAACGCTTCTCCAGCGGAATGTCCGCCGGCCGCTTTCCAGTATGCAATGGCGAAGTTTCCTTCGGCGACCATACTGACGTCGAGATCCGCGACTTTGAGATTGTCCTGCACGAGCTGCGATATCGCAACGGCATCCTGTTCAGGCGGGATGTCGGCTTTTGCAAGAACGGGAAGAAACGCTGCCGCCGCGATCGCGGCACATAGTAATTTTTTCATCCTCATACAGAAGCGGTCTTTTATCGAAGAAGTCCGCCCCACCTTCGTGCAGGAATTTTCTGGTGGAAGTTCCGCTAGCTAAACATAAACACGTTGCGCGGAGGCGTGGCAGATTTTTTTCGTCGCCGAAGTTGAGGCCTGTGCGGCGCTGGTCGGACTACTCTTCGTCGCCTTGTCGATCAACGTAGCTCCGATCCTTAAGTATCCATGGTTGCCGGCGACGATTCGTCGTCTGTGGCAATTTTAAAGCCTGAAAGGCCTCCCGCGCCGAACTATCTCAACTGTCTGAGGGATCGTTGAAACCCTCGGCGCGTCTTGAAGTTTCGGAGGTTACGTCATGAAACGTCTCGGCAACCTCGCTGGAGCGTGCCTTACCGCTGGTCTCTTGGCTGCGTGCGGCGGCGGTAACAGCCTCTCGTCGGCGCCTCCACAGATTGCTCCGCCGATCGCTGCATCGGAAACCGCAGTAGGCTCGGCGTCGCGCCCCGCAACCGCGGGTCCCAACCTGTACGTCGCAAACCCTCCCGCCTTCGACGTTACCGTTTACGCCCCGGGACGACGCTCGGTGCTGCGGGTGATCTCCCAAGGAGTCACCGTGCCGGTCGCGCTGGCATTTGACGGCTCCGGCAATCTCTATGTCGCAAACAGCTACCACAGCAGCGTCACCGTCTACGCTCCGGGCAGCACGTCGGTGTTGCGGACGATTTCCCATGGCATCAACTCGCCGACCGCGCTGGCGTTTGACGGCTCGGGTAACCTCAACGTCGCAAACTCGGGCAGTAACACGGTGACGGCGTACGCCCCGGGCAGCACGTCGGTGTTACAGACGATTTCCCATGGCATAGACGATCCAACCGCGCTGGCCTTTGACGCCTCCGGTAATCTCTACGTCCTAAACGCACTCGGCGGTAGCGACGGCACCGTGACGGTCTATGCTCCCGGAAGCACGTCGGTGCTGCGGACGATCTCAGACGGCCTGAACAAGCCGGTCGCGCTGGGATTTGTCCGCTCCGGTACTCTCTTCGTTGCAAACTCCGGGAGTAACACGGTGACGGCCTACGCGGTGGGAAAGACCAAGGTGCTGCGGACGATCTCGCAGGGCGTGAACCGGCCGTCGGCGCTCGGCTTCTTCGGCGCCGGCAGTCTCTTTGTCGCAAACTACGGCTGTCATCAGGCCTCTTGCCCGCCGACGGTGACTGCCTACGCCCCAGGAAAGACCACGGTGCGGCGGACGATCTCGCAGGGAGTGGAAGCACCGAATGCGCTGGCGTTTGACGGCTCGGGTAAACTCTACGTGGCTAACGGCGAGAACGTGTTGGTTTATGCGGCGGGAACCAGGAAACTGGTTCGAACGATCTCGCGCGGAATAAACGAACCAGCCGCTCTAGCGTTGGGGCCGTGATATGAATCGTCGACACACCCTCGTCGGAGTGTGCCTGAGCGCGGCGCTCTTGGCTGCGTGCGGCGGCGGTAGCAGTCTCTCATCGGCGCCCACGTCGCTTGCACCGCCGATCGCTTCCTCGCGATCCTTCGCCGCAGGCTCGGCGTCGCACCCGGCCGGCTCGGGCACCAATCTTTATGTCGCAAATTTTCAGGGCGACACCGTGACGATCTACGCCCAAGGCGAAACGTCGGTGCGGCGGACGATCTCACGGGGCGTGCAGCATCCGGACTACGTGGCGTTCGACGACGCCGGTAATCTCTACGTCGCCAACAACAGCCTGAACTCGAGCGTGGGCGTCTACGCCCCGCACGGCAAGTCCGTTCTGCGGAGAATCTCGGAGGGCGTGAACAATCCTACGGCGCTGGCATTCGACGGTTCGGGTAATCTTTATGTCGCAAACGGCTACGTCAGTACCGTAACGGTCTATGCGCCGGGCAGCACGTCGGTGCTCCGGACGATCTCCGAAGGCGTCGCCGAGCCGGAGGCACTGGCGTTCGACGGCTCCGGTAACCCCTATGTCGCCAACTACGAAGGCTCCACCGTGACCGTCTATGCTCCGGGAAGCACGTCGGTGTTGCAAACGATCTCCCGGAGCGTGGACCAACCGATTGCGCTGGCGTTTGACCGATCCGGCAGTCTGTACGTTGCAAATAGTAACGCCGTGACGGTCTACGCTCGGGGTGGCGCTTCGGTGCCTCGAACGATTTCCCAGGGCGTCGATGTGCCGGAGGCGTTGGCATTTGACGCCTTGGGTAATCTCTATGTCGCAAACTGTGGCAGTTGCCTTAGTTCGGGCTCCGATACGGTTACGGTCTACGCGCCGGGCAGTATGGCGTTGCTGCGGACGATTTCGCAAGGCGTGCACCTTCCGGTTGCGCTATCGTTCGACGGTTCCGGCAATCTCTACGTTGCGAACTTCTCGAAGAGCACCGTGACGGTCTACGCCCCGGGCAGCAAGAGGATACTGCGGACGATCTCCCAGGGCGTGAACGAACCGAGTTCGCTGTTGTTTGGACCGTGACTCGTCGAGAAGGTCAAAAGGTGCATAGCATACCGGTCGTCTTTCAAGGAGGAACTACACGTGAAACATCTACCCGTTCTTGCCGGAGTCTTCTTGAGTGCAAGTCTCTTAGCCGCGTGCAGCAGCAGCGGCCTTTCGTCAGCGTCGACGCCGGTCGCTCCACCAATCGCCGGATCGCGATCCGTCGCCACCGGCTCGGGATCGCATCCCGCCGGCTCGGGCCCGAATCTCTACGTTGCAAACGCTAAGAGTAACACGGTAACGGTCTATGGCCCCGGCAAGGGATCGGTGCGGCTGAGAATCTCCCAGGGTGTGCGTGAGCCGGCGGCACTCGCGTTTGACAACTCCGGTAATCTCTACGTCGCAAATGGCCGACCGTTTACGATAACCGTGTACGCCCCGGGCAGCACGTCGGTGCTGCGGACGATATCTCAGGGTGTGAGCAACCCACAAGCGCTCCTGTTCGACGTCTCCGGGAATCTCTACGTCGCAAATGCCGGCGGCGACGACGTAACGGTTTACGCTCCGGGCAGCACGTCGGTGCTTCGAACGATCTCACAGGGCGTTCTTTCGCCGCTGGCGCTCGCGTTTGACGACGCGGGGAACCTCTACGTTGCCAATCTCAGCTCTTCGGTAACCGTCTATGCGCCCGGCAGCGGATCGGTGTTGCGGACGATTTCCCAGGGTGTGAGCGACCCGAAGGCTCTCGCCTTTGATGCCGGCAACCTGTATGTCGCCAACTGCGCTTTCGCTTCAGATTGCAGGCCGAAGTCGAACGACGTGACGGTCTATGCCCCTGGCAGCACGTCGGTGCTGCGGACGATATCCAATCGAATTGACTTGCCCGACGCGCTGGCGTTTGACGCTTCCGGAAATCTGCTGGTTTCAAACCGGACGGGTCGTAACAAGACCACCGGCAGCGTGACGGTCTACGCACCCGGCAGTTCAGCGGTGCGACGAATGATTACCGACGGCGTCAATCAACCGGCAGCGCTGGCTCTTGATGGTTCCGGCAACCTCTACGTGGCGAACTGTGCCGCCCCCGTTTGTGGGGGCGCGACCGGGGCCGTCACGGTCTATGCGCCGGGTCGCACGTCGGTGGTTCGGACGATTTCCAAAGGTGTTAGCGGGCCGTCGGCGCTGGCGTTTGGCCCGTGAAGCCGTTGAGATGCCTCCATGGGCATTCGCTTACTGGTCGTCGGGAACGTGGCGGCTGTCCGGGAAATGGTGGTGGACGAAAAAGTTAGCCGGGTGCGGCGCTTTGATTGGGACGAAAGCGCGAGGTCCTCGCGAAAAGTCAAAGCAGTCGGCCGCGGGCGAATTGGCCCGCGCGTCGGCCGCGGCCATTTGGGGAAGGCCGTAGAGATCCTCGGCGAATCGCAGCACGCTCGCCGTTTCAAACTGCACGTGCGAGACGTGGCCCTTTTTTGCGTACGGAGAGATTACCAAAAGCGGAACGCGAAAACCCACGCCGTCGTAATCCTCGAATGGCGGCGCGACGTGATCGTAGAGGCCGCCCCAATCGTCCCACTGCACGAAGATGGCAGTCGAGTTCCAGAACGCGCTTTTCCCGACCGTATTAACGATCGCCGCGACCCATGACGGGCCGTACCCCCCGCCGCACTCGTTGTGATCGGACTCCGCGCATTCCGGGGTAATCCACGTAAAGTTCGCGAGTTTGCCGGCGCGCACGTCGGTAATGAACTTCCAATTGGGGGAGATGACGTCGTTCCTCCAATCGGGGCTGCCGAAGATGTGCTTCACCGCTTGATAGCCCGACCACGTTCCGCCGTTGCCGCCGCCATCGTCGTCGTAGTGCACGGCGTAAAAACGCCAGGATAGATGCGCCGCATCCAGCTCGTCGCCGAGCGTAACGTAATCGAAGCAGGCCCGCTGCTTGGGACCGTCCGGGTTGCGATTTTGAGTCATTGTAGAGATGGTATCGTAAGGACCACCTTTGCAACCCCACAGGGGTCCCGCGGGTAAATCGGCGCTCGACTGCGCTTGTGCGGCGATGGCATATTGATGCGCGACGAAGCTCTCGTCGAGTTGCGACTGGAACATTCTGTCGGCGACGACCCACTCGTGCGCCATGTCGAAGTACGGCTGGGACTCGGTCTGCGGCACGTACACGTACTGCGGGTTCGTAGGACCGCCGTACGACTCTTCGTTGTTGAAGCCGTTCATCCGGCAGTTCGTTCCGGAGAGACTTCCAGTTCCGTTACAAGCGGCAAACATGGCGTATGCCGAGTGATCGATTTGATAGCGTTTCGCCAACGACTCCGGCTGCAGGGCGATCGTTTGACCGTACGAGTTCATTCCCTCGGAAACGGTATCCGCCCCCGGATAACCTTGGAATAGATTGTCAAAGCTCCGGTTCTCTTGAATGACGTAAACGACGTGCGTGATTTTTCCGGCACCGGTGCGACCGAATTCTCGGATAAGGGTATGGCTTTGCATCGAGGGAACCGGCGGTTGCGCGCCGGATACGCAACCCGCAACGGCGAGTAGCAGAAAAGGCCCAACGGATCGCAATTTCATGTCGCCGGTTTCCGCAGAGCGGCGGCGCGTGCCTGTACCTTCCACGCACGCGCGGCCCGAGGGGAGCAAATCCAGCGGTTAAAGCCCCATCACAACCTGAGGCGCACGGTATTTCGCAGAGGATCGCAAAAATGGCTACGCGACATCGTCATAGTTAAGAATCTTCTCGCAAATACGGCGATTTACGAAGAAGAGTCCTCGCAAAACCCGCGAAACGGCGTGACGCATGGTTGGGCCAAAAAGGGAGTCTCGGTTCGACCGCTGGGTCGATTTCGCCTCAGTCGTTCTAATCTCGGCAGCCGCCGTTCTAACGGCATGGTGCGGATATGAGGCCACGCGCTGGACCGCGGTCCAAACGCTGCAATACAACGAAGCATCGGCGCAAAGGGTGGCCGCGGCAGTAGCTTCCGGCCGATCCAATACTCTTGAAACGATCGATGTGGCAATGTTTCTCGAATACGTCGGTGCGGTCGCAGCCGGACGTATCGAGCAACAGGCGTTCATTTATCGGCGGTTCCGCCCGGAGATGAGGCGCGCGGTAGACGCGTGGGTTGCGACGAAACCGCGGACTAACCCGGCTGCGCCATCCTCTCCATTCATGATGCCGCAGTATCGCTTGCGAACCGGCGAAGAAGCGGCGCGATTGAACGCCAAAGCATCGTCAAGTTTCCAAACGGCCATAAATGCCAACGAGCGGGCCGACACCTACGTGCGCTTGACCGTGATCTTTGCCGCCGTATCCTTCCTGGCCGGAATCAGCACGCGGTTTGCATTCCCCAACCATATCGTGGTCGTCGTGGCTGGTTTTGGGGCCTTGATTTTCGGTCTTACTCAGATGTTCGAGTTGCCAATTCGCTAGACGAAGGCATCCTTACGGCCCGAATGCCAGCGCGAGCGGATCGTTTACTCCTTGGGAAATCGTGCGTACCAGTTTCGTGCTGCCTCGGCTATAGACCGTTATCGTATAGCCGCAGTAGCAGCTGTTCGCCACATACAGATTACCGGAGTGGCTGACCGCTAACGCCATCGGTCTATAAACGCCGCTGTGGATGGTCCGCAACTTTGTCGCGCTGCCTGCGGCGAAAACCGGGACTTTGCCGGTCGTATACTTCCCACCCCAATCCGACACATACAGATTGCCGGAGCCGTCGAACGCTAGGGCGTCGGGACGATACGCATCGGGATACGTCCGTAGCAGCTTGAGACTACCTGCGGCGTAAACCACGATGGCGTCGTCATAGCCGTCGAAAGGCAAGCCCTTATCAGCGACGTACAGATTTCCGGAACTGTCAAGGGCGAGTGCGATGTACCAGAGGGGATCACTGCTCTGGGTCAGCGTTTTCAGCAGATCCCCCGTACGTGAGGCGTAGACGGTGACCGTACTCCCCGGATAGGAATAGTTCGAGTCCGTATTTCCGATGTAGAGATTGCCGGATTTATCAACTACCACTGCATCCGGATTTTCCACGCCGTCGGAGATCGTGCGCAGCACGGTCGTCTGACCTGCAGCGTAAACCGTCACGGTGCTATTTCCGCCGTTCGCAACGTACAGATTTCCCGAGTCGTCAACCGCTAGGGCGTTCGGGCCACTCACGCCTTGGGAAATTGTTCTCAACACCGACGTGCTGCCGGGAGCGTAAACCGTTACCGTATTACCGACGGCGTTTGCGACAAACAGATTGTGGGTGCTCCCAAATGCCAGCGCGTGCGGCCCATTGACGCCTTCGGAGATCGTGCGCAACGGCGAGCTGCTTCCTCTTGCGTAGACGGTTACGGTGCCGGAACCGTAGTTCGCGACGTAAAGATTGGGGTTTCCGGTTGCCGGGAGCACTGCCGAACCAACAGGAGCGGATTGTCGCGCCGTAAGGTGCGGCGCGAGCGAAATTGGCGTCGATGGAGCGAGACCACCGTTGCCGCTGCACGCAGCCAAGAGCGCCATGCTAAGGCATGCGCCGATCAGGCTGCCCAAGTGTTTCATATTGTCCCTCCCCGAGAAATGGGGCGGCACTAAGCTACGAGGGTTGCCGCTGGCACACGATCTTGAAGTTCGGCGTCGTGCCCGTCGGCGTACCGTAGCCCGTGTACGTGTAATGGCCGTTATCAGTCCTGACCGCCTCGCCGTGTCCGAGCTTGCCATCGCTAGTAGTAAGGTCGGTCCACTGTTCCGTATTGCCGGTCCACGGAGGTGCATATGACACACTCCAGGTTCCAGAGCTGTCGAGGAACGTTTGAATATAGCGGCTCTTTCCGTCGTATGAGGTCGCAAGGCTCGCCCAGTAAGGTGCATTCATTCCGGGCTGCACGGGAATGGACACATTGGCGTTCAGCACGCCCCCGTTCATTACGTCGGTGACGGTTGCGGTCGTCGAGGGCGCGCCGGCTGGTCCGCCGACACACGTCCACGTCCCGACGTAGTAACCCATGGCACTCATGCCTCCCGCCTGCTGCGCACCAGCCGGCGCAGACGCGACCAGCGCCAAAATAACGACAACCAGAATCTGTTTCACAAATACTCCTTTCCACGTTGCTCGAAATGCGTTCCAAAGTTCTTCCGTTAGGCCATACTTGCGGCAGCCCTGCTTCCGGCTCGCGTATTGTCATCGGAGCGAGCGCCTCCGTCTAGGCGTTGGTTATTCCTCAAGCGCGCGTGCGATCGCAGCCTCCGGCGTAAGGGCAGCGCCATCGGTGGTTAGTCGCGCGAGTTCGTCGGGGGCGAGTCCTGCGTGCAGGAGTGCGCTGAGGCGGTCGTGCGTCGTCGCCTCGGTGAACTCGCGTTCGTATCCGTGCCGCTGCAACGCGGCGCCGGCGTAGCCTTCGAGTACGGCTGCGCGCGCACGATCGCCGCGCAACGCAACGACCAGCGCCAGATGCTCGATCGCAATCGCGATGTGGGCATGGTCCGGCTCGCGCGCCGCACGGATCTCGATTGCCTCGCGAGCCGCCGCGGCCGCCCCGGAAAGATCGTCCACGGCGACGAGAAAGCCGGCGAGGTGGTAAAGCAGAATGGCGAGCCAACTCTTATCGGTATCGGAGCGCAACGCGGGAAGTGTCTGCCGAGCAATCTCGATCGCTCGCTGGGTGTTACCGCGCGCGTGTTCGACCTCGGCGAGGTTGAGCGCTGCAACTTGCTCCCCGCGGGCGTTTCCGAGCGAACGGTGCTCGTTGCGAAGCTGCTCGTGCATGCGCGCTGCCGTCTCACGATCGCCACGAAAATCGCTGAGGTTCGCACGCTTCTCGAGCAACACAACGCGAAGGCGAGTCGAGGTCCCCGGGATCGCCTCGGCTTCGACTAACGCCTTCTCCGCGTCGTCGAACTGATGCAGGAACGCGGCCGCACTCGCATACTCACAGAGCGCCCGAGCAAGTGACGAGGCCTCGCCGCCCGTCCGCGCGTGTTTGAGCGCCAGCGTCGCCAGCTCGAATGCGCGCATCGTGTGGCCGGAACTGAAAAAAAAGTACGTCAATGCGGTTGACAGCCGGGCGCGCAGGAGCGACTGGTCCGGCGGAAGTGCGGCGAGATACGCCTCGCATCGTGCCATGCCTTCCGCGTCGAGCCCGATGGCTCCCCACGTCGTGTCAATGTTGGCGAGCAACTCGCCGGCGTCAATAATGTCCGAGCCTGCCAACGCGCCGTCGAGCGCCGAACGCACGTCCTCCAGTTCGGTCTGCAGCGCCGCACTCAGATCGGCAGTTCGTGCCGTCCGCTCGCGCTTTTTCCACAGCTCGGTGAAGCGATCGCGCAGATAGCGCTGGCGGCGCCCTGCAATCAGATCGCGCTCGCCCGCAGCCTCGAGCTTCTCCACCGCGTACACTCGCGTCGATTCGAGCAGCCGGTAGCGCAACGAATCGCCGGCCGGCTCGGCGAGCACCAGCGACTTATCCACCAGAGACGCCAGCACGTCGAAGAGGTCGAGTTCGTCGAGCTCCTCGCCGCTGCCGACCGCGACGGCTCCCTCCAGCGCAAGCCCGTCGACGAAAATCCCCAGCCGCCGAAAGAGCATCCGCTCACGCTCCTCGAGCAGATCGTAGCTCCAGTCGATGAGCGCGCGCAGCGTCTGCTGGCGCGGAAGGACGTCGCGGCTGCCGCCGGTCAGCACCCGAAATCGCTCGTCGAGCCGATCGCGCAACTGGTGTGGGCTGAGCATCTTCACTCGCGCGGCCGCCAGTTCGATTGCCAGCGCAATGCCGTCGAGCCGCCGGCAGATCTCGGCGACGATCGGCGCATTCTCATCGGTGAACGAGAACGTCGCACTTGCGGCCTGCGCGCGTTCGACGAACAGCGCGACCGATGCATAGCGCAGCATCTCGATCGCGCTCAGATGGGTTGCCTCGTCTTTGCCCGGAACGACGAGGGACGGCACCTGGTAGGTCGCTTCCCCGGCGACTCCCAGCCCTTGACGGCTCGACGCCAGCGCCTTGAGCTTCGGAGCGCCGTGCAGGATGGCGGAGATCACTCGCGCGGCAGGCTCGACCAGATGCTCGCAGTTGTCGAACACCAGCAGCGCGTTTTTTTCTTTCAGCGCGCGAACGAGATTCTCCAGCGGATCGCCTTCGCTTGCAAGTGTGAGTTCGAGCGCCAGCGCAACCGTCGATGGAAGGTATTCGCCGCCGGCAAGCGGTGCGAGTTCGACGAACCACACGCCGTCGCCGGAGCCGTCGAGCAGGTTGGCCGCGACTTGCAGGGAGAGGCGGGTTTTGCCGACGCCGCCCGAGCCGACGAGCGTGACCAAGCGATGCTGCTGAATGAGCGCAGCGATGGCCCCGATCTCCGTCTCGCGACCAACGAAGCTGCTGAGTTGGAGCGGCAAGTTGTTCGGAAGGACGTCGAGCGATCGCAGCGGTGGAAAGTCTACACCAAGATCGGGCGCGAGCAGCTGATAGACTTGCTCGGGGCGCGCGAGGTCTTTGAGCCGATGCTCGCCCAGATCGAGCAGACTTGCCCGAGCTGGAAGCGCACCCTGCAGCAGATCGGTCGTGACCCCCGAGACGAGCACCTGGCCGCCGTGGCCGATGGCCAGCAATCGTGCGACGCGGTTGAGCGCCGGTCCGAAGTAGTCGCCCTCGCGCTCGTCGGCCGTGCCGGTATGAACGGCCGCCCGGACGCGCAACCCGTCAACCCTCGAGAAATCCTCGGCGCTAAGAGCGCGCTGCGCGTCGAGGATTGCCGCAACGGCATCTTCGGCGCGCGCGAAGGCCGCGCAGAACGCATCGCCAATCGTTTTGAACACGTAGCCATCGTGCTGGGCGATCGCCGTTTGCATCAGCGCATCGTGCCGGCGCACCGCATCCTGCATCGTCGCGCGGTCGCGGTCCCAGCGCTGCGTGCTGCCCTCGATATCGGTAAACGCGAACGTGACCGTGCCGGTCGGGCGAACCGAGGCCGGCGGCTCCGGTTTCACGTGCTTCGACATGAACCCGCGTTTCGGGCTAAGGATGTTTCCCTCCGCCAGGTTGCGCGTGCCGCACTTGTCGACCTACGATATCATGGTACAGCCCCCGGCCCCTTTCCGTTACTCGTTTCAAACCTCGGGACGCGAGCTAGTTACAGCAGGTGATGTTGCCGGAAATCTTGTTGTGCACGCTGCCGGGTTTTACGACGATTGGATACCCCGAGTTCGGTAGAACTTTTTTCCCCGCCTTATTCAAACCGATCCAATTGTCAACCACCGTCGTGTAGCTGCTCCCTTTTCCCAACGTCACGCCATTGCCGACGTTCCCGCTGATGAGGTTCTTCTTCGGTTGCGACGGATCCGTGCTCGTGCCGCCGATCGCGTTGTGTGCCGCATAGGCTCCGACGTAGATTCCGCCCTGCTGATTTGAAAGCGCCAGCCTTCCCATGACGTCGACACCGATAAAGCCGTTGAAGACTTGGTTGTCGTGGGCGCCATCCACGATTGCGAGCCCGTATCCGAGATTCCCCGAGAACGTATTTTGCGGGATAACGGACTGGTAGTAATCACCGATGAAGTTGCCGTGCGCGGTACCGTCAACGAGCACGCCGTTGGTTCCGTTCGGCAAGAGACCGTTCCCTTTCGTGTTGAGACCGACGATGTCGGGGCCGATCGTAACGCCCGATGCGTCTCCGCCGATTTCAACTCCGTTATTCATGTTTCCGGAGAAGACGTTGGTGCGCGCGAGCTGGTTGCCGCCGGTAGCGGTAATGAGCAGTCCGTCGTAGCCATTCGGGGCGGCACCTTTGAACGCCAGAAGGCCGCCGAACGTGTTGAACGTTATGAAGCCGGCGGCGGTACCGGCCACTTCGATTCCGTTGCGCACGTTGCCCGCGGAAACGTTTCCGAGCGGAATGACCCCGCCGACCTGCGTGTTCCGTGACGAGCCGTCGACGAGAATACCGTCGCCGTTATTGGTGACGACGGTCGAGTTGTTGGCGCCGATGCCGAAGAAATTGCCTTGAACGATGACGCCGTCGGAGTTGATAACATGAAGGCCGTTTCCTAGATTTCCGCTCAAGACGTTGTAGTAGACGAACGGGTTGTTACGGAACTTGCAGCCGATCAGCGAGTTGTTCGCGGCGCCGGCGATGCGCACGCCGTCTCCCACGTTCGCAATCGCGTCGTCTCCATCAGCGACCGTTCCGATGAAGTTCCCGTTGAGGGTATTACTTTGGGAATCCCCGTCGATCAGAATACCGTTCTTTGCATTGCCGGAAACGAGATTTCCATCAGGCGGCACCACGAAAACTGGGGTGGTCGTTCCTTTGTTCCCGGTCGGGTTGTTCGCTTGGCCGGTGGCTTTGTCGATGAATCTCGTGCCGCCGATCTCGTTACCGTTCGATGACGCCGTTAGCCAGATGCCGTTTTCGCCGTTGGCTATCGCAAACTTGCCTTTAACGTCCGTGCCGATGCGGTTGGCGGCGATGACGTTACCGGTTGATCCGTGAAGGCTCAGCCCGTTGCCGCCGTTGCCGGAGATGACGTTTGCTACGGCGCCCGCCGCTCCCGATCGATTCACGCCGATTCGATTGTTCAGCGAGCGAGCGGACACGTAAATGCCGTCGCCCGAGTTCCCGAACCGGGCTCCCTTCAAATTTAGACCGATGTAGTTGAGGTTGAGCGTTATCGAGCCGGCGTTCAGCGTTACGCCGTTGCCCTTGGCACGGTCTATTGCAAGCGCGAGCAGCTTCGACCCATCCGCGCCGGTTTCGTAGACCAGGCCGGCACGGCCGTCGGCATCGACTTCTACCAGCGGTGGCCCAGCGTAGCCCGGTGCGGATAACCCGTCAATCGTCACGGGGGTCGTAATCGCCGGAAGATCGCTGGCCAGCGTTATCGTGCCGCTTACGGCAAACGTAATGGTCGCGCGCGACGCCTGCCGCGCGTTGACCTCTTGAATCGCCGCCCGCAGCGACCCGGCCCCGGAATCGTTTGCGTTCGTTACCGCCACCGCAAAGGCAGAGCGCGTCCTGCCCCTCGAAGTTGCCGCCCCGGAAGCGTCGTTCAGGTTGGTGGTGACGCTAGGAACCGCACTCACCGGCGTCCCCTTCGAAGCACAACCCGACATCAGCGATACGCTGGCCCATGCGAGCGCAGCCCCGGGCAATACTCGGCCCAGCTGCAATGTTGAAACGATCACGACACCCTCCCTAAAGGCCGGACGCACCCATGCGCCACCCTGGACGCTAACTGCGAGCGTTCAGCCAACGCTTCCTGCGAACGTGCTTAGGGTTTTGCTGAAGAATCGGATTGGAGTTGTAGGACGGTTTCTGTGTTGACTGTCTGATACTGGTCGCCTTGTTCGCTGCGCAAGACCGTGGATTCGGCGATAGAGGTTGGAATGGTGCGGCCGGAATCGTAGCCGATCGTTCCGGTAACGTCGGACGTCTGCGGACGCGCTCCGCTACTGTCCTTTTCGACGCGGGTTTCGTCGATCGTCATGACACCGTTGGCGTTCTTCGAGATCGTAAAGTCCGACAATGACGATGATGCACCACTCTGTTGCTGCCGCTGCCAGTGCCGTTTGGCGTCGAGTTGATTGGGATCGACGAAGTTCGAGCCAAGCAGCCGCAGAAGCGTAAGTTCTTCGGAAGTGACCTTCTTGTTTGGATCGCACACCACAGTGAGATCGCCGTACACCACGCAGGTCGCAGCGGGAGCCGAGCGCCGCTCTACCGCCTGCTCGCTGACGTTCACCACCAGTCCGTTGTCGGGTTGCTGGCGCATGACGTCGACGGTGATCGTGCCGTGGTCGCTGATGCCGCCACTCGACGTTGCCATCCCCGAAGCCGAACCGTGATCTGACAACCCGCCGGCACCGTTGGGGTTACCCACGCTGGCCATCCCCGACGTGTGGACCTCGGTAGTGTTGGTGGTTCCCCACTTGAACGAGTAGACGAGATGGCGAATCTGCGGCGCGGTCGTTATCGCATACGCCGGAAGCGCGGTTGCAACGGTTGCAGCGATTGCCGCTCCGATGCCGAGCGAACGAAAGCCTTGGTAGTTCATGTAGTCCGTATAGGGTTCGTCATCAGTCGAGAACGCCCCGCGCCCCGCCGCCGGCCGTGCATGAATCTAGGCCAGGAAGAGAGATTCTTCTTTCTTGAAAAAGAGGAAGCAGCGGACCGTTTATGACAGGCATTGAGCCATGGCAGTAACCGGTATTGGCGGGTTTTTCTTTAGAGCACGCGATCCGCAGGCGCTGG
The DNA here is from genome assembly GCA_049585095.1 of Candidatus Tumulicola sp. Lineage (GTDB taxonomy): Bacteria > Vulcanimicrobiota > Vulcanimicrobiia > Vulcanimicrobiales > Vulcanimicrobiaceae > Tumulicola. Next base: position 19,782 of record JBAUZB010000209.1, read on the forward strand.
CAGCGTGGTACCGCACCCATTTCGGCCTTACCGCCCCCGACGAGGCAATCTGGCACCAGCAGGCAGGGCCTACGGTTTTCGCGCCATTCGCAGCCGATACGGATTATTTCGCCGCCGACAAGCAGTTCATGATCAACTTGCGAGTGGGCGATCTGGATACGCTGCTCGCCGATTTGCGGCGCGCGGGCATTGAGGTGCTGACCGATCCAAGCTGGAATACACCGGAAACTGGCCGCTTCGCGCGGGTCCACGACCCGGAGAGCAACGCGATCGAACTTTGGGAGCCGCCGCCGGACTAGACTAAACCAAAAACTCTCCTTCGAATCCGCCCAATGAGCGCTTGGCGCTTTCTTGCCGAGTTTGCAGCAGCCACCCGTCGACCCGCAAGAGGAGCTCGGCTACGGTGCGTCGGCCTCGACGTTCAACGAAAGGTCGACGTCGTTCCCGACGATGAGCGGCCCGTAGGTCATGCCCCATTGCGTTCGGTCGATGGTCACCGTCGCCGCGTAGGCAACGATACGCCGGCCGCGCGGCGACGTGCCCGATCCCACGACGCGTGCCTGCAATACGATCGGATGCCTCTGCCCGTGCATCGTGAGATTGCCGGCAATCGTGAAGTTGTTCGGATCCGTGCCTTCGATCTTCGTGCTCGCGAACGTAATCTTTGGCGTCACCGCGACGTCGAAGAAATGATCCGACTTGAGATCGTGGTCGCGGTTGTCGTTATGCGTATCGAGCTGCGACGCGTCCAGCTCCGCCGTCGCGCTGACGGGAATTTGCGAGCCGGAATTCAGTTGTACCGACGCCCCGACGATTGGAATCGTTCCGATCACCGGCACGATCCCGAAGTGCCGCGCGGTGAACTGCGCCGTAGAGTGCACCGGATCGACGGACCAGGTTTCCGCGGCCGCGGCGAGGGCCGGCGCAAGACCGAGCGCGAGAAGTGCGATGGCGAGAAATGGACTCTTCATAGCGCCGGCTTCGCAGCCCCTTCAGCGGTCGCCTCTCACGGCGAACACCAACGCGCCGGCCCGGGCTGAAGTAGCTGCTTCGTTGCCCTCGTGCTTGACCAACGTTGCGCCAAAGTGACGTGTGAGTCCGACCGCGCGCGCATAGCGCGTATCGAGCGAAGGTTTTCGGGAAACGCCCCAGACGCAAGCTCGAGAGCTGAGTCGAGCTTACGCCTGCAGCGCGATGTGGCCTAGCCCCCGAGGTGCTTTGTGTGCGCCCAGGAGGTTATGCGCCAGCCATTCGCCGTCTTCTTGAGCGTCACGGTAAGGGCTGAACCAGTCTCCCTCACCGTCGCACCTTTTTGATTGTAGTGATAGTCGAACGGAGCACTGATGTACGCGTTATTTCCGGTCACGAACACGTGCCACGGCATACCTATGCCGCCGTTTGCGTCGGTGATTTGAGCCGTCTTGTCGTAGGCGTCGCGCGTGTTCCACCAGTCGGTGCAACCCGCCGCTCCACCGGTAAGGTACGGATCGAAGGTGTCGATGACGAAGGCCGGAGAAGCGCACAACGCCACAAACGCGTTCATGTTCCCTTTGTTCATCGCGTCTATGGCAAGCTTGACGGTGTTGATCGCATCGCTCGAAGGCGACGCCGAGCAGATCGCGGGCGTTGCCGAGAACGCCAGGGCCGCCACCAGGCCCCAACCTGCAAATCGATGAATTCTCATAGTTTCTTCCTTGAGGCTGCAACAGCGTAGCCCCTGAAGCTGCAGGGGTTCATGCGTGAAGCGTACGCTGAGGCTGTGCCCTCCGCAACCACGCACTAGAGGCCCCCTCGCAGGTGGAGGCTGCGGGCGCACCATCGAGGTGCGCGGAGAAGTTCTCCAGTTTATTCGCCCGTCGCTCGTTTCACAATGGCGCCGGGCCGAAGGGATCGCCCATCAACGTATTGCTGCCCTTGATAGTCGCAACCGGAGCGACGTTCCCCTTGGCTCCGGGGGCGAACTTCAGGATTGCATCCGAAACGTCGGCGAGAAACAGATCGCCCGAGGTATCGAACGTAACGCCGCCTGGACCGGTAATCCCCGTCGCTGAGCCCGCGAGCGTCCACGTCGGGGCCGCATTACCGTTTGCCGTCAACTTGTACGCGGTGATGCTTGGAGCGGTCAACTCGTTGGCGACGACAATTCTGTTCGACTCGATCGCGACCGCGACTGGCCAGTTCAATTTGGTATTGGATCCGGTTATCGCGGCGGTCGGAGCAACGTTTCCATGCGCGCCCGCAGCGAAGACGTAAATCGCCGCCGAGGGCGCGTCGGACACGTAGACCTTTCCGGATGCGTCGAAGGCAATTCCCGCGGGCTCATCGAGCCCGGTGGCGGCTCCCGAAATTGTGTGCAACGGCGCTACGTTGCCGTTCGCGTTCGCAGCGAACTCAAGGATTTCCGGGGTCGGCCGATCGTTTGCGACCCAGAGATGGCCCGACGCATCGATTGCAATCCCGCCGATGACGTTACCGATTTTCGTTTTCGAACCGCTAATTACCGCCGTCGGCGAGACGTTGCCGTTCGATCCTGCGGCAAACCGAAGAACCTTCGTATCGTTGTTTGCAACGAAGATGCGACCGCTCGCGTCGAGTGCAATCGAAATCGGTAGATTCAATTGCGTGTTACTGCCAAGGATATTTACGTGAGGGCTCACGTTTCCGTTCGAGCTTTGCTTGAATCCCAAGACCTGACTGCCCATACGGCTGGCGACGTACAATAGCGTCTGCGGGCCGTTCGGGATCACGTGCTGCGATGTTTCGCGGGCGAACGAGCCGTTCGCAGCCGGCGACGCACCGCCGAGGTTTCCGTTACAAGCCGTCAGTAGAGCAGCGGCCAAGATCCCGATTGCCGATACGTAGCGCACGATAGACCTCCTTGTCTTTGCGGTCTACTCCGGCATTTCACGAATTATGAGAAACGCCTGCGAGGCCGCGCGAGGGCGCCGACACCCTGCGGCGCTATAGCGGGCCAAGCTTACGGGCGCGTTGGTGCGCTTGCGCGTCGGTTAGAGGCCGAAGGCGTACAGCTTACCGTCCCAGGCGGCGACGTAGACGCGACCGTTTACGACGGTCGGTTCTGCGACGATAGAATCGCTGACCGTCGAGCCGCTGGTCCACAGAATCGCGCCGGTCGAGGCGTCGAGGGCGTACAACGTGCCACCGCCGCTCGCGTAGACGACGCCGCCGGCAACGGCTGGGACGGTGTCTCCACTGCCGCCGATTGCGGTCTGCCAACCCTGCGTTGCTTTGCAACCTGGATGCGTATCGAGGCGCGTTAGACCGGACGGAACGTCTACGAACAGTGCACTGCTCGAGGCTAAATACGCGGCGGTTGCAAGGCTGCCGCCGAGGTTCAGCTTCGTTCCGAAACGACCGTTTTGCAGATGCATCCGGTCTACCGTAAAGAAGGCGCCGTCCTTGCGTTCGAAGGCGGCACAGCGGCTGCCGCCCGACCTGTACAGTACGGGCGTCGTTCCGATGTCGAGATCGCCGTTGAGATTGCTTTCCGGCTGTTCGTCCGCGACGAAGCCTAACGACTGCGTCAACTCAATGACGCTGTCGCTGTACTGACCCTTCTCACCGAGCTTGCCGAGCGAATTACCGACACCAGCATAGAGGTTGCCGTTTGTTGGATCGATCGATTCACCGCCCCAACTCCAGACACCGTTGGCGTAGTACTGATGTTTGTCGGTCACGAGCTGGAACGTCGAGATTGACTGCGTACTGACGTCGACTGCATTTATCGTCCCGTAATAAAGGTTGTCGTCGCAGTGGCTAGCCGTTGGGTAATACAACGTCGAGTTGGTTGCGTCGAGCAACAGGCCGCTCCAAACGTGGTTGTGAAGCGGTTTTGTAAACACACGTAGCGGCGGGAACGCCGGATCTTGTGCGCCCGTTGCAATTTTGAAGGCCCACAGTTTACCCGCGCCATCGATAACATAGACGCGGCCTTTTTCGTGATCGATCGTCGGCGCGCTCGTGACGCCGTTCGAAGCGCCGCCAAAACAGCCGGATGACGTCTTTCCGAGATGCTTCCTCCAGAGCACCGTTCCGGCTAGGGCGTCGACTGCGGTAAAAGTGCCGTCTTCGTCACCCGCAAACACGACTTGCGTCTTTTTCTGGTTCGGCAGCGTAATGTTGGCGGCTACGATCGGCTGCGTGTTGCTGACGGTTGAACCAACCGAGACCGACCATTTGAGCTTAAGGCCTTTCACGGTCGTGGCCGTCAGCGTCTTTTCAAAGTGATTCTCGCTCCAACGCTGCCTGTTGAACCCGAAGGTCGGCCAATCGATCGCCGACGGCGCGGCTGCCGGCAGTCTGGGTCGCGCGAGCTGGGGTAACGGGGAGGTGCCCGGTGCGTTGCGACCGGCGCATCCGGCCAGTTGACCGGCAACGATCAGCGAGACGAGAACGAGTTTAAGCGAGCGATGCATGCGTCGGCCCTCCCGGTGCCAGAACGCATTCGACTCCGCTATTCTGCCACCTTGCGCAACGTCAAGTGCATTGTAGCGTCGCCTGACCGTTAGTATATCATCTAGTATGTCATCTAGTATTGTCATCCAGTAGTATGTGATCTCGTATGTCATCCAAAGCGGAGCCGCATTGGGGCGCAATCGAAGGACCCAGCTAAACAGCCACGCTTCGCTTGCCGTCGCAGGGTTTCGGTGCTACGATGGGCCGGCCAACCAGGTGCCGGCTAGGTCCGTGGGAAGGCGTTCGTGTTCCCCCGCTTTGACCCTTACGGGCTAGGCATCGTTGTGCTCTGCGGAGGAAACATGCACTCACGAATAAGCTTAGCGTTTGTCGTCCTTACCGTCATCATTCTTACGGCGTGCTCGGGCGCGCACTCGAATTTCGCTCCGAGCGATGGATCGTTCACGCCTTCGGTGCCGTCGCAACCCGCACTCGGCCGGTCTGCGTTGCCGCTAGTGCGAAAGAACACCGTGACGGAAACGGTGCTCTATACGTTCCCTGGTAGCCCGAACGACGGTTACTCACCCTATGATAGGCTTATCGACGTAAGTGGTACGCTCTACGGCACAGCATACTCTGGCGGCGCGCACGGGCGTGGTACGGTTTTCAGCATGACGACATCCGGTGCGGAGACTGTGCTCCACGATTTCACGCGCGGCCATGGCCAGAACCCGTCCGCCGGCCTCACCAACGTGAACGGTGTGCTGTACGGTACGACCGAAAACGGCGGCACAAATGACGGCGGCTCGATCTTCAGGATCACCACCTCGGGCGTGGAAAAGCAACTCTACAGCTTTGCCGGCGGCGCCGACGGCGAAGGCCCAATTGCTGATCTGACGAACGTCAACGGTACGCTTTACGGCACGACCTACGCGGGCGGTGGAGGTACGTATTGTATCCAAGGATGCGGCACGATCTTTAAGATCACGGCGAAAGGCAACGAAACCGCACTCCACCGCTTCGCCGGATTTCCCGCCGACGGCGAATTTCCGCCGGCCGGTCTTGCCGACGTGAACGGTACGCTCTACGGCATAACCTATGAAGGTGGGGCCAGCGACGCAGGCATCGTCTTTTCAATCACGACGGCGGGCACGTATAAACAGCTCCACAGTTTCGGCGGTGGATCTAAGGATGGCAAGGAGCCGCTCGGAACTCTGACCGATGTCGGCGGCAAGCTTTACGGCACCACATTTTACGGCGGCGCTTACGGGTACGGCACCGTCTTTAGGATCACGACCTCCGGTGTCGAACGCGTGCTCTACAGCTTCGATGCCAACGGCGTCGACGGCTACTTTCCAACTACCGGCCTGACGAAAATCGGCGGCATTCTGTACGGCACGACGAGTAGTGGAGGCTCGAGCGACGACGGTACGGTCTTTCAGATCTCAACCGGCGGGTCATATACGCAGCTCCACAGCTTCTCTGGATCGCCGACCGATGGTGCTGAGCCATATGGCAGTCTGATCGGCGTTGATGGCATTCTGTACGGCACCACCCACAGCGGAGGAGTTGGTTACGGCGGAGGCACGGTCTTCTCGCTGTCGGGATTCTGACGCACCATGGCATCCTAGCCTTGACCCGGTTTTGTCGAAGGACGAAAAACCGTGGGAGGTTTGCGCGTTTGCCACAAATCGCGACGCGAGCGTTCACGGCATTCCCGTCGAGTAGTCGGACCTTGGAGACACCATAATGACGGCCCGATATGCTATTCGCGTCGCTTGGCCGTTAAGGGTGACTTAGCAGATCGCAAAATCTTGCCGAACACTGTGGTTAAGGGACGTTGCAAACGGAAGCATCAGGGCACGGATCGGTTCGGCGTGACGACACATACAGCCCCGTGTTATAGGAGACAATATAGCGTGAGCGAAAAGGCTGGTCGCCAAATTCGGCACGTCGAGGTACTGATCAAGAGTCAGAAACGCTCGATGTTAATCGAAGTGTTCGCGAAGAAGGATCCGATCCGCGCGGCAAAGCGTTTCGTAAAGGAAATGGGATTCGGTGGCCTTGATTTTGACTGGGCCAACGCCAAGGTGGAGGAGGGCCCTAGTCCAAGAGGCACCGGACCCGAGCTGGAACCATTTGAGGCCGAGATTCTGCGCAAGCTTCTGAGCGGTGAAATTAAAACCGAGAAGCTCGTTTAGCGTCGACGCGCCTGACCTGTGGACGACAAATCGCCGAGGGGTTAGGGCCTGAAGACTGGGGTCCACTCCCAGGTTTTTACTCCACGGATAACCAGAAAATCGCGGCGAACTCCACTATGAGGAGGTCCGCCCGTGCGAAAATCCCGCTACTCGGACGAACAGATCGCCGCCGCCCTGCGACAAGCGGAAATCGGGACACCGGTTGCCGACATTACGCGCAAGCTCGGCATTAGCGAAGCCACG
>JBAUZB010000210.1:0-6648 GCA_049585095.1 Candidatus Tumulicola sp.
CCGAAGCGCCGCCGGTTGCCGAAACGCAGCCCGAAGCGGAGCACCATGCGCCGCCAATCGTCCTGCCGGAGCACGCCAGCGAAGCGCAGTCGTTGACCGAAGCGGCGCTGCCGAACGAAAGCGCGCCGGAAGATTCGGTGGATGCGCTGGTCGCGGCAGCAGAGCCGCCGGTTACGGAAGAGCCGGCTCAGCCGCCGAGTGAGCCGGTTTCGGAAGGGGAGACGACGCAGTAATGTTGACTCCGAAACGCGTCAAGTGGCGCAAAGTGCAACGCGGTCGCATGACCGGACGGGCAATACGCGGCAGCACGCTCAGCTTCGGTGATTTTGGCTTGCAGGCGACCGAGCCGTGCTGGATGACCAATCGCCAAATCGAGGCTGCGCGTATTGCGATGACGCGCCACATCAAGCGCGGCGGTAAGGTCTGGATCAAGGTCTTTCCGGACAAACCGGCCACCAAGAAGCCTGCAGAAGTGCGCATGGGCGCGGGCAAGGGCAACCCGGAGTTTTGGGTTGCGGTGGTCCGCCCGGGGCGCGTGCTGTTCGAGCTCTCCGGCGTCGAGCCGAACGTGGCCCGCGAAGCGCTGCGCCGCGCGGCCGCAAAACTGCCGATCGACACGAAGATCGTTTCGCGCGAGGAGGCCTGACGCATGAGAAAAAGCGACCTGGACGAGTGGCGCACCCTCACGATCAAGGAACTGCAGCAAAAAGCCCGCGACACGAAGTCGGAGCTCTTCAACCTGCGTTTCGCCTTGCGCACCGGCCATTTGACCGATTTCAGCAAAATCCGCGCGATGCGTCGAGTCTACGCGCAGATTCAAACCGTCATCTCGGAAAAGCGTCTGGCCGAGGAGCATCATGGAGCAGCATAACGAGCGCGGTTCGCGGCGCGTCAAACAGGGACGCGTGGCGTCTAATAAGATGGACAAGACCATCGTCGTGGTCGCCGAAACGCGGGTTCCGCATCCGACGTACGGAAAGATTATTCGAAAGTCGACACGCTTCAAGGCGCACGATGAGAAAAACGAAGCCAACGTCGGCGACGTCGTGCGCATCGTGGAATGCCGGCCGCTCTCGCGCGAGAAGCGCTGGCGTTTAGCCGAGATCGTGGAGCGCGCGAAGTGATTCAACAAGAGACTCGGCTGAAAGTTGCCGACAACTCGGGAGCGCGCGAGCTGCTCGTGATTCACGTCTCGGGCGGCAGCCGTCACGTCTACGCGCACGTGGGAGACATCATCGTCGGCACCGTCAAGAGCGCCATTCCCGGCGCCGCCGTGAAGAAAGGCCAAGTCGTGAAGGCCGTGGTCGTTCGCACGAGCGCGCCGATTCGGCGGGGCGACGGTTCGGTGGTACGTTGCGACGACAACGCCTGCGTCATCATCAAGGGCGAAAAAGACAATCTCGATCCGCGCGGCACGCGCGTCTTCGGTCCGGTCATGCGCGAGTTGCGCGATCGCGGATTTTTGAAGATCGCATCGCTGGCGCCGGAGGTTCTGTAGGGTAGAGCGATGGCTGACAAGACGAGCATTATCAAAGGCGACACGGTGATGATTCGCCGCGGCAAGGAAAAGGGTAAGCGCGGAACGGTAAAATCGGTCCAGTCCGGGCATCGAACTGCCACGGTGGAAGGGCTCAACGTCGTCAAGCGCCACACCAAGCAGGGTTCGAAATCCTCCAACATGGGCGGGTCGATGCAGACCGGCGGAATCGTCGAAAAAGAAGCCCCATTGCCGCTTTCGGCGCTGCAGTACGTGTGCGAGAAATGCAAGGCGCCGTCGCGCTTGCGCCGCAGCCGCACGGCGGAGGGTACGCTCCATCGGGTGTGCTTGCGCTGCGGCGAACCGGCACGCGATTCGGCGAAGGGAGCGTAGGCGATGGCGACGCGGTTGCGCGAAAAATACGAGAGCCAAGTCCGCAAGCAATTGCAGGACCGGTTCGGCTATGCCAACGTGAACCGGATTCCGGCCTTCAAGAAGGTCGTGGTCAATATGAGCGTCGGCGAGGCGATCGTCAATCCGAAGTCGTTGGATGCGGCGGTGGCCGAGCTGGCCGCGATCACCGGTCAGAAAGCCATCATCACGAAAGCGCGCAAGTCGATCGCCGCTTTCAAACTTCGCGAAGGCATGAACATCGGCGCAAAAGTGACGCTTCGGGGCGAGCGCATGTACGTGTTTTTAGACAAGCTGTTCAACGTGGTGCTGCCCCGCATTCGCGACTTCCGCGGACTGCCGTCTAAGTCGTTCGACGGTCGCGGAAACTATAATTTAGGGTTAAAAGAGCAGCTGGTATTTCCGGAAATCAACTACGACAAAGTCGATAAGGCGCGCGGTATGGACATTACCATCGTGACCAGCGCCGAGACCGACGAGGAAGCCTCGGAGTTCCTGGTGGCGATGGGGCTTCCACTTCAAAAGGGACATTAATGGCCAAGACGAGCATCATCGTGAAATCGCTGCGGACGCCGAAGTTCGGCGTGCGCAAGCACAATCGCTGCAGAGTGTGCGGGCGCCCGCGCGGCTTCCTGCGGAAGTTTGCCATGTGCCGCATCTGCTTCCGGGAGAACGCGCACAAGGGCGTCGTTCCCGGCATTACCAAGGCGTCGTGGTGACGACGTGACTCGAGCGATTAGCGACCATGCGACGGACGAAAAGAGGGCGTAAGTGGCTGCTGTAACGGATCCGATTGCCGACATGCTGACACGCATTCGCAACGCGAACACGGCGAACCATAAGTTGGTCGACGTTCCCGCGTCGCGCTCGAAACAGGCAATCGCCAAGATACTCGTGGACGAAGGCTTTATCGAGGGTTTCGAACGCGTCAGCGAAGGGCCGCAAGGCACGATCCGCATCGCGTTAAAGTACGGCCCGGAAAAAGAGAAAGTCATCACCGGGCTGCGGCGCATTTCACGTCCCGGGTTGCGCGTGTACACGGGTAAGACCGAGATACCGCGCGTGCTCGGCGGCCTGGGTTTGGTCATCATCTCGACTCCGCAAGGCATCATGTCCGGCAAACGCGCGAAAAAGATCGGCGTCGGCGGCGAAGTCTTGGCGTACGTCTGGTAAAGAGGAACAGGATATGTCTCGCATTGGAAAGCTCCCCGTCGCCCTGCCGGCCGGCGTAAACGTAACGCTCGATTCCGACGCCGTGCTGGTGAAGGGACCGAAGGGCGAGCTGCGTCAAACGATCCTGTCGCGCATCGTCGGCGTCAAGCTCGAGGACGGTAAGTTGGTCGTGGAGCGCAAGGGCGATGCCAAAGAGCATCGCGCGGCGCACGGTCTTACGCGTACGCTCATCGCCAACATGGTCGAAGGCGTCAGCAAGGGCTTTCGCAAGAGCTTGGAGATTCAGGGTGTCGGCTATCGCGTTGCCAAATCGGGCGAGAAGCTCAACTTGAGCCTCGGGTATTCGCATCCGGTCGTTTTCGAAGCGGCCGCCGGCATCGCGCTCTCGGTCGAGGGCCAGAACAAAATTCACGTCGACGGAATCGACAAGCAAGCCGTCGGACAGGTGGCCGCCGAGATTCGCCGGCTGCGTCCGCCCGAACCGTACAAAGGCAAGGGCATCCGGTATGCGGGCGAACAGATTCGTAAGAAACTCGGCAAGGCCGGAAAGGCGGGCAAGAAGTAGTGGCGCGCTCCAAAGCCGACACGCGGCGCGCACGCCACGTGCGTCTACGCAAGAAGATTTCCGGTACGCCGCAGCGTCCTCGTTTGCTGGTGCGGCGTACGCTGCACCATATCTACGCGACGCTGATCGACGACGCCCAGGGCCATACGCTGGCGGCGGCGTCGACGCTCGACAAAACGCTTGCCGAGCCGCTGCAGTCGAAGACGAACGTCGACGCCGCCAAAGCGGTGGGTACGGCGATCGCCTCTAAGGCGAAAGCCGCCGGCATCAACGACGTGATCTTCGATCGCGGCGGTTACAAATATCACGGGCGCGTTCGAGCTTTGGCCGATGCGGCGCGCGAAGCGGGGTTGAATTTTTAATGCAATATCGAGGCGGTCGCGATCGCGACGGCAGCGGGTTCGAAGAGACGGTCGTGCGCGTGAACCGCGTCGCGAAGGTCGTCAAAGGCGGTAAGCGGTTTAGTTTCAGCGCGCTCGTCGTGGTCGGCGATCGCAAGGGGAAGGTGGGATTTGCGATCGGCAAAGCCGGCGAAGTGCCGGAGGCGATTCGCAAAGGCGTGGAACAAGCGAAGAAAAGCTTGGTGACGGTACCGATGGTCGAGAAGACGATTCCGCACGAAGTGCGCCATCATATCGGTGCGGCGTCGGTGCTGCTGAAGCCGGCCGCTCCGGGAACCGGCGTTATTGCCGGCGGCTCGATGCGCGCCGTCTTGGAACTCGCCGGAATCCACGACATTCTGACCAAGTGTCTGGGAACGACCAATCCGATCAACGTGGTCATGGCGACGGTCGAAGCGCTGCGTTCGCTGCGAACCGCCGAACAAGTTGCAACGCTGCGCGGTAAGACCGTGAAGGAAATCTACGTCGCGTAACGTCGCAAGACGCAAGCGAGAGTATCACGATGGCAGAGAAGAAGCAGACGACCAAAAAGGTCTCGAGCCGCCGCAAGGCCGGAGCAAAACCGGCCGCCCCGGCGAAAACGACGGCGCGCAATCCCGACGTCGCCGCCGGCGCGTGGGCCACGGCAAGCACGGGTCTCATGAAACTCGGCGCGTTGACGCCGTCGCCGGGCAGCCGGCCCAAGCGGCAGCGCATCGGTCGCGGTCACGGCTCGGGCATGGTAAAGACCGGCGGTGAGGGCGGCAAGGGACAAACCGCACGCTCCGGCGGCGGCAAGGGCCCAGCGTTCGAAGGCGGCCAAACCCCGTGGGCGCGGCGGCTTCCGCATCGCCGCGGCTCTTCGCAAAAGGCGCGCGACATCGGTCATTTCCGCTCGCGCATGGCGGTGGTGAATCTCCACCAGCTCGAGCAGTGGGATACGGCGGTCGACGTAACGCCCGAGTCGCTCAAGGAAAAGGGCGTGCTCAAGAAGTTGCTGGACGGCGTAAAGATTTTGGGCGGTAACAAGGCCGGCGGTTCGCTGCCGGCGGGATTGCGCTTTCGCGACGTCGTCTTTTCGGCCGGCGCTCGCGAGGCGCTGGTCGCCGCCGGGGCCCAGATAGAAGAAGGCTAGGCGTGTTCAACAACTTGCGCGCAGCCGTGCTCGTTCCGGAGATCCGTCAACGGATTCTGTTCGTGCTGTTCGCCTTCGCGTGGTTCGTGTTTATGATCCACGTGCAGCTTCCCAACGTCAACCAGAAGGCTTGGCAGCAAGCGCTCCAAGGCGGAGCGTTTTTCAACCTGCTCGGTTTTCTGTCGGGCGGCGCGCTCCAAAAGCTGTCGGTCATCGCGATGGGCATCACGCCCTACATCAACGCGTCGATCATCATGCAGCTCATGACCGTCGTGTTGCCGCAGTTGGAGGAACTGGCTAAGAAAGGCGGCGAGGAAGGGCGCAAGAAGATCAGTCAATACACGCGCTGGCTGACGATCGTGCTGGCGACCATGCAGGGCACGTTCATGGCCAACGCCATGGAGAAATACGGCGTCTTTTACGATCGCAGCATTTGGTTCTTGCTCTTCGCGATCATCGCAATGGTTGCCGGAACGCTTTTCCTCATGTGGCTCGGCGAACAGATCAGCGACAAAGGGATCGGCAACGGCGTTTCGCTGATCATCTTCATCGGCATCGTCCTGCGCTTCCCGACCTACGCGACCCAGACGTTCTCGTCGGCCTCGCAGGGAGCGGAATCGATTCTCAATATCGTTCTCTACGTCGTCGTGGCGCTGGTGGTGATCGTGTCGATCATCTTTCTGTACCAGGGGCAGCGCCGCGTTCCGGTGCAGCAAGCCCGGCGCACCGTCGGGCGCAAGATGTTTGCGGGCCGCTCGACGTACATTCCGTTGCGCCTCAACAACGCCGGCGTGATCTCGATCATCTTCGCGATCTCGATCTTACTGCTGCCGCAGCAGGCGCTGTCGTGGTTCGCCCATACGGGGGTGGCGCCGACCTATTTCCACCTGCTGGGGCCGGTCGAGTTTCCGACCAACATGGCCGCCGTGTCGGAGACGTTGAGCGTGCATTTTTCGGTCAACGGCTGGCTGTATAACCTGGCGTACTTCTTGCTGGTGGTCATCTTCACGTTCTTCTATAGCTCGATCGTCCTCAACACCCGCGACGTCGCCGACAACTTGAAGAAAACCGGAGCGTTCATCCCGGGAATTCGTCCCGGACAGCCGACCGTCGACTACCTCAACAAGATCCTGCTGCGAATCACGACCGCCGCGGCGATTTATCTCGGCTTGCTGGCGGTGCTGCCGGGAGCCGTGCAGCGCGGCTTATCGGTGACCACGTTCTACCTCGGATCGACCTCGCTGCTGATCGTCGTGGGCGTTGCGCTGGATACGATTACGCAGATCGAAGCGCGGCTCGCGATGCGTGACTACCGCGGCTTCATCAAGCGATAGGGACCCGAGTTGCGGCTGATTTTTCTCGGCCCGCCCGGGGCCGGCAAGGGCACCCAGGCTCGAATTCTGGAGCGCCGCTTCGGCGTCAAGCAGCTCTCCACCGGCGATATATTGCGCGCGCATCGAGCGGCCGGTACGCCGCTCGGAAACCAGGCCGAGGGATACATGCAGCG
>JBAUZB010000211.1:0-10038 GCA_049585095.1 Candidatus Tumulicola sp.
CCTGGGCGAAATGGACAACACACTGATCTTCTATATTACCGGCGACAACGGCTCGGTTTTCCAAGGCGGACTCAACGGCGCATTCAACGAGTTGTCTGTGTTCAACGGGCTGCCGGAGCCCTTAGACATTCCACTGAAGAACTTCGATGAGATCGGTGGCCCCAAATCCCATATTTTGTACAACAATGGTTGGGCCTTTGCCGGTGCCACGCCGTTTGGGTGGGGACACCAGGTGGCCTCATACGGCGGCGTCTGCCAATCGATGGTGGTTCACTGGCCGAAAGGGATCGCGGAGAAGGGCGGCCTGCGCACGCAGTGGATGCACATGATCGATATTGCTCCGACGGTGTTGGAGGCGGTTGGCGTGCCCGAGCCGGGCGTCGTCTATGGCGTCCAACAGAAACCGCTCGAAGGCGTGAGCGTGCTAGACACTTTGAATAATCCCGAAGCAAAGTCGCGCCACACCACGCAATACTTCGAGATGGCCGGCAACCGCGGTATCTACCAGGCCGGTTGGTTTGCGACCACGGTGCACCGCCCGCCGTGGGAACCCAAAGCGCGAGCTACATTTGAGGATGATAAGTGGGAGCTGTACAAGGTAGAGGACGACTTTAGTTGCGCGCACGATCTTGCGACGAAGTATCCCGACAAGCTTGAAAAGCTCAAGGGGGTCTTCTTGGAAGAGGCGGTCAAGTACAACGTGCTTCCACTCGATGACCGCGCCTGGGAGCGCTTCAATGCCGCGCTAGCGGGCCGTCCGGATTTGATGGAAGGTCGCACCGAGATCACGGTCTACGAGGGAATGAAGGGTATTCCTGAAAACGCCTTCATCAACATTAAGAACCGCTCGTTCGCGGTTGCAGCCGACATTGAGGTTCCGAAGGCGGGCTCGGAGGGCGTGATTATCGCGCAAGGCGGAGAGATGGGCGGCTGGAGCCTCTACGTCAAGAACTGCGCACCTCGGTTTGCCTGGAACTATCTCGGTCGCGAGACTTACAAAATCGCGAGCTCCGTTCGTCTACCGACAGGGCGCATCGCGCTTCGCTTCGAGTTTGCCTATGACGGCGGCATGGGCGCCGGTGGTAACGGTGCGATTTTCGTCAACGATAGTGAGGTCGCGACAGGACGAGTCGAGCATACTCAGCCGTTCGCTTTTGGGGCCGAAACGACCGACGTGGGCGAGAACCTCTATACGTGTGTCAGCGACGACTATAAAGCTGGTGATAACAAGTTTACCGGCAAGATTCACAAGGTGACCGTTCAGGTCGGAAAGTCCAACCTCAGCGACGATGCCCAGAGGGCTCTGGCAGAACTGCGTATGAAGAAAGCGCTGTTCGTTTAATCTCAGGCATGGGATTTTATGATGCCTTCTGCACGCTTACAACTGCTCCGAAGCCTCGGAGGTAAGCGCCCCCCGCACCCCGGCCGCCGATTGCTCGCGCCAATCGCCAGGCGTCACGCTGGCCCACAAGCCTCGCCTGCTGCATCGGCGTGGGCGATTCATCAAGGTACATCGGGTCGCACGCGGCGATGGGACTGCGCCCCGTTGAGGGCGTTCTTGCGCGATGGCTTATGAAATAAGTGGCGTTACGGAACGTAGTTCTCGCTGTCCACGGCGGCAAAGGGCTCTAAGAGACCGTTCGCCCCGTTGAGCGTTGCAAAGACCGTGCCCGCCGGGTAGTTGAGAACCTTAACGACGTAGGTGGTGGTATCAACTACGTAGGCTCGCGTGCCCTGCCGATCGATCGTCACGTTGGTCGGTTGGCTCCATCCCGAGCCTAGGGTCCCGGTGATCGCCGTGTACGGCGGCGCAAGGATGTCTACGACGCCGCCGTACTGATCGCATACAACGAGATTGCCCGCCTTGTCGAGCGCCATACCGGCGGCATTGTTGAAGCTGCTTGTTAGCACAATGTCTACGCAGCCGGATTCGAATAATCCGTGCGGATACTCGAGGATACGCGAACCCGTCGACACGAACACGTTGCCCGTCTTGTCGACCGCAACCCCACCGGCGTTGTACCCAGTACAGCTAAACGAGATGTTGTGACCTTGTGGGAATTCGTGAACGCCGTTGACATCGACAACGTAAACATTTCCGTACTTATCCGTCGTCACGCCGTGCGTGCCCTGGAGACCGGAGGAATACGTGTCGATCTGAGTTTCAGAAGAGTTGTACTCGTCGACGTCCGAGTTATCAATATCGGCGAGGTAGAAATTTCCCGCTTTGTCGACCCAGTTTCCCCATGGCGATCCAACGCCCCCGATCCCGCCCAAATATTTAAATTTTCCACCGTAGTTCAAGACGTCGACGTCGCCGTAGTAGACGTCGTCAACGTACAGTCTTCGCGCGACAGTGGCTCCTCGAACCACGCTCGAAGATTGTGTTGTGTGTGATAATCTCACGAGATCGGTTCCCCTCCCTCTTATTGAGTAGCAATTTAACCGCCCGAATGGGCCGAGCGGCCTGGAGACTTGATTCGCTCTTACCTATTTATCAGCCCCTACCGTTTCTAGTTACGCAGCCTACATTCGTATCGTCATGCGATTTGTAGCGTCCACACGCGCTGGCATTTGACAGCTCAGGCAATCTCTATGTCGGAAATTATTTGACTCTGACGGTCTACGCCCCGGGCGGTGACACGCCGCTGCGTAAGATCCCCCTCAAACCTCTGGAAGAAATCGTCGCAACGGCATTCGGGCCGTGAGCCTGAGTCCCGGCGCGGCGCTCGGCGAGGCCACCTGGGCCGGGCGCGGGCCGGCGAGGCGGCTTCCGGGGTAGCGGCGCGGGTGTTATACTAATACCTCGAAGACGCGGAGGTACGACCATGCGCGATTATAGTGGATTCGGCTTAAGCCGTAGCGGGATAGCGCTTTTTGCGTCACTTTTTGTGCTCTCGAGTTGCGGTGGACTGAGCGGCGCAATCAACTCCCCAGCGTTGACCGCTCCGATGTCGCGGTATGCATCGAGTATCGACTCGAAGTTATCCGGCGAGCGTTTCTCGTCCAGCAAGGCGAAGTCAAGTTGCTCGGGCCGTCCTTGGACGTTTCAAGTGTCCGGTAAGGCCCGCGGGCCTCTCCCTGGAACATTCAACGCTCGGGGCACCGTGAGCGCAGCTTTAGTCTTTGAAGAAAAGTTCGAGATACGTTCCGGCTCGAAATCGTTTTCTGGGTCAGCCGATTCTCAAGCTTCTGGGACTCCGACCGCTGGGTGTTCGAAAAGCGGTCAGCTTAGTTTCTACTTCCCGATTCTACAATACAAGGAGCGTCATTCGAAAGTTTCTGGCATGGGACACGCTGCGTTGTCCGGAGCGACGTTCACGCAAGGCTTCGAATAGCCGCCCGGCGCCGGGCCAGGGGGCGTCCTAAAAGCCCATAGCTCCGTAGCACAAGCGCCGCCAAAGCCAACTGCACGCAACTGCGAGGCTACGCTAGGCCACCAGCGCGATGCGGACTCGCGGGCGTGGGGGCTAAACCTTCAGCGCTTCCTCGACGGCTTGACCTTCCGACCACGTTGCGCCTTCTGCCGCGAGCTGTGCAATCTCGTTTTCGCTAAGCGTCTGGGACAGCGCAGCCACGAGTTTATCGTAGTCCCGTTGCTCCACTAGTTCGCGTTGCATTTCCAGCGCGGTGTATTGTGCGTCCACGTAGCCGCGCAAGCGCGCACTGCGCCGTGCGTCGCCGCCCAGTACGACGAGCTGCGCTAGTAGCTGCAGCGCCTGGGCGATGAGTGGTTCTTGCCGTACTTGTCGCGCCAAACGCATTCCCTCACGCGCCGAGTCACGGGCTGCGCTGAGGTCGCCAAGCGTGAGCTGGTACCCAGCCAAGTTGGCGTAGTCGACGGCTAGGTGGATTGCGTTCTTCCCGCGCGCATCGATCTCAAGCGCTTCGCTTGCGGCTCGCACCGCCAACTCGGGATGTCCGCCGGCAGACTCCAGCACCGCTAGATTGCTCAGCTCCGTTGCTGTCCCGGCCTCGTTCCCAATGGCCTTGAAGGCAGCCAGCGCTTGCGCGTAGAGCTCGCGCGCGTTGCCGCGCGTGAGCGTCCACTCAAGTGCTGCCCGATCGTTGTCGAGTTCCAGCTCGGCTCCGGCAACCCACGCATACGTTGAGCCCGTGCCCCAGCGTTCCTCGGCGGCGAGAGCTTGATCGCGGAAATACTCGGCGTGACGGCGCGTCAGCGCCTCGCGCTGCCCCGCCGCACTGAGTTTCTCCAGGGCATAGGCGGCAGTGGATTCGAGCAACCGGTAGCGCTCGGTGTCGCCGCTGGTATCGGCTACGACCAGCGACTTATCGGTCAGCGATGAAAGTAAGTCCAAGATGTCGATTTCGTCGAGGTCCTCGCCGCCGCAGATGCTGGTTGCGGCCTCCAAGCCGAAGCCGCCCGCGAAGACGCCCAGGCGTGCGAACAACAGTTGTTCTTGCGGCGTGAGCAGGTCGTAGCTCCAGTCGATGAGGGCGCTCAACGTCTTCTGACGCGGCAACGCATCGCGGCTGCCGCCGGTGAGAATGCGAAAGCGTTCGTCCAGCCGCTGCGCGAGATTGGGGATGGAGAGCACTTTGACGCGCGCAGCCGCCAGTTCGATCGCCAGCGGAATGCCGTCCAGCCGCCGGCAGATCTCGGCAACGGTCGGGGCGGTGGTGTCGGTGAGCGTAAAGCGCGTATCGACGGCCGTGGCGCGATTGACGAACAGCAGGATGGCGCCGTAGCGCAACGCCTGGTCGGCTGTTAGATCGGCAACATCAGTTGGCAGCGGCAGCGACGGAAGCCGATGCGCGGTTTCGCCGGCAATATCGAGCGCCTGTCGCGACGTGGCCAGCATCGCGACCTGCGGCGCCGTCGTGAGAATCGAGGCCACGAGCTTGGCCGCCGGCTCCAAGACGTGTTCGCAGTTATCGAAGATGATCAGCAGTTTTTTCGGTTTGAGCCAGTGCGCAATCGCCTCGTCGACGCGCTGGCCTGGCTGCTGACGCATGCCCAAGGCTTGCGCCGTGACGCTCGATACCAGCTCCGGATCGGAGATCGGTGCAAGGTCGACAAACCATACGCCGTCGGGATAGCGATCGAGCAGTTCCGCGCCGACATGCAAGGCCAGCCGAGTCTTGCCGATGCCGCCTGAACCCACCAGCATGAGCAAACGGTGGCGCTCGAGCAGTTCGGTGACGTCGGCGATGTCCTGCTCGCGCCCGACGAAGCTCGAGCTCTGGATGGGAAGATTGTTGGGGCGTGCATCAAGCGAGCGCAGCGCTGGGAACTCGGTCTGCAGCGTTGCAATGCTGAGCTGCCACACGTGTTCGGGATCGATGAGGTCTTTGAGCCGGTGCGAGCCCAGATCGAGCAACTCTGTCTGTTCGGGCATCACGCCGCGCAAGAGCGATGCCGTCGAGCCGGAGACGACGACTTGTCCGCCGTGTGCAACGGCCAGCAATCGTGCGACGCGATTGACCGTCGGGCCGAAGTAATCCCCGTCGCGCTCGTCGGCGGTGCCGGTGTGAATCGCGGCGCGCACGCGCAGTCCATCAAACCGCCGAGAAGTCTTCGGCGGCGAGCCTTTGCTGCGGCCAGCATCGCGGCAAGCGCGTCCTCGGGGCGCGTGAACGCCGCACAGAACGCGTCGCCGATCGTTTTAAATACATAGCCATCGTGCGCGGCGATCGTTGTTTGCAACAGCGCGTCGTGGCGGCGCGCGGCCTCCTGCATCACTGCCCGGTTGCGATCCCAGCGTTCGTGCTGCCTTCGATGTCGGTGAAGACAAACGTGACCGTGCCGGTCGGACGCGCCGATGCCGGCGAGCCTGAATCGGGCTCGATCGCCATAAGGCGCGCTTCGCGCCAGGGGCGTTCCCCTCCGCCGAACATCTGCATCAGCGCATCCCAAATGCCTCGGATGCGGGACCCGCGTCGAGGAGCGGAACATTCCACGTTTACCAAGGCTAGCGCGAGGGCGCTAGGCTAACCGTCACTCCGTGTACATGGGAGTGCTTTTCGAGGTCAAGAAATGCGAACGGCTTCCCTCCAGCCGGGTACTTCCAGAACCCAATTTCTTCGGACCCCATTCCTCTGGGGATCAGCGTGGTCGTACCCTGAATCCAAGACGAGTTCATTTGCCCACCCACACCTATCAAGTGCGTGACGCCCACCACGGTTCCGGTGCTTCCCGATACTTTAACGCGATAAATTGCGCTTGAGTTCTGTGTTGCAAACGTTATGTATTGACCGTCCCACTGGACCTGACCACCGGGAGAACCCTTGTCGACGCTGATGGTCGTAAAGGTAGTGCCGCCCTTGGGAAGTTCGGCAAGTACCCCGGGACCATCAACGAACAGGTTCCCCTTATTATCGTAGCCGCAGAAATCGTAATTGTAGAGATTGGGCACGTCGTAGTAGAGTGACGCCCTTCCCTGGGCATGCTTGTATATTGCGAGACTCCCCGGGCCGTCGTACGAGTTGTTTGTGACTGCCAGATCCCCGGTGCTCGGGTCGACAGAACATCCGTTCGGGTAGAAATCCGGGTCATTCAACGATGCCGCCGGGCTCGTGCCGCCGTGCGCGTATTCGACCATGCGGCCGCCGTTCCCGTAGAAAGTTGCGATCCAAACGTTGCCTGCGCTATCACTGCACAACCCGCTCGGGTAGTTAAGGCCTGTCAGTGTTTGTATGAGTTTTCCCTGCGGAAAAGAGAATACGTCAACCTCGTCAGCCTGTCCGAGAGCCGCATACAACAGGTCACCGCTCTTCGCTTCCGGCGGCATCGGCGATCTGCCGTGCTCTGCGTTCGTTGGAATCGCGCGGCTCTGCGGCAACGCGTTCGGCGCGCCGATCGGCGGCTGCGATCCACCGTTGCTACACGCAGCAAGGACAACAATGGATGCGAACGCGTTTAAAGGGTAGCGGCTAAGGGCGAGAATCTTCATTCGCTGTTGCGTTTCCGTTTATTTATCTCTCTTCGTGACTGAGCGCCATACCTTGAGAGTAGTCCAATCCGGATTCGATCTTCACCCGAAAGTCGCCCGGAGGATAGGGGCTGATGTAGACGTTATGGTCGGCGTAATTGGAGTAATAGATGTTTCGTTGATTTCCGCCGAGAACGATTTGCGTAGCGCAACAGCCGGTGTTCACGACTTGGGACGGATGGTTCTTTCCAGGCGGAAACACGTCGACGGTCCCGTTGCCGCTCTCGACGACGATGATGTTTCCGGAGCGATCGATCTGCAAGCCTTGCGGCGACGAGACGTGCATACCTAAGATCCGGCCGTTCGTCGAGTGCGGAGAAAACTCTTCGATGCTATCTACCGCCCGGCCGCGATAGGCTACATACAGATTCGATGCCTGGTCGAAGTTTATACCGTCAGCTTCGTGACCCGGGGTCTTTATCGTAACATCCGACGTCGTTTGCTGCCGCGGATATTCGGTGACGGTCCCGTTGCGGTTAGCAGCGTACACCCTGCCCGAGTGATCGGTTACGACGTACAGCGGGCTGGCAGTGTCGGTGTACGTAATCCAAGGATGTATCGCGCCCGGCCGATACGCCGTTATCGTGGTAGTGTTCGCGACGTACAGACCGCCTTTCGCATCCGCAAACAGCCCGTATGCACCGCCGACGCCGTCGGTAATTGCTCCGACAGGTTTGGCATCTCTCTCTCGGAAGATTGCGACTTGGTTGCCGCCGGCAACATAGACGAGCGCTCCTGTAGCGTTTTTCGCGTCCAGCCAACCGCGCGGCTTTGCCCCGCGGCTGGGACGCTCTAGCAGAGTGGGCGATGGCCTCGGAACCACGCTTGAACTGAGTAGCGACGATTGAGAGTCGGATGAGCCTATCGGTGTCGAGACGGTCGAAGCGCAAGCGGTCGATGCAAGCACTCCGGCTCCCATCGCAAGCAAAGCGAGTGTTCTGCGCATAAAATCCCTCTCCAATCGCAAGGAGCAGCCAAAAGGGCTTAGGCGTTTTGCAAGGCCGTTCCTACGACCGAACTCGCGGCATGTCACCGAACGCATAGCGTCTTCGTAGGATTCTCGCACGTCGGGATTCGGTCGTAAGCGATATAAACGTCGGCACGCAGGCCATCATCCTTGTCTTCGCGGGCATGGAGCCGCCCGCAACCGGGCCTCGGCGCCAGAGTCAGTTGTCGATCGGCATGCCGCGAATGCAGGGCTTGCTGGTTGAGCCCACCAAGAATGCGCGCAGCCAACCAGGCGCCGGTCGGGCCCGTGGGAAGGCAATCGTGTCGTCCCAGCTTGACCCTTAATGGGATCGGTGTCGTTGTGCTTTATCGGAGGAAATATGCACTCACGCATGAGCGCAGCGCTTGCCGCCGTTAGCCTCGTTATTCTCGCCGGGTGTTCCGGCTCACCCCAATCGAATCTCACTCCGAGCAATGGATCGCTCGCTCAGGCTTGGCCCGGTGCTAACAGCAGTTTAGTTGATAGCGCAGGCGGTCCCAAGAACATTTACATTGCTAGCTATTATAATGACACGCTATACACTTTCAAAACGGACGGAACTCCGACCACCCCAACGATCACCGCGGGCTTGAACGGTCCCGTGGGCGTGGCGACCGACGTGGCCGGCAAGATCTACGTAGCGAACTCGGGAAGCAGTACGGTAACTACATACCGCCCGAATGGTCGTCAGACCACGCCAACGATCACCTCGGGAGTGGAGAATCCGAGAGGGATTGTGGTCGACGCGAATGGTAAAATTTACGTCGCAAATTACGATAACGGTACGGTGACGACCTATAACTCGGACGGCACGCCAACTACTCCAACGATCACGGGCTTGAGCTTGCCCGAGGACCTCGCCGTCGACGCGAACGGAAAGATCTATGTCGCAAATTCCGGCACGGGAACGTTGACGACGTACGACTCCAACGGGAACCCGCAAGCCCCCACAATATCGGGGTTGCAGTATCCAGTGGGCGTCGCCGTCGACGCGAACGGCAAGATATACATCTGCCAACTCAGCGCAAACAGCATGTTGACGTTCCGCGCTAACGGGAATCCCACTACTCCAACCATCTCCGTGTCAAACCCAGTCGTCGTCGCGGTCGGGCCGACCGGCAAGATTTACGTCAGCAGCACCGCCGGTGACGGAGGTAATGGAACTCTGACTACCTACAACAAAAGGGGTCTGGAGATCGCACCTACGATGACCGGCTTTGATGATCCTGACGGCATCGCGCTCCACTAAGATGTCTCTTGTTTGCCGGTACACTGCCGCGGAACGTGCAGGCAAGGGTTGTCCGCTACGACGGCGTTCCGCCCTGTAACGCGAAAATAGCGGGGCTCACGCCGCATAGTCTGATGTCTTCAAACGTAGATCGGGACGCCTATTATGCGGAAGATAACGTATTGACTGCGAAGGACGTCGGAGATGTTGGCATTGGGAAGCGGTTGGGGTCTTGACCAATGGTGAAGATTAATCCCTAGTTTCTCTCAGCACTCACTACCATAGCCGGGAGGCGCATGTCAGCGCATTGAACCTCACCGAATGCCGCAACTCGTTCCTTTAAGAGTCGCTGGTCAATTGCGGGGCGCATGAAACATGAATCGTGAAGAGTGGCGTGATCCTAGCTCCGAGGAAATGCGGGTTCTTAAGCGGATGCTTTCGGTAGATTTTCCTGGGTGTGCGGCTTACAGAGCACAACTTATTGGCCTGAAGGTCGCATTTGACACGACTACGGGGACTACGTTGTTCTTGCTCCCTGACGACACGTCTCCGGCCTCAACCGAACGATTAGACGTACCGCTAACCGATGGCTTCTATGACGATGAAGATGGGATACAGGTTATGGCCTTTCTCGTGTCACAGGGTGGACGCTTACGGTTTCTGGAATGGATGAAGCTTGATCCCGTCGGTGAGGCGCTTCAATTGTTTCCGCCTGATGATACGATTGCGGTGCAAGTGGCGGCGGCTCCGATACGGTCGCAACGACCGCCCAAAAACCGTTTGAAGCGTGGCTCGCCGCCACAGCATTACGTCGTTAAGCGCTATCAGAGATTCGATACAAAAGTAGCGTGCATAGCTCTTCTTTTCGT
>JBAUZB010000212.1:0-2791 GCA_049585095.1 Candidatus Tumulicola sp.
CCGTTCCACGTCGGCACGTTCAGCGCGGCGACGAGCACCTCGTACGCACCCGGATCGCGCGTTTTTCCGAGCGCTTCCAGTGCCGCGGCGCGCACGAAATACGACGCGTCGTTCTGCGCCGGCGGCACCAGTGCGGCAGCCACCTCCGAACCGCGAAAATTACCCAGCGCCGCAGCCACCGCGCAGCGAACTTTGGGATGGGAGTGCCCCAAAGACTCGAGCAGTATGCGCGAGGCCCAGGGTGCGCGAGTCGCTCCGATCGCCGCGGCCGCCTCGGCCAGCACCCCCCAAAAAGGCTCGTGAGTGAAGGCCTCGCACAGCGCATCGACCGCGGCGTGCGCGCCGTCCTTGGCGAGTTCGCGGGCGGCGCGGATGCGCGCGACGACGTCGGGATCGCCGCGCAAGACGGCCGCGGCGTAATCCGCACCGAACTTATAGGTCACGCCCGCGAGTACGAATGCACCCGGATCGAAGCGCACCAGCTTCGGCTCCGAATCGAGGGACACGGCGATCGTCTCGTGCGCGCGCGCGACCGCGACCCGAATGCGCCGTTCGCCGGGCACGATCTTCGGTTCGGCCCTCCCGGTTACGCGCGGCGGCGATTCGATCGCGAAACTGGCGTCGACGTCGAAGCGGTAGGGCGGATGATCGGCGTCGATCGGCTGTTTTTGATCGACGGTCAACGTCGCGATCTTGCGTTTTTCGTCCCACGACACGGCCACTTCCAGTTCGGGATGGCCGCCGGAGAAGACCCACTGATCGAAAAAACTCCGCAGGTTTCGCCCGGTCGCATCTTCGATCGCGCGGATGAAATCGATCGTTTCGACGCTTCGTTGGGCGTTGCGCTCGACGTAGTGCCGGATCGACCGCCAAAAACGGGCGTCACCCAGCTCGCCCCGCAGCATGTGCAATACTGCCGCGCCCTTCTGATACAGGTGACGATCGAAGATCTCGATCGGATCGCGATAGGTGTTGCACACGATCGGGCGACGGTAACGATCCGCATCTTCCTCGAAATACGTCGAACGGCTTTCGAACACGTCGTACAGGTATTCGTCGTACCCCAAGTCGGCTTCGCGCCATACGGCTTCGAAAAAGGTCGCGAAACCTTCGTTGAGCCACGCGTGCGACCAGTCGCGGCAGGTGATGAGATCGCCGAACCACTGGTGCGCCAACTCGTGCGAAACGAGCGGGTCGCTGGAATAATCGAGGTGCGCCGTAATATCGTGCAGCGTGCGGTCGGTCTGCGTGGTGGCCGAAGTATTCTCCATGCCGCCGAAAATGAAGTCCTCGACCGCAATCTGTGAATAACGCGCGTACGGGTATGCCGCGCCGGTGCGCTCTTCGAAGGCGTCGATCATACGGGGAGTGTTGCCGAAGGCGCGTTCGCCATCGGCTTCGCGTCCCGGCAGCACGTAATAGTACACCGGCACGTTCCCGGCTCCGGCGCCGCCCTGGGCGACTTCGGTAAACGGTCCTGCGACCATCGAAACCAGGTACGTGCTGTGCGGCACGTCCTGGCGATAGCGAAAAACGGTTCGGTCGGCTTCGTCGCGGCGTTCGACGAGGTCGCCGTTCGCCAGCGCAAAATTTCCTTTGGGCACGCGAATGGTGCACGAAGTCGGCTGTTTTTCGTGGGGATAGTCGAGGCACGGAAACCAGTAGCGCGCGTTCTCGTCCTGGCTTTGCGTCCACGCCTGCACCACTTTTTCGGGGTGAGCCGCCGTCGGCTTGACGAAGAACAGGCCGCGGCGCGGTTTCGTGCACCGGTAACGAACGGCAAACGTGGCGCGTTCTCCGGCGCGAATCGGAGCGGCAAACTGGATCTCGAGTTTGCCGTTGCGGCGCGCGAACCGCTGCGCAACGCCGTCGCGCTCCACCGCACTGGTTTCGAGATCGACTGCGTCGAGCGCCAGTCGTTCGACGTTCTCGTCGAGCGCGCGAACGGTCGTCGTGCAGACGCCGGCGAGCATTTCGCGTTCGAAATCGACGCTCAGGTCGAGGTCGATGTGCTCGACGGCAACGACCTTATCGGGGCCGTAATGCGCGCTCGACCCGGGCAATGCAAAACGACGATGGTCGTTCGTGTCGTCGAACAGGCTCATGGAGCCGGTTCGTTTCGCTCGTCGGCTTGGGTCAACCCCCCGGTAACGTCGAGCACGGCGCCGGTGATGAAGTCGCGGTTTTGCGCGACCAAAAAGCGCACTGCGTCGGCCACGTCTTCGTAGCTGCCGGGCCGTCCCCGCGGATTCGAAGCGGCAAGCTCGACTGTTTCGGCGCGCGCGAGGGACTTGCGACGTATGTCGCCGGGACTAACGACGTTGATCGTAATACCGTGACGCGCTTCTTCAATTGCCACACAGCGCGCAAAGGCCACCAGCGCGCTCTTGGCTGCCTGATAGAGCGAGAAGCCCCGAAACGGCAGCGTGCGATCCGACCCCAGCATTCCGAAAACCACGATGCGTCCGAAACTTGCCGCACGCATGCCGCCGATAACCGCGCGAATCGCCAACACCGCGCTGCGAACGTTGCCGTCGAACGCTTCGCGATAATCCTCGAGCGTCGATCGTTCGAAACGCTTGACGATCAAGGGGCCGACGCCGTGTATCAACGTGTCGAACGGTCCCCGCTCGCGCACCAAGTTCTCCAACGCGGCGGCGATCGACGTTTCGTCGTCGAGAAAGTCCACGCGCGCGCTGCCGGCGCTCGCTCCTCCGGCTTCGATCGCGACCAACGTCGCCGCCGGCGAACTGGTGCGATAGGTGATTGCGACGTGTTCGAAGCCGTCCGC
>JBAUZB010000213.1:0-8335 GCA_049585095.1 Candidatus Tumulicola sp.
TCCGAAGGGCGACCGCTTGATAGCGTTTCAAGCGCGGCTCGAAATCTTCGCGCAAGAGCCGCTCGTACGCATCGCCTTTGGTGTTCGCGGCGCCCCACGAAAGCCGGAACAGGCTTCGCAAATCGAAGTACGCCCATAACGCGCGCAGGTCGATATCCGAGAGTGTTCGCGGCCCCCAAAACGGCGGCGACGGGACGTCGGCGCGCTCGCTCTTGACCGCCGAAATGGACGCCGGCCGCGCAACCGCAATCGAGGCACCGGCTCGACGATCGCGGTGTGCGAGGGCTTCGAGCTTCGTGCGCTCGATCAGCTCCTCTCGCCGCCCGGTATCGCTCGTCAACGCATCCATCAACTCGAGGCCTTCGAATGCGTCCTTGGCGTAGAACAGGCCGGGTGCGAAGAACCGCTCCCCGTCGTCGAGCAGAGCGATGCGGTGCCCAAAGTCGCGGTTGATGGCGGCGCCGCCGACGATGACCGGAAACGCCAATCCGCGCACGTCTTGCTCCTGGACGCAAATCGGCATCTGCTTGCTGGTCGAAACCAGCAGTGCGGAGAGGCCGATCGCGTCGGCATTCACCTCGACGGCTTTCTCGAGAATCGTATTCATCGGCACTTGTTTGCCGAGGTCGTGGACCGAATACCCGTTGTTGGTCAGAATGGTGTTGACGAGATTCTTTCCGATATCGTGCACGTCGCCGAAGACCGTCGCAATCACGACCGTCCCTTTGGCCGAACCCTCCTTCTTCTCGAGAAACTGCTCGAGGTGGGCGACGGCTTTCTTCATTACTTCGGCCGATTGCAAAACGAACGGCAGAATGAGTTCGCCGCGTCCGAACCGGTCGCCGACGTCTTTCATCGCCGGCAAGAGAATTTCGTTCAAAACCCCGACTGGAGTGCGCGTAACGAGCGCCTCGTCGATCTTGGCTTCGATGCCGTCCTTGCGCCGCCGCAGAATGGACTGCGCGATGCGCTCCCCGACCGGTAGGTTCGGGTCGTCGTCGAGAGACGAACCGCCGGCGCCCGTCGTTACCACCGTTTCGAACCGTTCGATCAGGCGCGCGAGTGCGTCAGGCCGCCGGTTGAAGACGAGATCGTCGCACAGCTCGCGTAGCTCACCGTCGATCTCGAAGTACGGCGTGATGTCTTTAGGATGGACCAGCGCCATGTCCAGGCCGGCTTCGACGCAGTGATGTAAAAACACGGAGTTGAGCGCGGCCCGTGCGGCGGGTTTCAATCCGAACGAAACGTTGGAGACGCCGAGTGACGTGAGGACGCCGGGCAACTCTCGCTTGATCGCACGAAGGCCTTCGATTGTCTCGACGGCCGAGTTAAGGAATTCTGCTTCGCCGGTGGCAAGCGTGAAGGTAAGGGCATCGAAGATGAGCGCACCCGGCGGGAGACCGAACTCCGCGACGGCGATGTCGTGGATTCGACGCGCTACCTCGACTTTGCGGGCGGCCGACTTGGCCATCCCCGACTCGTCGATCGTCAATGCGATTACCGCGGCGCCGTGTTCCACCGCAAGCGGCATGACCGCGTCCATTTTCGTGCGACCCGATTCCAAGTGCACCGAGTTGACGATGGCGCGCCCCGGATAGTTCTGCAGCGCCGCTTCCAGAACGACCGGTTCGGTGGAATCGATGGCGAGCGGCGCCTCGATCGACTGCGCGAGCTTGCGCGTCACCTCTCGCATTTGACGATCTTCGTCGGGCCGTTCGGTGAGCGCGCAGCATACGTCGAGCACATGGGCGCCGCCATCGACCTGCTCGCGGGCGACCAGCACGATCTCGTCGTAGTTCTCTTCCAGCAGCAGGCGCTTGATTTTGCGCGAGCCTTGGGTGTTGATGCGCTCGCCGACGATCAGCGGGCGAGGCTCCTGGATCAGCGACACTCCTGCTATGGCAGAAGCCACCCACTGCGGTCGCAAGTCGCGCTTTCCCGCCGAACTTACGAGCCTTGCGCGGCGCGTAGCGGCAGTATCGCTGCCGAGCGCGGCCACCGCATCCACAATGGCGGTGACGTGCGCGGGCGTCGAACCGCAGCACCCGCCTACGGCATTGACGCCGAACTCTCGGACGAAACCTGCGAGTTCGATCGCAAGCTCGCGCGGCGTTTCGGGATAAATAGTTTCCCCTTTGGGACCCATTAACGGAAGGCCGGCATTGGGAATTACGCTCACGAAGCAACGTGAGTTTTCGCACATGTACCGCACGGAGTCGCGCATCTGCGTAGGGCCGGTCGAGCAGTTCAGGCCGATCACGTCGATCGGAAGCGCGTCGAGCGTGGCGACAACCGCCCGAATATCCGTGCCGAGAAGCATTCGGCCTTCTTGAATGAGCGTCGGCTGCGCTTGTATAGGAACGCGTCGCATCCCGCGATCGAACTCACGAACGATGCCGGCAATCGCCGCTTTCAGTTCGAGGAGGTCTTGCATGGTTTCGAGGAGCACCACATCCGCGCCGCCTTCGACGAGCGCACGTGCCTGTTCGCCGTAAACGTCGCGCAGCCGCTCGTAGGTGACGTTTGACAGACTCGGATCTGACGACGAGATCAGCATTCCGGTCGGACCCATCGATCCGGCGACGAAGCGCGGACGCTCGGGGGTGGCTACGGCATCGCACGCCTGACGCGCGAGCTCCGCGGCCCGGCCGTTCACCTCGATCGTGCGCTCGCCCAATCCGTACTCGTCGAGCTTGATGCGCGAGCCCATGAATGAGTTGGTTTCGACGACGTCCGCACCGGCGGCCAAATAGGCCGCATGAATGTCGCGCACGATATCTGGGCGGGCGAGCACGAGCGCCTCGTTACACCCGTGGTAGCGCGCTCCGCCGAAGTCCTCGGCAGATAGCTCGAGCGCCATGAGCTGTGTGCCCATGGCGCCGTCGAAGATGAGAACCCGCTCCCCGAGCAGGCGTAGATACTCGGACACGTATTAACCAGGATTCCCCATACGCCCGAGCCTTTCGACGCAAAATTGTTGGTTTCCGGCCTTCGGGCCCTACCACGGCTTCCTGGGCGAGGGAGAACAGGCGGCGACGGCGGCTTTTTGCCACGCCGGAGCCGGGAAACGCCGAGGACGCATTCTCCCCGTCGTTCGCATCACTAAAGGCAAGTACACCTCAAATGTATCCGTCGCACGTTGCATTTGAGGCGGTGGACGCCGTTGGGATAGGAATGCCCCAGGAGCCATCCCATACAAGGCGCGATCGTCCAGGAAACTCCAGATCAAACTGTTTGAAGGTGTAATTTTTGCTCGGGGGAGATCCGCCGTCAGCATGGTTATAGTTGACCAGCCAAAGTGCCAATTTGAGTGGCATTTACGTGCTAAGGGCAACGATTTCAGCGCCCGGCTAACCATTGGAACCATGGTGGGCTAGCCCTCAAAGAGGGTTGGGCCGCTCGGTGAGACAGGGACGTCGGCTTGTCGAGTGCTGTTGGTGATGCTTTCATGACCCGGTACAAGGGGCCGATGGCGAGGAACTGGTCGGCACTGGGACTACCGCATTGGGCCACCGTTTCAAGGGCGCATGCGCGCCCAAGACTCTGTGTCCCCATGAATCTGCGCCGTACGACCCATTCGGAAATCCGGGGAAAAACTGCGAAAGTACTTCGGGCAACATTATTGCGAGCGAGGACGGCCCGAGAATCGTTTTTCGTGATTACGCGGGATTGGAAACCTCGCAACCTCTGCAATATTTCTCGACGTTGGCCAAGCGGCGCACGTTGGCTGGATAAGCACCACGCTTCTGGACCCCATTGAGGTATCGGACAGACTAGACCGGTTCACCGATCTTATCGCCAAGAGGCACTATTACAGCGCTTATCGAGATGACGCTGGAGCGATCTTGCATTACGTGACGATGGCCGTTGGCTTGGACGGCTCCTTCATAACGGCATTCCAGAAAGATGGCGCTATAGCCATCGATGACCGCAGGAACGGTGCGTCGCAATACCGCTGCTACTAGTCGAAACGGCAGAAGCGTCGTTGCCGACGCTTCTGAACACAGTCTAGCGCTCTCGCGGTACTGTTGGCCCAGGTCGCCCTGAGCGGCGGGCAATTATTGGCCTTGCGGCCTCACCCAAAGTGATCAGAGCCGGATTGTCTAGTACTAGACAACGCGCCCGCTGCCGCGAGCGGACTGGAGGCCCTGGTCCATTGGCCGCTCGGTGGTGTTTTCACGTGAAACGCCGGCCTCGGGGACGCGGGAACGTTTTCACGTGAAACATCGGTTTCCGCGGATGCGGTAGGATGGAACTGATGTACGTCCCCCACCCACTCGATGCCACGCTGGCTTCCGCCCTGCCGTCCGGCGCGTTGTACGCGGTTGGGGGCCGAGTTCGCGACGAGATTCGGGCTGCGGTCGAAAACACAGCGCCGTCGAACAAGGACCTCGACTATCTGGTGGCCGGCGTTTCCTTCGACGAGCTCAACCGCCGGTTGGCACCCTTGGGCCGGCTCGACGTCGTGGGCGCGGCCTTCGCCGTCTTGAAGCTGACCATCGACGGCACGACCGTCGACGTCGGCTTACCGCGCCGCGAGCACTCGGTGGGGCATGGGCACCGCGACTTCGAGATCCAGAGTGGGCCCGACATCCCGTTCGAGGATGACCTTGCGCGTCGCGATTTCCGGATGAACATGATCGCCCGGGCGCTGCCGTCCGGGCGCCTCGTCGACCCGCATCGGGGAGAAGCCGACATCCTCGCCCGGCGGATCGACATCCTCACGCCGGAGGTTTTCGCCGAAGACCCGCTGCGCTTGCTTCGAGCGGCGCAGTTTGCCGCCCGTTTCGAATACGATCCGACCCTCCCTACGCGGGACGCCATGCGCCTGGCCGCGGGTCTAGTCCAAACCGTTTCGCCGGAGCGCGTCAATGACGAGCTGACCAAACTCCTGACGGCCGCACGACGCCCGTCGATCGGATTCGAGCTGTTGCGCGAGACCGGCGTCATGCAGCATGTGTGGCCCGAGTTGCTCGAAGGGGTCGACGTCGAGCAGAACGAGTGGCACGCCTACGACGTGTGGCATCACGCGATGGCGACGGTCGACGCGACGCCGCCGGGCGATCCGGTGCTGCGTTTGGCCGCACTGCTCCACGATGTAGGGAAGCCGCGCACCAAGGACGGACCGCATTTCTACCGTCACGAAATCGTCGGGGCGGAGATGGCCCGCAACATGCTCGCTCGCTTTCGCTTCTCGAACGATTCGATCGACCGTGTCGAGCGTCTCGTTCGGCAGCACATGTTCGCGGCCGACCCCGAGATGACCAACGCCACCGTACGGCGGTTCGTGCGCAGGATCGGACCGGAAAATATCGAACATGTGTTCGCATTACGAGAAGCCGACGTCGTCGGCTCCGGCTTGCCCAAGCGCGGCGACCACAACGAGCGCTTCGCTGACCGGGTGCGCGCCGAAATTGCGCGCAAACCGGCCTTTTCCGTCGCCGATCTGCGCGTCTCCGGCGACGACGTGGTGCAGGCCCTCGTCTCGCGCGGATTAGCGCCTTCCGATTTTCGCGGAGACCAGCGCGTCGGAACCGCGCTGCGCTGGCTATTCGAGCAGGTCACCGATGCGCCCGAGCGTAACGAGCGAACCTCGCTGCTGCGCCTGCTCGAGCGGTATCTCGATACGCATGCACGCAGTGCACGCGTGTAGCACTCCCAAGGGAGAACCGAGACTGGCGCGCATCATCGCTCTCGTCAACCAGAAGGGCGGAGTCGGGAAAAGCACCACCGCCGTCAATCTCGGCGCGGCTTTAGCCGTGCTGGGGAAGCGCGTGCTCGTCGTCGATGCCGATCCGCAAGGCAACGCGACCACCGGACTCGGCATCGAGAAACCCAAACTGCAACGCGACGTGTACGATCTTTTGCTGCAAGAAGCCGCCGTCGACGACATCATCGTTCCCACCGAGCTGGAGGGATTATGGCTGTTGCCGGCCACCATGAACCTTGCCGGCGCCGAGATCGAACTCGTTTCGGCGATGTCGCGCGAAACGCGCATGCGTCAGGCAATCGTACCGGTCGCTTCACGGTACGATTTCGTCTTTATCGATTGCCCTCCATCGCTCGGACTACTCACGATCAACGCGTTGACCGCAGCCGACGAATGCATCATTCCGGTGCAAGCCGAGTACTACGCGCTCGAAGGCCTCTCACAACTAACGAGCGTCGTACGCCGCGTCCGCGAAGCCCTCAATCCCCAACTGCGCGTAAGCGGCGTCCTGGTAACGATGTTCGACGGACGCACACGGCTCGCCACCGAGGTGCTCGAGGAACTGGTCAAGTTTTTTCCCGAGCAAATGTTCAAGACGCAGATTCCGCGGAACGTTCGTCTCTCGGAAGCGCCGTCGTACGGAAAACCCGTCATTCTCTTCGACATCAAGAGTCGCGGCGCTCAGGCCTATCTCGCGGTCGCGCGCGAGCTGCTCGAACCCGCGGAAGTACGCGCATGAGCACCCCGAAGCGCGGTCTGGGAAGAGGCTTGGGGGCGCTGCTCGGCGACGCATCGGCGCCATCGGCGATCGAGCACGAGGTTTTTCGTGAGATTCCGGTCGATCGGATCACGCCCAATCCATTTCAACCGCGCAAAGCGTTTGATCGGCAGCCGCTCGACGAGTTGCAGGCCTCGATCGCCGAGTACGGCGTCCTGGTTCCCGTCATCGTGCGCACCCGCGGCGACGGGTTCGAGCTAGTGGCCGGCGAGCGGCGCTGGCGCGCCTGCGCCGCCTTGCGGATGGCCACGATTCCGGCCCTGGTGCGCAGCGGCGACGATCGCGACTCCCTTGAAGTGGCGATGATCGAAAATCTCCAGCGCGAAAACCTCAATCCACTCGAAGAAGCCGCCGGATTCCAGCATTTGATCGACGACTACGCGTTCACGCAAGACGACGTGGGTCGACGGCTGGGCAAGAGCCGTCCGGCGATTGCGAACGCGTTACGTCTGCTTTCCTTACCGGAACCGGTCAAGGCGATGCTCGCCGACGGCCGTTTATCGGCCGGGCACGCTCGCGCGCTGCTGGCCGCTCCGCCGGCGAGTCGCCTCCAGTTGGCCGAGCGCACCGTGAACGAGGGGTTGTCGGTACGCGCGCTCGAGCGCTTGGCGGGCGCCGTGACCACGCCGCTGTCGGCAAAGGCCGCGCCGCGTTTGCGGCCGCTCTCGCCCGAGGAACATGCGTTCGAATCACGCCTCCGCCAGCGATTCGGGGCGCACGTGTCGGTGCTGCGCAGCGGACGCGGCGGACGAATCGAGTTTCGCTTCGGCAGTGACGGCGAGCTCATTCGGCTCGGCGACTTGTTGCTCGGGGACGAATAACGGCGGTGGTCGCATTCACGCGGATCGTGATGCTCGTCATGTTCGGCATCATCACGTTTACGTTGCTGCTTCCGCTGGCGCTGGCGCGACACAACGTTTTGCTCGGCACTACGATCGGCGTGATTTTCGTATTGTACATCGGTGCGAACGTGATGCTATGGCGGCGCCTGAAGCCGCGCGTGTAGGGCGCGGCGCGCGCACCGCTCGACGCGCTTTGCTGCGCGGAATCTATGCGATCGTGAACGACCGAGACGATCCTCTTACGATCGCGTGCGCCGCGATCGATGCCGGCGTCCGGATCGTGCAGTACCGGGCAAAACGTGGAATCGTCGCGCACGAGTTGCGGGAACTCGTCGCGCTCGCGCGCCGGCGCGGCGTCCTGCTGATGCTCAACGACGACGCGAACGCCGCCGTGCAGTTCGATTGTGACGGGGTGCATCTCGGCCCGGATGACGCGGGATTTGCCGACGTTGCGCGAGTGCGTACCGAGTTGGGCGACCGGTTGATCGGGCTTTCGTGCGGAACATTGGAAGAGACCCACTCGGCGCAGTCGCTCGACGTTGACTATCTGGGCGTCGGACCAGTCTACGCGACCGTCTCGAAGCGCGACGCCGGCGATCCGATCGGCATCGAGGGGCTGACACGGATTGCCGCAGCGAGCCGCTTTCCGGTTGCCGCCATCGGCGGGATCGACGCGCTCAACGTGTCGGCCATTGCGCGCAGCCGGGTCGCGATGGCGGCCGTGATTTCGGCGATCGCGGTTCCCGATCCGGCGCTTGGAGCACGCCGGCTGGTGCACGTGTGGAACGAAACGGCGCCGCGATGATCGTGCTCTCGATCGGAACGAGTCACGCGTGGAACGTGTCGGGCGTCGGACGCGACCTCGTCGTCGGAACTCGCCTGAATGCTCGCGTTTTCACAGCTATTGCCGCAGTCAGCGCGCAAGATGCCGGTGGCGTTCGCGTCCTCCACGCGGTTCCGGCGGACGTCCTACGCGCGCAACTCGCGACCCTGCCATGGGACGCG
>JBAUZB010000214.1:0-1591 GCA_049585095.1 Candidatus Tumulicola sp.
CGTAATCCTGCTCGTCGTCGACGTCGAGGATGCGAATCCGCGCGGTGTTGCCGGCGTTGTTGGCGCCGTTCTCCACTTCGACGATGCGGTTTTCGACGACCGCCGCCGCCGAGGTCGGGTTGGGCAGCCGGCCGGGCAGCAACTCGACTTGATGCTCGTCGCCGACGCGTATTGCGTGCGTCTGCGAGTCTGCGAACGACGGCACGACGTCGATTCGCGATTTTTCCGGATGCAGCATGGGATCGACGCGAACGTGTATCGGGTGGCCGAAACTTTGAGAAAGTTCCCGGCACTCGGCCTCGTACCAGAAATCCATCTGCGTTGCGACGGTCGGGGCAACGTACGCAATAACGTCGCCTGCCGGTGCGCCGTTCGCCGAGTTGCGAATGTGCCGGAAAGTCTCGATGGCCACCGACTGCGACGACATGACGCTTCCCATGCCCGAACACGTCGGACACGCGCCGCGCAACTGCGCGCCGAGGTCTTTTCCGATGCGCTTGCGGGTGAACTCCAGTAGCCCCAGATTCGAAAACGACTGAATCGTCGCCCGCGTGCGGTCGCGCCGCAAACCGTCTTCGAGCGTCTTGATCACCCTGCTGCGCGACGTTTCGGAAGCCATGTCGATGAAGTCTACGACGATGATGCCGCCGATGTCGCGCAGCCGCACCTGACGCGCCAGTTCGTGAGCGGCCTCGAGATTGGTCTTGAGAATCGTGTCTTCCAGATTGCGTCCGCCGGTGAATTTTCCGGAGTTTACGTCGATCACCGTCAGAGCTTCGGTCGATTCGATGACGATCGATCCACCCGAAGGAAGATTGATTTTCGGCTTCATGAGTTTGTGCAGCTCTTCGTTGATGTGGAAATCCTCAAAAAGCGCCCTGCCTGCGTCGTAGTATTCCACGCGGCTGAGATACTGCGGCCCGAGCAACTGCAAGAAGTCGCGGACCTTACGATATTCTTCCTCGTCGTCGATCAACACTCGTTCGACGTCGGCCGTAATGAAATCGCGCGCGGCCTTGTAGATAAGGTTCATGTCTTTGTGCAACAGCGACGGCGAGGCCGCGCGTTTGTACATTTCGAGAATTCCGTGCCACATGCGAATGAGCACGCCGAGGTCGGCGATCAGTTCGGCCTCGCTGACTCCCGCAGCGGCGGTGCGTACCACCGACGCCATGCCTTCCGGACGAATCCGTTTCATGATCGCTTTGAGCCGGTTGCGCTCTTGCACCGATTCGATCTTTCGCGAAACGCCCGAATATTTGCCGGTAGGCATCAAAATGAGGTAGCGCCCCGGCAGCGAGATGTTCGTCGAGATGCGTGCCCCTTTGAGACCGCGCGGCTCCTTGACGATCTGCACCAGAATGTCGTCGCCGCGTTTGACTTTTTCGCCGATCGTGAATCCGCTGTGGCCTTGCGTGATTTCGACGTCGCCGATGTTCAGCGGCTGCTTGTTGATGTCGTCGACGTAGAGAAAGGCGTTTCGCCCCAAACCGATGTCGACGAAAGCCGCTCCCATCCCGGGGAGCACGTTTTGAACTTTACCTTTGAAGATCGAGCCGATGACTTTCTCTTCGCGCTCGATGTAGAGTTC
>JBAUZB010000215.1:0-12248 GCA_049585095.1 Candidatus Tumulicola sp.
CTCCAACGGTGGGGCGGCGTGCCGGCGGTGCCGTTCGCCGTCGCGTTCTTGTCGATCGTCATGGGAGCGCAAAGCATCGTCGCGGTCCGTGCCGGCGTGGCCGGAGTTTCCACGACGTTCGTCACCGGCACGTTGGTGCGTTCGATCATGGCGCTGGTAGGGAGTCCGGTGCGTACCGGCGAGCTGCGAGCGGAGGGTCGCACCAACGTGACGGTCTGGGCATGCTATTTGGCCGGCGCCATTCTCGGTGCGTTCGCACTGCGGACCTTGGGATCGAACGCACTGTGGGTGACGGCCGCGGTGGTGACGGTTTTGCTGGCCGTGGTATAGTGAGTTCCGCCATGCCGGCCGCCCCGCTGAAAATCGGTCCGATCGAGATCTGGCCGCCCTTGATTCTCGCCCCGATGTCCGGCGTTACCAATCGGACCATGCGGGCGTTGTACAAGCCCTTCGGTCTAGGCTTGACCGTCACCGAATTCGTTTCTGCCAACGCACTCGAATACGGCAGCCGCCGGACGATGGAGATGATCGACCAGCACGGACTGGAAAAGCCGGTCTCCACGCAACTCTGGGGCGACGATCCGCACGTCATGGCGCGCGCCGCCAAGGTCGTTCGTGAATGCGGCGCCGACATCGTCGATATCAACTTCGGTTGTCCGGCGCCGAAGGTTACCAAGACCAACGGCGGTTCTGCGTGCCTGCGCGATCCCGATCGCTGCGAGGAAATCATGCGCGCGGTCGTCGCCGCCGTCGACTGCCCGGTGACGATGAAGATGCGCCTTGGTTGGAGCGAGAATCAGTTGGTGTACGTCGACGTGGCCCGGCGCGCGCAGAAGGCCGGCGTGCAGGCGGTGACGCTGCACGCGCGCACGGCCAAGCAATTCTACAAGGGTAGCGCGGATTGGGAGCACATCGCACGCCTCAAGCGCAGCGTCGACATTCCGGTGATCGGCAACGGCGACCTCGGCGACGCCCAGGAAACCATGGAGCGAATGCGATCGAGCGGCGTCGACGCCGTCATGCTGGGACGCGCCACCCTGGGGAACCCGTGGTTAATTACGCAGATCCGCGATCTGATGGAAGGACGCCCGGCATCTGCGCCGCCGGCGGCGCCGGAGCGCTTGCGCTTCAGCCTGGTTCACTATCGCACCATGCTCGACGAGCTGGGTGAAGTTCGGGCCGTTCCGCAAATGCGCAAACACGTCGCGCTCTACCTCAAAGGCATTCCCGGTGCGGCGGCGCTGCGCGAGCGCCTGATGCGCCTGGATCGCTCGATCGACGCGATCGAGTTGATCGAAACGACGATCGCGAACCTCGAGTTTGCGCCGGTCGCCGCGTGACCGATCGACTTGCCGAGCCCCAGCGCGGTGCGCTCGCCGGCGGTTTGGCGGCGGAGGCGTTCGAAAACTATAAGCGGTTCGTCAATCCGCCGCTCGCGCGCGTGATGAAACTCTCCGGGTCGCCGGTCGAAGTCCGCGCGCGGGGCTGCACCATTTGGGATCAGAACGGTAAGGCCTACTTGGATTTTGCCGGCGGTTACGGCGTCTTCACGCTGGGGCACTCGCATCCGCGAGTGCTCGACGCGGTACGCGCTCAGATGGAACTGATGTCGCTGTCGAGCAAGACGATGTTCAACGTGATGTTGGGCCGCGCGGCGCGCCGGCTCGCAGAGGTGACGCCCGGCGATCTACAGATTTCGTTTTGGTGCAATAGTGGAACCGAAGCGATCGAAGGCGCCATCAAACTTGCGCGAGCCGCGAGCGGCCGGGTAAAAATCGTCAGCACCGTCGACGCGTTTCACGGTAAGACGATGGGTGCGCTTTCGGTAAGCGGCCGCGAAGCGTTTCAAACCCCGTTTCGTCCGCTGCTCGACGGTTTCGCGCAGATCCCGTATGCCGACGCGACCGCGCTCGACGGTGCCTTGAGCGATGCCGCCGCCTTCATCGTCGAACCGGTTCAAGGCGAGGGCGGCGTCAACGTACCTCCGGTGGGGTACTTGCGTGCGGTGCGCGACGCATGCGATCGTACCGGAGCGCTCTTCATCGCCGACGAAGTGCAGACCGGGTTCGGGCGTTGCGGATATCGCTTTGCGTGCGACCGCGAGGGTGTCGTTCCCGACGTGATGACGCTGGCCAAAGGACTCTCGGGAGGCGTGATTCCGGCGGGCGCGTTCATTTCGCGTCCCGACGTTTGGAACCGCGCATTTGGAAAAGCGCCGCTACTGCACACCTCGACATTCGGCGGCAACGAGTTGGCGTGTGCGGCGGCGCTGGCCGCAATGGACGTGCTCGAGGACGACGGCCTGGTCGAAAAAGCGCGGGTTCGCGGCGAGCAGCTGCTGTTGGGGGCCCGGTCGATCGCTTCGGAGTTCCCGGCGGTGGTTCGCGAGGTGCGCGGCTTGGGATTAGTCGTCGGCGTCGAGCTCACGCACGAAGGCTATGGCGGCTGGGTCATTCCCGAAATGCTCAAGGCGGGCGTCACCGCCGCCTGGACGTTGAACATGCAGCGCGTCGTTCGCTTGGAGCCGCCGCTCATCGTGACCGCAGAGGAAGTCGACCGGGCACTCGCCGCGCTGCGGGCAGGGGTGGCAACCGCCTACGAGAAGCTCGGCGTCCTGTAACGATGCCGATTTCTTCCGTTAGAGGCCACTAGGAGTTCGCACTCATACCGTACGTCGAAACCGAGATCGCCGTCGCCGCTCCGGCGCGCATCGTGTATGAGCTCGCCAAGGATCAAGAGCGCTTTCCGCAGTTCATGCCGGACGTTGAAACCGTGGTCGTTCTCGAACGCCACCCCGACCGCGTGATTTCCCGCTGGAAAACGCTGGTGGAAGAAGCGCCCATCGAGTGGATCGAAGAAGATCGCTTCGACGATGCGAACTTGCGCATCGACTACCGGCTCTTGGAAGGCGACCTCGACAAGTTCGAGGGAGGGTGGAGATTTTCGGAGCGCGAGGGTATGACCCACGTCAAGCTCGGCGTCGACTACGATTTCGGAGTGCCGACGCTGGCCGAACTCATCGGTCCCACGTTACAGAAGAAAGTGCGGGAAAACAGTGAGATGATGCTCGCAGCGCTAAAAAAGGAAGCCGAAGCCGCTGCTGTGCTCGGCGAGGTCCCGCGCAATGACTGCTAACGCGCTCGCGTGGAGGGCGCGGAGGCTGGGCCGGAGCGCCTTTTAAACGTGAATAAGTTTTGTTTCGTCATTCATCCACTCTCGCTGGAAGATGTGGCGCGCTACGAGCCCGGCGCCAAAGGCAAGGGCGAACCGATCATGCGCAAGATCATGGAGTGGATGCCGCCATGGGCGGTCGCGCACGTCACCGGCGTGCGCGCTCCCGACGGTCGCGAGACCGAAGGCTGGTTCGTCTCCGCGCCGCTCTTGCCCGAACAGATGATCGACTTTCCGCGCGAGGAAGTCTACGGCCGGATTCTCGCAGCAATTCAAATCGGCGTGGATCTCGGCGCGCAAGTCGCCGGTCTCGGGGCGTTTACCGCGGTCGTCGGCGATGCCGGGGTGACGATCAACGCGCGATCGCCGATACCGGTGACGACGGGTAACTCGCTGACGATCGGCGCCGGCGTCGCGAGTTTCTTCCGGGGAGCGCACGAGATGGGGATCGATCCGGCTACGGCGACGGCAGCCGTCATCGGCGCGACCGGCTCGATCGGCAGCGCCTGCGTGCACCTGATCGCGCCGAAGGTCAAGCACGTCATCCTCGTTGCCCGTAACGAAACGCGCTTGCGCAAGTTCTACGAAACGACGGGCGCCGGGCTCGAATGCGAAACCTCGTATACGACCAACGTTTCAGACGCCGTTGCGCGGGCGCAGCTGGTGCTCACCGCGACGTCGTCGACGCAAGACGTCATCCAACCGGAACAGTTGCAAACCGGCGCGGTGGTCTGCGAGCTGTCGCTGCCGCACGACGTCAGCCGGCGCGTCGCTCTCGAACGTCCCGACGTGCTCGTGACCGAAGGGGGGAACGTGTCGGTGCCCGGAACGCCGCGCTTCGAGCGGGTGCGCGAGCGCGGTAGCGACTTCGACCTGAATCTTCCTCCACGCACCGCGCTGGCGTGCATGAGCGAAACGATGGTGCTGGCGCTCGAAGGTCGGCTCGAGCCGTACACGCTGGGGCGCGGCATCGACCTTCAGAAGGTGATCGAGATGAACGCCATGGCGAAACGCTGCGGCTTTGCGCCCGCCGGCATGCGAGCGTTCGACACTGCCGTGACTCCCGAGCGCATCTTGGCAATTCGCGGTGCGGCCGAAGCTCGTCGCCGCCGGGAATCCGTCGCATGAAGAAGATCGTGTCGGTTTCCTTGGGTTCCTCGGCGCGCGATCACCGTGCCGACGTGACGCTGATGGGGGAGCAATTCGATATCTCGCGCGAGGGGACCGACGGAAAGCTCGACGTTGCCATCGCGAGGGTTCGCGCGCTCGACGGACACGTCGACGCGATTGGGCTCGGCGGGATCGACGTCTACCTGTATGCCGGCCAGCACCGGTACGCGTTGCGGGACGGCTTGCGATTGCTGGAAGCGGCAGTGACGACGCCGGTGGTCGACGGCAGCGGCCTCAAGAATACGCTCGAACGCGAGGCGATTCGGTTCATGCAAGATCGGCTGGGCATCGAACTGCGTGGGAAACGCGTGCTCATGGTGAGCGCGCTCGACCGTTTCGGCATGGCTCAAGCGCTGGTGGACGCGGGTGCCGACGTGTTGTTCGGCGACTTCATTTTTGCGCTCGACAAAGACATGCCGGTCCGCGATCTCAAGACGTTCGAAGAAATGGCCGAAAAATATCTTCCCGATGCCTGCAAGCTTCCGTTTCAGTTTTTCTACCCAACCGGCAAGAAGCAAGACAGGCCGCCGGATCCGAAATATCCCCAGTACTATGAAGAGGCCGAGATCATCGCCGGCGATTTTCATTTCATGCGCCAGTTCATGCCGGACAGGCTCGACGGAAAGATCGTTCTGACGAATACGGTGACGCCGCGAAACCTGGAAGAGCTGGCGTCGCGCGGAGTCGCTACGCTCATCACGACCACGCCGGAGTTTGCGGGCCGATCGTTCGGAACCAACGTCATTGAAGCGGCGCTGCTGGCGCTCCTTGGCAAGACGTGGAACGACGTGACCCCTTCGGATTACCAAGGCGTTTTGCGCGAGCTGCGCCTGCAGCCGCGGGTCGTCAATCTGAACTGATGGCGGTAGCCGTAGACGCACGCGCAGAACCGCGGCACCGGCTTCCGCAAGTATTGCGCTTCTTCGACGTCACGGTGCTGGCGTCGGCATCGATGGGGCCCGCCTATTCGCTCGCGTCGACGATGGGCCCGATGGTCGCCGTTGCGGGGATGGCCGCGCCCCTGGCGCTGGCGGCGCTTTCGGGAATTATGCTGTGCGTGGCGGTCGCCTTTTCGATGCTTTCGCGGGTCGCGCCGAACGCCGGTTCATCGTATTCGTGGATTCGAATGGAGTTCGGCAACGCGGTCGGCGCGTATGGCGCATGGTTGCTCATTTTATCGAATTTCTTCGCGACGATGGCGATCGCCGTGCCCGCCGGCAGCTACACGCTCGAGCTGATCGCCCCGGCATACGCCGCGTCGCCCGCATGGGTCGCGGCCGTCGGTGCGGTATGGATCGTCGCCAGTACGATTTTGCTCTACGTGGGTCTGCGGCCGACCGCGCTCGTGACGTTCTTTGCGTTGCTGTTCGAACTTCTCGTCCTGTGCGCGGCGGCAGTCGCCGCATACATCGTGCCTCATGCCGGCGCCGCCGCGACCGTAGCTCCAGGACATGGCGGAATTCCCCTGACCTTCGCCGGTTTCGTCACCGCGATGACGCTGGGCATATGGATGAGCGACGGCTGGGAAGTCTCCGCGTCGACGGGTGAGGAAGTCAAGGGTGACTCGCGCGCTGCGGGGCGAGGAGGCATCGTCGGACTGGTCGTGACGACCGTCATCCTCCTCGGCTGCATGATGGCATTTCTGCATCTCGGGACTCCAAAAGGCTTCGCCGATAACGCGGCGGATTCGCTCGAGTACGTAAGCCGGCTGCTCGGCGGAGGCGCGTGGCGACTCGCGATCGTCACGGCAGTCATGATCTCGACGCTCTCGACCTTGTGGACGACGATCCTGTATCTCTCGCGGTCGGTTTTTGCAATGGGACGCGACGGCGTTCTACCGCGCCGGCTCGGCACGCTCGACCGTCGAAACGAACCGCTCTGGGCACTCGCGGGCGTGGCGGTTCTCACGACGATCTGTCAACTCGTCACCGGATTTTCGCCCAGCGCCAACCAGCAACTGAACACGGTCGTCACCGCAAGCGCGGTGTTTCTCGGTTTGCTTTTCGTTCTGAGCGCCTTGGCCGCGGTGCGCCGATTCTTTTTCGAACGCAACGTCACCGTGCCGGGCGTGATCGTCCCGGCAATCGGCGCTCTAGCGCTCCTCGGCGTCCTCATCGAGACCATCCGTTTCGAGGATCGCTCGACGCAGTGGTACGCGTGGGGCGGCGTCTTGCTGGGTATACTCTTCGCCTGGTGGCGATCGCGCAAAATCCGCAACGGGTTGCGCGTCGTACGCGGTGCGGCCGCCGAGTGAGAGCCCGGGGAAGGGGAAGCATTTTGCTCCCCGAACACAAGCGCGCCAGCGCCTGCGTAGGCGCCATCAATCCAGGATTCGAAGCGAGGGTTCGCTTCCAAAATCCTTTTCTGAGGGGCTGTACTTGAACGACAAAGAGATCGTCCTCACCGCCGAAGGCTTGGCCAAGCTCGAGCTGGAGCTCGACGACCTCAAGACGGTGCACCGTCGCGACGTCAACGATCGCATTCGCCAAGCCAAAGAATACGGCGATTTGAGTGAAAATGCCGAGTACGAAGACGCGAAACAAGAGCAAGCTTTCATCGAAGGGCGAATTCTCAAGCTCGAAGCGATGATTCGAAACGCTCACATCATCGACGAATCCGAGTACGCCGCCGACGAAGTGCACCTCGGGGCGATCGTCAAGGTCAAGGACGTCAAGAGCAACGACAGCTACGAGTTTTCGATCGTTGGGTCGGCCGAAGCCGACCCGCCGAACCGCCGTATTTCGAACGAGTCGCCGCTGGGACGAGCGCTCATCGGCCACAAGAAGGGGGCAACGGTCGACGTCGCTACCCCGCGCGGTCTGGCGAAATACAAGATCGAATCGATCAAAAGCAACGCACCGAAGAGGACGACCAAAAAAGCGAGTTAGTGACGGGAACGCCCGATTTGGACCATCGGCCGCTCGACTGCAATAATCCGGCCGCCCTCGTCGCTGCGAACATATGCATGAGAACCTAGGGAAGACCGAGGCAGCCCTCGTTGCGGCCAGACGCGAACATCTGGCCGCTTTGCGTTCCCGCGGGAACGACCCGTTCGCGCAGACCCGTTACGAGGTCGACGCAACCGCCGCCGAGTTGATCGCGCGATACGGCTTTCTCGTACCCGGCCAAGACGCCCCGACCGAATCATGGAATCTCGCCGGACGGTTGCTGTCGAAGCGCCGCATGGGCAAGAGCATCTTTGCCGATCTCTCCGACCGAACCGGGCGTATCCAGCTCTACGTTCGCAAAGACGCAGTCGGCGATGCGGCCTTCGAGGATTGGAACGACCTGGACCGCGGCGATCTCGTCGGCGCGAGCGGTTACGTGTTCCGGTCGAAGATGGGCGAGATCACGCTGCACGTCGGCTCCTTCACGGTTCTCGGAAAGTCGCTGATGCCGCTACCCGACAAGTGGCACGGCCTCGTCGACGTCGAGAAGCGGTACCGTCAACGGTACGTCGACATGATCGTCAATCCCGGCGTTCGCGAGACCATGATCGCGCGCAGCCGGCTGGTCGCCGAAATGCGTCGCTTCATCGACGATCGCGGCTTTTACGAAGTGGAGACTCCGACGCTGCTCCACGTTGCCGGCGGGGCTGCGGCGCGGCCGTTTGCAACGCATTGCAACGCGCTCGATCAGTTCATGCAACTGCGAATCGCGACCGAGCTGAATCTGAAACGGCTCATCGTCGGCGGCCTCGAGCGCGTCTACGAGATCGGGCGAATTTTTCGAAACGAAGGCATCGACACGACCCACAATCC
Source organism: Candidatus Tumulicola sp. (assembly GCA_049585095.1). Lineage (GTDB taxonomy): Bacteria > Vulcanimicrobiota > Vulcanimicrobiia > Vulcanimicrobiales > Vulcanimicrobiaceae > Tumulicola. Next base: position 8,103 of record JBAUZB010000215.1, read on the forward strand.
GGAGTTCACGATGCTGGAACTCTATGCGGCTTACTGGGACGTGCGCGACATGCTCGAGTTCAACGAAGCGCTGATCGCGCATCTCGTTGCCGCGGTAACCGGCGGACGCAGCGAACTCACCTACGGCGATGCAGCTATTTCGTTCGAGCGTCCCTTCGCACGCACGTCGTATCTCGAAGGCATCGCCCGCTACAGCGACGGAAAATACACCCGCGAGCGTCTCTTGGATCCGCGCGGGGCAGCCGAGATCCTTCGCGAACTGGAGCTACCCGAATCGCCCACTCACGGTCACGCACTCGACAAGATCTTCGAGCGCGTCTTGGAGCCGCATTTGATCGCGCCGACGTTCGTAACCGATTATCCGGTCATCATATCGCCGCTGGCCAAACGCAAGGCCGGCGATCCGGATCTCGCCGACCGCTACGAGTTGTTTTGCGCCCACATGGAAATCTCCAACGCCTTTACCGAGTTGAACGATCCCGACGATCAGCGCGCACGCTTCGAGGCTCAAGTTGCGGACCGGGCGCAGGGTGACGAAGAGATTCCCGAACCGGATTGGGACTTCGTGCGTGCGCTCGAATACGGCATGCCGCCGACTGCCGGAATCGGCATCGGCGTCGACCGGGTAATCATGCTGCTGACGGGGCATCGGTCGGTGCGCGACGTGCTGGTCTTCCCGTTGCAACGGCAGCACGGCTGATGAAGCCGAGCCTGCGCGCCGTGATGCTCGCGGCGGCGCTCGCGATGGTCATGACTCCGGCCGGAGCCAAAGATACCGCCATCGCTCCGTACTACCTCGCTCCGGGCGCAGTCGAGCTCACCCAATTGCTGGCACCCCCGCCCAATCTGGATTCGCCGCTCGAGCAATACGACGAGAAGAAAATCGCCGTCGTACTCGGCGCCCGGACCGACGCCGACCTCGCCCGCGCGGCGGTCGACCAGAATCGATCGATTTTCGTCTTCTCCGACGTGCTCGGAAACGGATTCGCTGCGGAGCGCCTTCCGCTGACGGCGGCGCTGTTCCGTCACGTCGGTGCCGATACCGAAGCGTTGATCGAACGAGCGAAGGCGTATTTTGCGCGGCCGCGCCCGGCGGGAGCGCGCCAGACTCACGGCTCCTATCCAAGCGGGCATGCCGCTTTTGCGTCCTGCGCGGCGATCTTGCTCGGGCAAATGGTCCCCGAAAAGCGCGGCGCCATCTTCGCTCGCGCCGATATTTTTGCGGAAAGCCGCATCGTCGCGGGCGTCCACTATCCCAGCGACGTTGAGGCCGGCTGGATTTCGGGGACGGTGATTGCGGCGGCCCTGATGCGCGATCCTCGGTTCTTGGAAGATTTCAGCGCGGCGAAAGCCGAAGTGCGCCGCGTTCTGAGTTTGACGTAAAGGTTGGCGCGAATATGGACGGACAAAAGTGTACCCACCTCCAGTGCACCTGCTTCGTAGACCTGGGCATGACGTATTGCAGTCCTCGCTGCCGCGAGAAGGATGACGAAGACGGCGATGCCGCGCCGCGGGAGCGCTGCGGTTGCCGCCACGCCGGATGCGAGCGGCCGGAAACGTAGACGCCCCGCTCCTCACGACGGTTCGGCTTACCGTCGAGTACGACGGCACCGATTTTTGCGGCTTCCAGTGGCAGCCGGCGCTGCGAACCGTGGCCGGCACGCTGGAGGCGGCGCTCTCGCGGTTGTTGACCGAGCCGATCAAGGTGTCGGCGGCCGGAAGAACCGATGCGGGGGTGCACGCCTGCGGTCAGGTCGTTTCGTTTTCGACCGCCCGCGCGTTTCCGTTCGAGCGGCTCGGCGTTGCGCTCAATAGCGAACTGCCGAAGGACGTCGGTGTGCGCGAAGCGGCGGTCGCGAATCCATCTTTCTCGGCGCGCTTTTCGGCGGTCGAGCGCACGTACGTGTACGCCGTATTGAACCGGCCGCAACCCTCACCGCTGCTGGCGCGCCACGCGTATCACGTGTGGCTTCCGATCGATCCCGCGGCGATGACGGCGGCCGCCGCCGAACTCCTGGGCGAGCGCGACTTCCGTTCGTTTTGCGGGATATTGCCGGAAAACGGCGTTACCATTCGCGAGGTGCGCCGCCTGCGCGTCGAACGGCGGGGCGAGCTGTTGCGCATCGAAACCACCGCAAGCGGATTCCTGCACCGGATGGTGCGCACCATCGTCGGAACGCTGATCGATTGCGGAACCGGACGGCGCCGGGCCGAGGAACTGCCGGCAATCCTCGCGGCGCGCGACCGGCGCGAGGCCGGCCACACTGCGCCGGCCAACGGCCTATACCTCGCCGGAGTGCGCTACGAAGACGGTTACGATTCCTACGCCGAGCCGCCGCTCTTCCGTTGGGCGCAGCTTCCTAGCCGATCTCCCCGAGCAGACGCTCGAGCTGGCGAGTCTGACCCAGACTCAGCCGGCGCATGAGTCTTCCGGCGGCGTCGGACGCCGTATGGGAAGCATCTTCAGCCAGCGCGCGACCGGACGGCGTGAGGACGACGCGGCTGGAGCGCGCGTCGGCGGAATCGCGTTCGCGCCGAACGATGCCGCGCTTCTCGAGCGGTAATACGGCACGGGTCACGCCCGAAGCGGTCACTTCCAACTGGGCCGCCAAGTCGGTCGGCCGCAGCCGTACCTCCGGCGCCTCCGCCAGGGCGCGAAGCAGGCGAAGTTCCGCAAAGCCGAGGCCGTGATGCGCGCCGACTCGGGCGTCGAGCTCGCGGGTGACGGCAGCGTGCGTTTTGGAGAGGCGCAGTAATGCAGCCAGGTGAGCGTCGTCCATGAGGCTATACTACTTGAGTAGTCAAGTATCCGTCAAATAGCAGTCAAAGGCGTTCCGGCCCTTGACGCCACCGGTTCCGCCCGGTAAGATGCGGTGGCTTCACTCTCTCGAGGACAACTCGCGCAGATGCGGACCTATCAGCAAAAAACCGCCGAAACCAAACACGACTGGTACATCGTCGACGCGACCGGGCAACGCCTCGGCACGCTGGCGGTGCGGATCGCACGCGCTTTGTCGGGCAAACACAAGCCGACCTGGACGCCGCATATCGACGACGGCGATCACGTCGTCGTGATCAATGCCGAGAAAATCGAACTCGGCGGCAATAAACTGGACCAGAAATTGTACTATCGCCACAGCGGTTATCCGGGCGGTTTGCGGATGCAAACGGCGCGCGAGATCCAGGGCAAACAGCCCGAGCGCTTAATTGAAAACGCGGTCCGCGGGATGCTCGCCACCAATCGGACGCGTAACGATCAACTCCGCCGGTTAAACGTGTACGTCGGCGATAGCCATCCACACGCCGCCCAGAACCCGCAACCGCTGTTCGAGCACTCGTAGGAGCCGATTCTTTGAGCGACGTCATTCAAGCTACCGGCCGCCGCAAACGCGCCATCGCGCGCGTCTCGCTGACGCTGGGTCAAGGCGTGATTCGAATCAACGACAAGCCGGTCGAAGAATATTTTCCGCGGCCTCAACTCCTGCAGATCGTGCGCCAGCCGTTCGAAGCAACGCAGAGTCTCTCGCGCTTCGACGTCACCGTGAAGGCCGAAGGCGGCGGCGTCACCGGGCAGGCCGGCGCGGTGCGCCACGGCATCGCACGCGCGCTGGTAGCAATCGACGAAAGCTTCAAACCGATCATGCGCCAAAACGGGTTCCTCACGCGCGATCCGCGCGAAAAGGAATCGAAGAAGTACGGCCGCAAACGCGCTCGCAAACGGTTCCAGTTTAGCAAACGCTAGCGTTCCCGGGACCGCGAGTCGATTCACCCCCGAACGTCGAAGGAGGCCGCCCATATGGGCGCCTCCTTTTGGTTTGCGCTGCGTCTGGCTGCGATCGCTCTCGGGGTGCTCGCGCTGGCGTGGCAGCCCGGGGCGGTTTGGATCGAGCGCGCATACGTCAACGGTGCCTACCCGCAATGGGAGCACGCCGCCTACGCGGTGACGCGCGGGCTGCCCTGGTCGTTGGGCGATTTTGCCGGTGGTGCCGGAGTCGTTGCGGTCGTTTGGCGCATCGTGGCCTACGTACGCCGCGGCGGGCGGCGCCGGCGCCGCGGCGGGGCTTCGGCTTTTGGAACCCTGCTGCTCGATATCGCCGCGATCGCCGGCGCGTACGCGATATGGTTCGAACTCGCCTGGGGCTGGAA
>JBAUZB010000216.1:0-2094 GCA_049585095.1 Candidatus Tumulicola sp.
CGCCAGGTATTGCAGCGCGGGCGAACCCAAACCGCCTGCGCCCACCACCAGCACCCGCGAATTCGACAAGCGCTGCTGACCGCGCAAGCCGACTTCGGGAATCAGCAGGTGCCGGCTGTAGCGCCGCAACTGCGGATGGGCGGTCGACGATTCCGGTCTCATCCGCGCGGATGTAACTCGTTCAGCCATTCGAGCACGCTGCTGCGAGCCCGTTCCCCGGCGTAGGTGTGATCGCTTTCGATCGCAGCGAACGTTTTGGGCTCGGGAGCGCGCCGGTAGAGTTCGCGTACGCTTTTCTCGCTCACCATTCCGTCGCGTGTGGCCGCGACGTACAACGCCGACCGGCCGGCCAGCCGCGGAAGCATCGCCGCGTAGCGGGCGTCGACGTCCGCGACCAGTTCGGGCAGCGTGACCCCCTGCACGTAGGACGAGCGGAAATCGGTCGCTCCGACGCTGCGCAATGCAGCGAGCGAGGTCGGCCGGCCGTATCCGGTCGCGATGGCAATGGTTCCGCGAATTTCGGTGTCCAGCGCCGCGACGAAGATTGCGGTCATTCCCCCCATGCTGTGCCCCATCGAGTAGACCGCGTCGTCACCGCGGTCGCGTGCAAACCGCACCGCGGCCGACATTGCGTCGATGCAATCGTCGACGCCGTGCAATATCCCGCCGCTCGACCCGAGCTTGTGGCCGGGAAAGTCGATGCTGTAAACGCCAAAACCATGGCTGGCCAGGAATCCGCAGAGAAAGTCCAGGTTGTGCTTGCTCGACGAATAACCGTGACCGGCCACGATCGAGACGCCGCGCGGGCGCCGCGGCTCGTAGTGCAGGACGGCAACGCGGTTGCGTTCCGCCGCAACGTTGAAGAGTTCGACGTCACTCACTCGCCGGCATTGGCCTTCCACTCGCTGACGCCGTCGGAGTAACGCTCCTTTTTCCAAATGGGGGCGCGGCGTTTGACCTCGTCGATCGCATATCGACACGCGTCGAATGCCGCTTGCCGATGAGCCGCCGCAGCGGTGATGGCGACGGCGATCTCGCCCAGTGCGAGGTCGCCGGTGCGATGCGCGATCGCGAGACGCACGTCGCCGAAACGTTCGCGCGCTTCGCCGGCGATACGCTCGAACTCGGCCACGGCCATCGGCTCGTACGCCTCGTACGTCAGACCATCGACCGGACGTCCGTCGTCGGAGCGGGCACGCACCACGCCTAAGAACGTCACCACTCCGCCCGCGTCGCCACTTTGTACCGCATTTTCCAGCGTGCGAGGATCGATCGCCTCACGCGCGATTCGGAACCGCGTCATCCGCCGCCGACGGATGGCAGAAGCGCGAGTTCGTCATTTCCCGCGAGCCGATCGCCGTACGCGGCGATGCGGCCGTTGTGAGCGATTCGGACCGACGCGGCGACTTCGTTGAGTGCCGGGAAAGCGGATTTCAACGTCGACCAGGCGTCTCCGACCGTCGCTCCATCGGGTACGTCGATCGTAAGGTCGGAGCCCAGCACTTCGCGAAGCGCGGCGAAGCTCAGCACCCGAACCAGCATCTTCTCAATAGCCCCCGAGGTCGCCGGTGTAACCGTTGGCGTCCAACCAGGCGCGCGACGCCTCGTGACGGGCCACCATGTCGAAGCGGTTGCAGATGAGTTTGTGCATCAGCACTTCCCAAAAGTGCCGATCCTTCTGGTAGACGTCGTCGGGCACTTGATTCTCCGCGCGCGCGAATTCGCGAACCTCCTCCCAATCCTGACGCTCGAGAATCGCTTTCAACCGTTCTTCGTATTGCGGCGACGGCGTTGCCTGCATCACGCGCTGCGCTCTTCCTTTCCCAAACGATTCAGCGCATAACGCTCGATGGCGCGAGCGACGCCGTCACGGTCGCACGGCGCGGTGACGCGCCCCACGGCCTGTCTCACCTCCAACGGTGCGTTACCCATCGCCACGCCGATACCCGCCCAACGCAGCATCGGCACGTCGTTGCGCGAGTCGCCGATCGCCAGCACTCGAGCCGGCTGAATTTTCAGATCCGCGCACAGCCGCGCGAGGGCATTCTCCTTGGTGGCGTCGAGGCTGGTGACGGCGCACTCTTCGAACTCGCC
>JBAUZB010000217.1:0-1811 GCA_049585095.1 Candidatus Tumulicola sp.
GCGCTGGCCCTCGCCGTCGCGATCGGGGTGCCGCTGGGCGTCGGGGCGGCGACCATTTCGCCGCTTCGTAATCCGGCCTTGGCCCTGGCCGGCATCGGCCGCACCCTGCCCAGCCTCGCGGTCCTCACGCTCCTGCTGCCGATTCTCGGCGTGGGAGCGCGACCGGCAATCGTCGCGCTGGCGCTCTTGGCGATTCCGCCGATCGTCATCGCCGTCGACTTGGGGATTCGCGGGGTTCCGGCGGCGGCGCTCGACGCAGCGGCGGGCCTGGGGATGACCCGCGTCCAGGCATTCGCCCGGGTGGTCGTGCCGCTGGCGTTGCCGCTGTCGTTTGCCGGCCTCCGAACGGCGGCGACCGAAACCATCGCGAGCGCCACCCTGGCGACGTTCATCGGCGCCGGTGGTCTGGGCGACGTCATCGTGCGCGGCTTGCAAACCGACGACGTCCCGCTGCTGCTGGCCGGCGCGCTTACGGTCGCCATCCTGGCCCTGACCGTCGAAGTTCTGTTCTCGCAACTCGGGCGGCTCGTCGAGGTGCCGGCGTGACGCTTTCGCGCGCCCGCGCGCTGGCGTTGCTCGCCTGCGGACCGCTGGCTGCCTCCTGCGGCGCGCGCACCGGGATCGTGCGAGTCGGCTCCAAGAACTTCACCGAGTCGTTCGTCATCGCCGAGATCTACGCCCAAGCGCTGGAACGCGCCGGCCTGCGCGTGCAACGACGCTTCAATCTCGGGTCGACGCAAATCGCGATGGCGGCGATGCGCCGCGGCGACATCGACCTCTACCCCGAGTACACCGGGACCGCGCTGATCGACGTTCTTCACCTTCCGCCGATACAGGACTCGCGCACGCTCTATGTGACCGTCGCGCGCGAGTTCGCCGAACGCTACGATTTCGTGTGGCTGCAGCCATCGCCGATGAACGATTCACAGGCGCTCGCCACGACCAAAGCGATCGCCGCGCGCGAACGCATCGCGACGCTCTCGGATCTCGCTCCGATCGCGTCGCGTCTGCGCCTGGCAACGATTCAGGAGTTCTTGAGCCGAGCGGACGGCTTGCCCGGATTGCGCCGGGTCTACGGCGGTTTTACGTTTCGCGACATTCGCACGTACGACATCGCGCTCAAATACCAAGCGTTGCTTTCCGGACAAGCCGACGTTGCCAGCGCGTTTACCACCGACGGCGCGATTGCCGCCGACGATCTGATCGTTCTTCGCGACGACCGGCACCTGTGGCCGCCATACAACGTGGCCCCGGTCGTGAGGAAGGCGGTTCTCGAAAGCCAACCGCGCATCGTGCGCGTGCTCGATACCGTTTCAGCCGGCATCACCGATCGCGCCGCGCAAACAATGAACGAGGCGATTGAAACCGGCCATCGCGATCCGGCCGACGTCGCGGCCGCCTTTCTCGCGAGCGCCGGAAATTGACCGGCGCGTCGATCCGATTCGAAGGCGCCACGGTTCGCTATGCCGGCGCCGATCGCGTCGCGGTCGACGACGTCTCGTTCGAAGCGCCGCCCGGCGAGATCGTCGTCCTCCTCGGGCCTTCCGGCTGTGGGAAGTCGACGCTGTTGCGAACCGTGAACCGGCTCGTCGCCCTGCAAAGCGGAAGCGTTACCGTTGACGGCGGCGACGTTGCGGCAGCCGACGCGGTCGAGCTGCGGCGCAGCATCGGCTACGCGATCCAAGCGGTTGGCTTGTTCGCGCACATGACGGTCGGACAAAACATTGCCGTCGTACCGTCGCTGGTCGGATGGGAGCCGCCAGAAATCGCCGCGCGCACCGACGAGTTGCTGGCACTGGTGGGCCTCGACC
>JBAUZB010000218.1:0-1982 GCA_049585095.1 Candidatus Tumulicola sp.
CAACTGCATAAACGTCGGGCAGCGATAGTCGACGTCGCCGTACGGCTCACATTCCTCGAAACCCAACGAGAGGTAGAGCGCGTACGCGGCCGGCAGCCGGCGGCGTTCGGTATCGAGAACGAGACGCGCGATTGCGCGAGCGCGCGCAAACTCGATCGACGCAGCGAGCAACCGGCGGGCCAATCCCAAATTGCGATACGCCGGGCGAACGAAGAGCTTCTTGACGATCGCCGTCGAGGCGTCGAGTACGCTCAACGCAACGCAGCCGGCAGTAGTACCGTCGACGGTCGCGACGAAAGCGGCGCCAGGCTCGCCGTAAACCGTTTGAAGATCGTCGACTTCGCGTGCGAACTCGGAATGTTTGAGATCCTCGGGCAAACTCTGCTCGTACTCGACGACCAGATCGCGAAACCGCTGAAAATCCGCGTGGGCCTCGGCGATCCGAACGTCGCTCGTCATTTCATCGCTCGAAGGGCGCGAATTACTCGCGTTCGTACAGCCATCGCATGATGCCGGACGAAACCAGCGAATGTTCGACTGGATGCAGGCGCTCCATCACGTGCGCTTCATCTTCATCCGGCTCTACGCGTAAGGGCTTGCGCACCAGGACCGGTCCTCGATCGGTTGCCGGCGTCACGAAATGCACCGTCGCCCCGATCCAACGGCTCTGCGCCGCCAACGCGTCGCGGACCGCAAACGGCCCGCGAAACGCGGGCATCCGCGTGCCGTCCGGCAGACCGGTATCGTCGCGCTCCGAATCGAGCGGCAAGAACGCCGGATGCACGTTGATCAGGTTCGGGAAGGTTCGTACGAACGGCTCGTCGAGCAGATGCATCCAGCCGAGCAGCAGCACCAGATCGGGTTTGCGCGCGGATACGCAATCCAGCAGGCGCGCGTCGTATGCGCAGCGCGCTTCTTCCTTGCGCAACCACGGCAAAACCGCGATCCAATCGACTTCCGCCGCGCGCGCGCGCTCGATCACCGCCGCCCGCGAATGATTGCTCACGACACCAACCACGTCGATCGGCAGACGGCCGTCGCGAACGCCGTTGACGACCGCTTGAAAATTGCTGCCGGCACCGGACGCCAAAACGATCGTACGCGGCCGCGGTGCCGCCAGCGCCACGCGCTGATAGCGTTCGGCAACGCGCGCGCCGACCGCGCCGGCGTAGTATGGCACCAGACCGTCGTTCGCTGCCGCGATCGCCGCCCGGCCGTACCCGCGCTCGCGTAAGCCGGCGAGCGCCAGCCGCAGCAGCGTCCGCCCCAATCCGGATCCGCGCCGCTCCGGTGCAACTCCAAGCGGTCCGAAAATGCCTACGTCGCGCTCGCTCGCGAGCCCGCGCAGCCATCGAAAGCGCAATGCCTTGGGGTCGTAGGTTGCAAATCCGACCGGCGAGCCTTCGCAAAAGGCAACCACGTTGGTACCGGCTCGTGCCTCCGAACTCCACGACCCGCCGAACTGCTCGTCGATCCACGCCAGCATCGTTTCGTCCGCCGGCGCGGGCGAACCGATTTCAACCCCGGGAATCGACGTGCGCAACGCGTGCGCCGCTTCGGGCGAGAAGGCGAACCGCTCGTCTAAGTCGACGACGAGATTGAGCAAGTCGTGCACGCAGCCGCGGCTATTCGAAGAGCGGCATGAGCGCGTTGGCGCAGCGTTCCACGAAATCGCGGTCGTCGCCGGAAAAAGCGTCGACGCGGTCGCTCTCGACGTCCAACGTACCGATCGCAATTCCGCTTTCCGCGCCGAGGATCGGCACGATCATTTCCGAACCGGTCGATTCGAATGCCGTAAGATATCGCGGATCGCGCGCAACGTCGTTGCTGATGACGGTCGCCTGCGTCCGCACCGCTTCCCCGCTCAAACCCTCCGCGGCCGAAAACTCCACGAACGCCGGCGCCGTTGCGCCGGTATGCCCGAGGAGCGCGATGCGATCGTCGTCGACTTCGAACACCCCGACCCAGCGGTAGTCGCGCGC
>JBAUZB010000219.1:0-4083 GCA_049585095.1 Candidatus Tumulicola sp.
CGCTTCGCCCAGCATGGCGAATCGACAATGCAAGCGCCGGCGTTACGTAAACGCCGGCGCTTGGACGTGGAGACGTCGTTTCTACGATAAAGGGAAACGCGTCATTTCATTTCAGTGATGATTCGAGTACTTGGACGTTGGTGTCGTTGTCGTCGTTGAAGTAGATCTTCGTATTCTCATCCGACGTGCCGGTCGCGACGATCCCGAAAAGCGCACCGGCCGGTCCGGTGTCGACGTTGACCGTGTCGAGAATCTGTCCGGTTGCGGACACTTCGATGAGCAGATTAGTGCCGTCAGGATCGAGCGTATTTCCGACGACGAGATTTCCGTTGGGCAGCAGCGCCGTGCTGATCGGACCATTCAGCGGCGCACCGGCGTAAACGATGCGCGCGCTGGCGGCGCTGGGACCGGTGAAGGTCATGCCGTTGTGCGTCGCGACGATGCCGCGATTCGGAACGCTGGACACGTTGGCAATCGCGACGATCGTGTTGTTCTTCCCGTCGGCAAAATAGAGCGTGTCGATGGTCGGGTCGTAGGCGAGACCCGACGGTGCTAGCGCCGTTCCGGCGACTCCGCGATTTCGCGGGAATCCCGAAGCGATCACGTCGAACGTGAATTTCGATCCAAGGTTGATGCGCACCACGGTGCCGGTTCGTACGTTGGTTTCATAGAATGCGGGCGGGGCGCTGGGCGGTGAGGCGAAGACCTGGCCCCACGGCTGGGCCAACGGTTTTCCCGAAATGTTCGCCAGCAATTTTCCGGACGAGCTGAGGATCGGATTGTCGTTGGCAACCATCGAAGCGGCCCAAATGGTATCGTCGGGACTGAGCGCCAGCGCGTCGCAACCGAGGAGCGTCGAACCCTGGCTCAAGTGAAGCGGAGTCGAGCCGGGTACCGGGTGCAGCGCGATGAGGGACTTACCGCTCCCCTGCTGATTGTATCTCGAATTGAAGTTACAAACGACCAGATCACCGGCGGTGAGTTTGCCCGACGTCGCCGGCGCGACCGTCAAGCCGTATGGATTTTGGGCCCCGTTGACTGGGTCGAGCGTCGAGCCGATGACCACTTGCTGGGTCAACTGTTTCAATACCGAAACCGATGGCGAAAGCCCGGGACCGCGGGTCTGCGGGAAGACGGATTGCGCGCCGGACGCCGGCATACCGCCGCCGTGAGCGCTGCAACCCGCCGCAACGAGCGCGACGGCAAGGGCGCCGACGACGATGCGCGCGTGCACCGCTATTCGTGGTGTAAACATTGAAGCACCTCAACAATTTCCAGAGACGAGCAGAGACACCATACGCTAAGGCCGCCGCATGAAGAAACTCTGAAATGCATCCGCCACGTCGTGGTAATGCAGGCGCGCGACGATGGCTCGATGCAGACCGACGCCGCCGCAATCGCCGGCCGACTCCTCCAAAGCGATCGGGAGCGCCCGGCGGAGCGCACCGTGCTCGAGACGCTGCTGCGGTTCGGTCGCGGTGCGCTGGCATGCGCGCAGGCTGCGCGCGTTCGAGTGATTCTTTTGCGAGGCGCCGAACTCTACCGCGACGCCTCACCGGCGCTCGCGCGCCTGGGCATCGACGTCGACGCCTGGCCGGCTCCTCCCGCAGGCCTCTTCGTCGTCGAAGAGCGGGCGCTGTATCTCCGTTCGCGCAGCCCGATGACGGTGGCGCATGAGTTCGGCCATGCACTGGACTGCGCGCTCGGCGGCGGCGTCTATCGCTCCGGCATCGATCCGAGGATTCGGGCAAACTTTACGAACGCGCGAACGTTCGTCACGCCCTACGCAGCTACCGGGATCGACGAGTATTTCGCCGAGTCCCTGCGCGCGTACGTCGGGATCAACGACCCGTCGTCACCCTGGCCGCGCGCCACTCGCGAGCGCCTGCGCCGCCTGGACCATCGCATGTTCGATTACGTTCAAGCGCTCTTCGAGGACGAGTTTCGTATTAGTGAATTGCGCGCCGGATGATTCCGGCTTGCGCCTGAGCGCCGCCTTCCGAGACGGTGCCGTCGAAACGTCTACGGCGACGCCGCTTCGACTTGCGCCCGGGTCACCGGGTTCGCTCGGTTATGCCACGCAAACCGAATGTAGGTGACCACCGCGGCAATATCGCCGTCACTCAGCAGCCCGTTCCACGCCGGCATGACGCCTCCGAACGCACCCGATTGGGCCGAACGCCGCCGCCCGAACTTCACGATGGAGATGACGCGGCCGGGATCACCCGTGACCACCGGGTCGCCCGCGAGCGCCGGGAATGCGCCCGGCACTCCACGCCCGTCGAGCTGATGACAGCTGGAGCAGTTGGTGATGTAGACTCGTGCCCCGTCACTCGACGACGCCGGATTGTTGAGTTCCGCGAGCCTCGCCGCGGCCGTCCGGCTCGGCGTTTCCCGCGAACAGGCGATCAGAGCGAGCGCCAGCGCGATCGCGGCGGCAACGCCGCGCTTCACGGCGCGCGCGTTTCCGCAATCCGGCGTCGCACCGGCAGCGGCCGCGCGCTCATCGCCCAGGCAAGGGCGACGAGCAGAAAGTTCGCAACCAGCGAGCTTCCGCCATACGACACGAACGGCAGCGTGATGCCGGTCAGCGGAAAGACGCCTACCACCCCGCCGACGATCACGAACACTTGAACGCCCAGGGTGGTTCCCAGTCCCACGGCAACCAGCTTCGTGTAGAGATCCGGCTGCTCCAATCCCACGGCGAGAATGCGCCGCACGACGCCGAGGAAAATGACGAGCACGATCGCGGCCCCGATCAACCCGAACTCTTCGGAGAACGCTGCGTAGACGTAATCGGTGGCAACCTCGGGAATGAAGTTAGGATGTCCCAGCCGGTACCCGGTGCCGAATAAACCTCCCGCGGCCAACGCGTAATACGCTTGCGACGACTGATACCCAGCCCCAAGGGGATCGGAGAAAGGATTGCGCCACACCGCGATTCGCGTGTGCACGTACGCGAAGTGACGCGACGCCCAGTAGGCGGCCCCCGCGAACACGACCGCCCCGAGCGCGACGATGTCGATGCGGCGCGTCGCGACGAAGAGCAGCGTGGCAAACGTCGCCAGCAGCAACGTTGCCATTCCCAAGTCGTGCTGAACGATGAGAATCGCCATCGACGCTCCCCACCCAATGAAAAGCGGTCCGAGATATTTCAAGTTCGCCTGTAACGACCATGGCCGCGCATTGGCGATGACGTCGGCCATTTCGGCCAAATACGCCGCCAGGAACAGAACGATGAAGAGTTTTATCAACTCGATTGGCTCGTATTGCACGTTCCCGACTCGGATCCACAGCCGCGCGCCGTTGACTTCTTCGCCAAACGCAAGCAGGAGGCCGAAAAGGACGAGCGATGCGACGACCCACAAATATTTATACGCTGCAAAGCGGCGAAAATGGGTGAACGCCGGGCCGGCCGCAATTACCAGTGCAAGCGAGAGGAGCAGCCAGCCCTGTTGTTTCTGCGCGAGCGCCGGCGACAGCCGCGCGACGACCGCCAGTCCGAGTGCGGCCAACACCACGGCCAGCGCCGGGAGTACGTCGTCCCGAACCGTGGATGCGGGTTGGAAACCGACCCATGCCAGGGCGAGGACCGCGAGCAGTGCCAGGACCCACCACGGACCGATCGCGCCCGGCGGAGCAAACGAAAGAATTAAGGCTCCAATGGCGAGCCCTCCGGTCATCGGCGCCAGCCGCCGAACGCCCGCGAAAATCAGCGCGCCAACACCAGCGCAAGAACGAGCACGACGGCGACCAGCGCCCGCAGCAGCAGCGGCATCACCGCCAGCCCTCGCGAGCGCCGCTCGCCGATGCCCGGGCTCTCGTCGGCAGCATCGTCGCGCTCGAATCGCGCCACCAAAACGTGCTCGGCCGGTCCCGCCGACTCCACGTGAGCGACCAGCGCATCGCGATCGACGTCGCCCGGCACGCGGCGTCCCAGCAGCACCACCATGTCGCCCGCGTCCAGCATGACGCTCGAAACCGCAACGTCGAGAGCGGCGCTGGTGCACAGCGCTCGGGATAGCAGCGGTAGCGCGGTGTCGTCGAACGTATCGTCGCCCGAGAGCGCGGTCACCTCACCGT
>JBAUZB010000220.1:0-39835 GCA_049585095.1 Candidatus Tumulicola sp.
CCGTGGGGGTTGCCGTCGGTTTGGCGGTCGGCGTCGGCGACGGCGTCGGTGTCGGCGATCCTACCCACGCCACGTTATCGACGTATTGGTAGACGTACGTTTGACTGTAGCCGTCGCCGTAACTGCCGAAATAGATGTAATCCGTCTGGCCCGCCCACCTGCTGAGGTTGACTTGATAGTTCACCCAGCCGTTGGTGTTGTTGACGGTCTTATAGAACGTGTCGAGGATGCTGCCGCTTTGATTGAGCAGATAGGCGGCCTGCCATGCGTACTTTGTACCGTAGCCCTTCGTGCCTTCGTTCGACCCCTGGTAAACCCAGAAGCTGAGGACGCCGTTGGCCGGTACGGTAACGAGCTGCGCGATCGATGCCCAACCGTTGATTTCAGGCGGCTGCAGCGAGCCCATGAACGCAGAGTACGAACCTTGCTCCGCCCGCGCGGTCGTGACCGACACATAGCTCGATTGCGTGCTCTCGTTGATCCAGCCCGGAGTGAGCGAACCCGTTTCGAAGCTTCCGTTGGCCAAATTGCCGTTCGAGTCGTTCGGACCGACGCCGCCTGCTAGAGGAACGATTGTCCGTCCGTTCCCATCGCGTTGGAACTGCGGCGCGGTCCGCTGGGTCTCGACGCCGTTTTGTTCGGCGACCGTTTTGACCACGACGAGGTTATTGAGCGAAACGTCGCGCACTAGCGGTGCGATCTCCGCCGGCAGCGTCGCCGGCGTTACGTTCGTATAACGCTCTCCATGCTTGCCTTGACGAACCGTATGGATTTCGGTGGAGAAAAAGCGTTCGACGACCGAGGTTCGCGCCGTCGCGCCGACGATCGTTCGATTCGGAAAGCGTGTGGTAATCGTAAAGCCGGCACGTTCCAACGCCCGAACTACGCGTTCTTCTTGCGCCATCGTGGGCGCATAGCGATCGTTGAACTGTGCGGCGGTAAGAAAACGGCGATTGACGCCGCCCATCGCAGCGGCATTTGCTACGAATGCGTCGAGTTCGGCCTGATTGTTGTAACGCAGCGTGAGCGAAACCCTGACGGTTTCGTTGCCGCGACGTTTGCCGGCATCGGTATATGCAAGGTCTCCGTAGAGCTTTGGAATGGAAATTAACGGCTTATCGGGCGTCGACGTGCGAACCGACGACTCCGTGGAAACGCGGTTGCTCGAAACCAGGCCCGGCAGTGACGCATTCTGGCCGCCGCAAGCGGTGAGCGTCAGTGCTAGCCCTACGGTCGACGCAATTAAACGTGATGATCGTCTCAAGTGCGTGCCCTCCCCATGTGGACAGTAGCTACAGGATCCTGGCGGCATGTTCGGCAGCCCTCCGGTCACACCCGCCCCTCGCAAGCTCCCTTATTGCGATCCTAGACGCCCTCTCCCCCGGCGTGTAAGCGGCCGGGTGCTACCCTGCAATCGGAGTTCGTGCTAAAGATGCGCCTCGAACGGATCCATTAACAACTGCCGACGCGGCCGATTAAGAGCGCGGCCAATATTTTAGCGACGTCGCCGTATTGAAGAGCACGATCGGCGCCGGCAAGTGCACGCCTGCCGCACGTAGCAGCCGAAGGCCGGCGAGCGTTGCGGCGCCCTCCTCGGTGACGTCGATGCCTTCACGCCGATGGACTTCATGCATCGTCGCAGAAGCGGCTTCGTCGGAGACTGCGACCGCGTGACCGCGCGATTCGCGCAGTGCTCGCAGCGACAAGCGATCGCCGATTCCGCCGGGAACGCGCAAGCCCCACATCGACGTGTTGCCGTTTTCGACCCGTGCCGCCGATTCTTGACCGGCATGGAACGCCCGAACGATCGGCGCGCAACCTTCGGCTTGCACGCACACCATAACGGGCCGCGCCGATCCGATCCAAGCCAGACCCTCGAGCTCGTCGAAGGCTTTCCAGATTGCGACGAGTCCCGTGCCGCCGCCGGTCGGGTAAACGATGGTACCCGGAGCGCTGCCGAGCTGTTCGACGAGCTCGTAGGCCATCGTCTTCTTCCCTTCGACGCGATACGGCTCGCGGAACGTCGCGCAGTTAAACGCGCCGCTCTCACGCGCGTACTCGACCGCGATGCGGCCCGCATCGTCAATCAAACCGTCAACGAGCACCACGTCCGCACCATAGCCACGCATCTCGTCGATCAACAGCGCCGGAGTGTCGCGTGGAACGAAGACCCGCACCCCCAGGCCGGCACGCGCACCGTAGGCAGCGAGCGCGCTGCCGGCATTTCCGGCGCTCGGCGCAACGAGCGCATCGGCACCCAGCCGCTTTGCGACGGTCACCGCAACGGACATGCCGCGCGCTTTGAACGAGCCCGTAGGATTCTGGCTTTCATCCTTGACGTAGAGCGGTCCATCTCCGAACTCGGCTGCCAAAACTCTCAGCCCGAGCAGCGGCGTCGCGCCTTCGCCGAGCGAGATTGCCTCCTCGTTTTCGCCGATCGGCAGCATCTCGCGATAACGCCACATGTTCCACGCTCGGGGGGTTACCGTCGTGCGCGACATTTCCACGCGATCGTAGCGCACGAGCAGTGGGGCGCCGTCGTGTGGGCACGTGCTCGCTAAGAGATGCGGCAAAACACGGTGCGTCGCATCGCGCGAACATTCTAAGTGCTCGGGCAACATCAGCTTGCCGCTCCCGCCATCGCGCCGCGGCGCGTCCAGAGAAAATATGCTGGAATCGCGCTGAGCACAATTGCGAATCCGACGAGACCGGCGCGCGGATCGGAAACGCATGCAGCGATTGCAACGCCCCAGGACGCGACCAAGTACACGGCGGTCGAAACGGGATGTCCGGGAACGCGAAACGCTCTCGACGGTACCGCCGTGCGATCGCGCGCCCGCAGAACGAAGAGCGCGAGCGCGAGCAAGCCATTGAACGCGTAGAACGTCGCGACGACGTAGTTCAAGATTTGGTCGTAGTTCCCCCACAGCGCCACGAGCATCGCTACCACGCCTTGCACCGCGATCGCGACGACGGGCGCGTGCGTGCGTGCATTGACCTGCGCGACGTGGTGAAAGAAGAGGCCGTCGTGGGCCATCGCCTGATACAGGCGTGGAACCGTCAGCATCCGATTGCTCATAAAACCAAGCGTCACGATCGCCACGACGAGCGCAGCGATGCGGCTCCCGAGCGGGCCCGTCCACGCGAACAGCACCGACGAAACCGGAACCGGCGTTTGCGCCAAGCCGCCCAGACCGAGGACGCGGATGCAGCTCGTATTTACCAGTACGTAGAGAATCGTAACGCACGCGATACCGAGGATAAGCCCCAGCGGGAGCGTTCGCGCGGCATCTTTGGTTTCGGCAGCCATGAAGTTGGCGACCATCGCGCCGTTATAACTGAAGAGGATCGGAATCATCGCGATGCCGAGCGCGCCGGGCCATGCCGGCAGTGCGGCCTGCCTCGCGGGCGTGCTAACCGCTGCCGGGTGCGCGAAGATGCCGGCCGCCACGATCGTCAGCAGTGCGACGATCTTGAGCAGGGTCAAAGTGCGTTGGAGCCGGTTACCGGCACGCACGCCTAACGCGTTTACGACCACCAGCAGCGCAAGCACGGCCACGGCTACCACTGACGGCCAGATCCGAAGGCCGGTCAGCGAGAGGAAATACCCGGCAAAAAGTGCCGCAGCCGCCGCAATGCCGCCGCTAAACGAGGCAAACAATCCGGTCCAACCGTATGCGAATCCAACGATTGGATGGAACGCATCGCGCAGATACGCGTACGGTCCGCCGCTCTTCGGAAGCCGAGCGCCCAGTTCACCAAGTACGAACGCGCCGCAGAGCGCGACGATGCCGCCCGCGAACCACGCCGCGGGTACCAGGCCGGCTACGGGCAGGCTCTGCGCGACGACGGCCGGCGTGCGGAAGATACCTGAGCCGATGACGCTGCCGACGACGATAAGCGTCACGTCGTAGAGACCGAGATGACGTGGAAGGGAGAGCGCGCGCAAGGTTTAGACCGGTGCTTCGCCGACGATCGTCGCGCGACGAACGACGCGGCGCGCGGGGAAATAGTCGGCGAGCGCGCAATGCTGCGTCCAGCGATTGTCCCACATCGCGACCGTTCCGGCGCTCCATCGCCAACGGACTTGAAACTCCGGCGCGCTCAGGTGTTCGAAAAGAAAGCGCAACAGCGCCTCACTTTCGCGCGGCGAAACTTCCTCGATATGCACGGTGAAGTCTTGATTGACGAACAGCGCCTTTCGTCCCGTCGCCGGGTTCGTCCGGGCGACGGGATGCGCGACGGGCGGATGCTGTGCGTAAATCGCGTCGCGACGATCTTCCATGCCGAGCGCCGTAAAACGATCGGGCGTGAAGTTCTTAGCAAAGGAATGAACCGCACGCAGCCGGCCGACGAGTTCCTTCAGCGGGTCGGAGAGCGCCTCGTATGCCAGATACATATTCGCCCACAGCGTGTCGCCGCCGAGCGGCGGTATCTCTTCTGCGTAAAGCACCGCGGCTTTCGGCGGCTTCGCGAGATAGGTAACGTCGGTGTGAAAGCGATCGCTGTTCGCGCGTCGCGTCGCGTCGTGCTCGAGCACCATGATCTCAGGAGCTTCAACGTGACCCGGATAGAACGGATGCACGTAGAGCGGGCCGAAGCACCCGGCAAAGTCGCGCTGTTGCACCGGCGTCAGCAGCTGGTCTTCGAAAAAAAGAACGAGACGGTCGTCGAGCGCCGCGCCGATCTCCGCGATCTCGCTTTCGGAGAGGGGCTCGCGCAGATCGGCGCCCTCGACGACGGCTCCGATGGCAGGGGTGAGCGGCGTCGTTTTCAGCTTCACGCGTGCCATGCGCGTCAATACGACGGCGCGCGAGTCTTACCCGTTTGCGTCCGGCGCCAACGGAAATCGACACCGTGGATTAGGAGCCGAGGCCCTTGCGTCGAATACGATGGTCCCGACTAGGAGGTCCAGCCTTGCGACGGATTCGAGGCATTGCCTGTTGTGCGGTGGCGAGCGCCTTTCTCGCAGCGTGCGCCGGCAGGGGCCAAGCGCTACCGAGCGCGAGCGACTTGTCGCTTTCGCAAGAAGCGCGCGCACATGTAGAAAAGCTCGCGCAGTTCAGCGGTCCCGTCACCGGTTCGTATCCGAACGGGCCTCTCGTGATGGATGCGAGAGGCAACTTGTACGGCACGGCAGCGACCGGAGGCAGTTTCGTTTGCAACGGCGTTGGGTGCGGGACGGTGTTTGAGCTCACCCGCAGCAACGGCTCCGCATATGTCCTGAGAACGCTTCACAAGTTCGGCGCGAACCAGGATGGTGATCCCGAGGGCGGTCTCATCGTCGGTTCAGATGGGAGCCTTTACGGAACGACGTACTTCGGTCCCCCGAACGAACACGGTGTGACGGGTACGGCATTCAAACTAACACCGACTGGCTCGGGCTACCAGGAAAGCATTCTGTACACGTTCGAGGGCGGGGCAGACGGCAACGCTCCATTCGGCAGCCTCGTTGCCGATCCGAGCGGCGCGCTCTACGGGGTGACTATTTACGGTGGTTCGGTAGAGTGCGACTGCGGCACGGTCTATAAGCTGACGCCCTCGCCTTCAGGCTATACCCACACGGTCATCTACCGATTTCGAGGCAACGCGGCAGGCGACGGGCACACGCCGTCTTCGCCGCTCATCATCGACGATCGCGGTGACCTCTACGGCGTAACCACGGTCGGCGGGAGCAGGACCGCTTGCAGCTACAACGGTTGCGGCATTGCGTTCGAGTTGGTCCCCTCGAGGGCCGGATATAGCGAAAAAATACTCCATGCTTTTGAAGGGCACGGTGACGGCGCATATCCGTCGGGCGCGCTTACGCTGGCTTCCGGAAAGCTCTACGGTGCCACGCTCATCGGCGGCGCAGCTTGCAGCGACAGCAACGGCTGTGGCACGATTTTTTCACTTTCACCCACGGCGTCAGGTCGTACGGAACGCGTGTTGTACGCTTTCCGTGGCACCGCGAACGGTCAAAATGACGGCATCTCGCCAAACGGAGGACTCGTTGTAGGATCTACCGGTCAGATCTTCGGAACGACCGAGCTTGACGGAATGCACGAGTGTTTGCATCGCCTTCTTTCCTGCGGCACGATCTTCGCGCTGACTCCAGGCGGTTCTGGTTATTCGGAAAGCACCTTGTACGTATTCAAGAACTCGGTAAATGGCGACGTTCCCGAGCCGGGATGGGCGCTGGGATCCGATGGAACGTTTTACGGAACGACGGCGGGGGGCGGAGACCTCCAATGTTACGACAGTCTTCCCGGCTGCGGGACGGTCTACACCGTAGCCTTTCCCCGCTGAGCTACCGTGGGAGAACCGTCCAGGCGTGCAAGCCGTCGTCTGAAATCCACCACGGACGCGTTCCGGTGCGGCTCCGGTAGTATCCGCCGTTCGTGCAGCCCCCGCCGGCGCCGAACGCCAAAGCGCAGAAGTAGACTTTGACGTAAGTGCCGTCCCACGCCAGCGATTCGCGCATGCACCCCGTCATGAATTGAGGGTAGGCAGGTGCGCCCCAATCGGCGGCCAGCGTCACCTCCCAACCGACGATGTCTTGATGTTCGATCCGAGCGCGGTACAGTTTGCAGCCACTGGCGCCTAAGATTAACGGATCGTTGTGTCCCGGAAGATGCACCACAATCAGGTCTTTGCCAAAGCGTGAGCGGTCGTCGTCGGAGATCGCATAGGGAACGTGCGCGCATCCGGTGGCGGTCACGAAGAGGATCGCAAAAACAAGGGCCGTGCAGACATGCCTCATCACAACGGCTATGTCACTTCGACCCTGACGTTGCCTGCACAGTCAAACAGTGGCTCGCCTCTAGTACGCTGCGCCCAGCTGTTTTAGCCGTTCTCGCAGCGCCACGTTCTCGCGCTCGCGTTCTTCGGCGTGGAGATGCTTATGCCGACATCGGCCGGGCTCGCGCACGCTCCGGCCCCGCATATCACGCCGATGATGGGATGAGAAAGCGCAAACAGCGCAAACAGCGCAACCAATACGGCGATGATCCGCGCCTGGCTTATATGTGAAGCTTTGCGAACGTCATCCTCCACACCTGATGCTCGAGCCGGCACAACCGCCGATGCGCGAACCTCGCCGAACGCTTTCGAGCGTGCGCCGTGCTAGATTACGGCATGGGCACTTCTAGGGAAGAGCACGTCTTCGTGCTTCGCGTTTGGAAAGAGGCGGCGACGTCGAAAGCCGGATGGCGCGCTACGATCGTGCACCTCGAATCGGGTTGCAGCGTGGCCGCATCCGAGCTTCGTGACATCGACGACTTTATTCGACTGCGTATCGCCCCGGCTAACTAGCCGTAGGAGATGGCGAATGAAAAATAATGGGCCCGCCGGAGCGAGCCCCTTAGTTCGATTCAGACGACGACTATCTCTTAACGACGCTGATCGCCGAGCCGATGGCCTCGTTGAAGGCTCCCCCCTCAAGGGTCTTGATGGCCGTCCCGCCCGCCGGATAGTTCCAGATCCCGACGCTCGGCGAATACGGTCCGACCACCTTGCTCCCGCGTATCGAGAACTGAACGACGTCAGAAGCGCCATCGAGGGAAGTGGAACCGACTTCAGTCCCGTGGGTTCCACTGATGGTAAATCGGTAGATCACGTCGGTAGTGGAATCGCCGACCGCAACGCTCGTGCCGTTCCACTGAACGCCGCCGCCGGGTTCATTGATGAACTGGTTCAGAGCGATGTCGGTGAACGAGTTGCTGCCGTGCGGTAGCTCGGCGAATGCGAAGGCGCCGTTTGATTTCTCGCCGTCGACGAAGAGGTTCCCCTTGTTGTCGTAACCGCAGAGAAACATCTGTTGAATGTTCCGATCCGTGTAGTGGGCCGAGGGATTGCCTTTGGCGCCAATGTAGAGTGCAACATTGCCCAGCCCGCTGCCGTTATTATAGTTCGTGACGGCAAGGTTTCCGGTCTTCGGATCGATGGCGCAGCCTTGCGGATAAAAACCTGCGTCGCTCAGGGTCGCGATTGCGCTCGTGCCGCCATGAGCGTATTCGAAGATCTGCTGCGTACCGAAGTTGGTAATGAAGACGTCACCCGTCTTGTCGACGCACAAGCCGTCCGGAGTGGCAAAGCCCGTCAGGGTTCCTTCTACCTTCCCTTTCGGATACGTGTAGACGTACACGTCATTCGTCCCGACGTCGGAGACGTAGAGGAGAGCGTCCTGCGCGTCGGGGGCCATCCACGACGGTCCGTGGTCGGAGTGCACCGTCGTCGCTTGCCGGAATAATCCCGGCCTTACGGCGCTTTGCGCAACGAGCGGCAACGAGGCTGGACCCGCCGGTGACGCGGCACCACCGCTGCAACCGGCGAGTGCCGCCGCGGTGGCTAAAGCGCCGAGCGTGCAGCCGGCCGATCTTAAAGTCTTCATTTTCACGAGAATGTCCTTAGTATAAAAGAGAGCGGCCACCGGAATGGAGACCGCGGACTCGAGATGAGATGAGTATAGCAGGCTCGGCGTTCGAAAACGTTCGGATAGAAAACGCCGCCGGTCGCGCACGGCATGGAACGCCCCGCAGCAAGCGAAGCGAGTCGAATGGCCCGACGCGCCGCTGCTCGGACGGACGCCCCACTCTGGGGCCCCGAACCCGAAATCCGGATCCGCCTGTTCGGCCACGTCTCCTTGGAGGTCAACGGCGAGCCCTTTCGACTCGCGACGCCGCGTAAGACGCTTCCTATCTTGGCGTATCTGCTCCTGAATCGCAACGCCCCCATCCCGCGCGACTTCCTTGCGTACGTCATGTGGCCTGACGACGAGGAAGAATCGGCGCGAACGAAGTTGCGCATGAGTCTCTACGACCTGGCTCGCATTCTGCCGCCCGAACTCGCCGGAAGCGCGCTCATCGTCGACGGCGATAGCGTGCGTTTGCGACCGGACCTGCGCTTGTGGCTCGACGTCGAAGAGTTCGACCGGCTCACGGCCGATCCGGAGCGACTCGAGGAAGCCATCGAACTCTACCGCGGAGACTTGTTGACCGCTCTGTACGACGAATGGGTCTTCCCCGAGCGCGAGCGGCGCCGCAACGCTTTTCTGGGAGCATTGGCACACCTCGTCTCGCAAGCGCGGCGGCAACGCGATTTCGCACGCGGAATCGCTCGGGCTCAGCAAATCCTCGCACTCGATCCATGGCGCGAAGACGTGGTGCGCCAGGTCATGGCGATTCGCTGCGAGTCCGGCGACCGGGCCGGCGCTCTGGCCGAATACGAACGCTTCGCGCAGCTGCTTCGCCTGGAGCTCAACGTCCAACCGATGCCCGAAACGCTCACGCTCCGTGAGACGATTGCGCGCGGCGAAGCCGGTCAACCGGATATCTCGTTCGAGTCTACCGCCGCGTCGACGTCCGTTCGTTCGGCAATCCTGCCGTTCGTCGGCCGCCGCACCGAGATGGAACGGCTGCTCGAGACGTGGAGCCGGGCCGCGCGCGGCCGGGGCGCCTGCGTGTTCGTAGGCGGAGAACCCGGGGTCGGAAAATCTCGGATGGTTCTTGAGCTCGCGCATGCCGTCGAGGAACGCGGCGGCCGAGCGCTCATCGGTGCGACCGGTTCGCCGGAGGCAATCCCGTACGAGAGCATCGTCGACGCGCTGCGTTCGGCGTTGCCGTTGGTTGCATCGTTGAAGAGCAGCATATGGCTCGCGTGCATCGCGGAGCTGCTTCCCGAGATGCGCACGCGCCTCGCTTCGTTGCCCGAGGTTCCGCACATTGATGCCGAGCGCGAGCGCATTAGGTTGTTCGAATCGCTCTTCCGCTGTTTATCCGGACTCGCCCAACCGCGACCGCTCCTCCTCGTGCTCGAAGACATGCATTGGGCGCAATCCGCTTCGATTGCGTTACTGCGCTTTCTGTTGCGCCGAATTTCCGGCGTACCCGTCATGATCGTCGTGACGTATCGCGACGACGAAACGCCGCGGCCGCATCCGCTTCATCGGCTCAGAAGCGAGGCACGGGCGGATGCCTGCGCGCAGAGCTTGTCGTTGCGAACGCTATCGCTCGACGACTTGCACGAACT
This sequence comes from Candidatus Tumulicola sp., assembly GCA_049585095.1. GTDB lineage: Bacteria > Vulcanimicrobiota > Vulcanimicrobiia > Vulcanimicrobiales > Vulcanimicrobiaceae > Tumulicola. The sequence goes on from JBAUZB010000220.1 coordinate 10,009, forward strand.
CACGGAAGCCGTGCCCGACGTCCCCGATCTCGCGGCCGCTACGCTCCTTGCCGTCTCGGACGGGAACCCGTTATTCCTGACGCAGTTTATCGACGACGTTCGAAAGGGCGAGCGCATCGCTCCACCTGCAAGCCTGCAAGCCCTCGTGGCCGTCCGTATCGGCCAGCTCTCGGAAGAGGCACGCACGGCCGCGGAGATCGCCGCGTGCATCGGAGTTCGATTTTCGCACGACGCGCTTCGCGAGGTAAGCGGATGGGACGAAGCCTCCCTTGGTAACGCGCTCGACGAACTCTTCGATCGGCGCATCGTGCGCGAGGCGAGCGGGCGCGGCCTTTTCGAATACGCGTTTTCGCACAACGTCGTTCACGAGGCGATTGCCCAGACGGTGCCACCGGAACGTGCAGTTGCACGCCATCGCCGGGTTGCACGCGTGCTCGAGGAACTCTACGTCGATCGGGCATCCGAGCTTTCGGCCACGATCGCTCGGCACTACGAGCTTGCGGCGGATGGACCCAATGCCGCTCGTTGCTACCTCGCGGCGGTACGGCGATCGATCGGGCTCGGCGCGTTGGACGAAGCGCGCGCCTTGGGCAACCGCGCGCTGGCGCTCACGGACGACGCGCGCCTGCGCGCCGACGTCCTTCTGGAACACGAAACAATCGAATTCCGCCGAGGAAACCGCGCCGCTCAAGAGGCCGCACTAGCCGGCTTGGAGCAACTCGCCGCCGACCTTGCCGATCCGGAGTTACGTTGCCGCATCCTCTTTCGCCGGATCGAATTGGCATTGATCGTCAGCGACCTGGTAGCACTGGAAACGGCAATCCACGAACTCCGGACGTACGCGCCGCATGACGATATTGAGTGGAGGCTGCACATCGCTGAAGCGAAACTCGCGTTTTCGCTGGGGCGCCTCGCCGAGTCGTTCGCGTCGGCCGAAGCGGCGCTCGTCTGCAGTCGAGCATCGCGGGACGACGCTGGAGTAGCGCAGGCATTGTGCTGCCTCGCAGACGTGGAGACGCACCGCGGAAATCTGTCCGAAGCCGAAGTGCTGTTTGACGAGGCGGGGCGCGCGGCGGCGTCGGCTACCGATCCCGTGCTCGAGGACATCTCGCTGTCGAGTGGCTTCTCGCTCGCATACCATCGGCGCGACATCGAGCGCTGCCTGAATCTCGGGCAACGACGGCTCGAGCGGGCCGTTGCGCTCGGGGACGGCCTTGCCGAAGCTCGGGCGCGCGGTCACCTAGCGGTTGCGCTCAGTGCGTCAGGGACGCGATATGCCGAAGCGCGCGAGCACTTCGCGCACGCCGTGCGATTCTTGACCGAGGCCGGCGATTTGAACGGAACCGCGGGCGAGCTTTTGAACCAAGCGGTTCTCGAAACGCGATTGGGGTGGTTCCACAAAGCGGTAGACGCGACCGAGAAGGCGGTCGCACTTTTCGAGCGCTCGCACGACGACCGCGGTCGCGTCATCGGACTGGCGAACCTCGGATTTCTTCGCGCTTGCGCGGCGGATGTCGAGGGCGCGCAGTCGGCCGCCCGCGAAGCGCTTGAACTGGCGCGACGCCTCGAGTTCGGTTTGATCGAAGCATCCGCGCTCGAGAATCTTGCGTTCGCCGAAGCGACGTGCGGTAAGTTGAGCCGAGCAATCGCACACGCCGAAGAGGCGCTCGACGTTCGGGCGCGTTCGCAGTCGCAGGTTTGGACGAGCAAGACGCTCGCCGATCTGGCCGTGTGGCATGCCGCCCAGGGCAATCTCCCGGCGGCACGCGATCGCGTGCGGCGGCTACTGGCTGGTGAAAAAGCGATCTCGACAAGTACGGAGTGGCCGGAATACTGTTATTGGGCAGCTGCTCAGGTTTTTCGGCTTGAGGGAAATATGCCTGAGGCTTCGCGTCTACTCGACAGCGCACGACAGACGATGCAAGCCGCGGCAGACGGCCTCGACGCGGCCGATCGCGAAAGCTTCGCGGCCGTCTCGTGGCACGCCGACATAACAGCCGCCGCCGAGCGAGGAGTCTGGCCCGACCCGCCGCGCTAGCGTTTCGAGCGCTTTCGAACGGTTCGACCGCTAGAGCTGTTTGACCGATATAGGACGTCTATCCACGTGGATGAGGTCTTTATCGCGACCGCGAAACCTCGCACGCATTCGAAAAAACGAGCAATATGAGAAACGAAAGGGAATTCCCCATGAAGACCTTACTAGCAGCCGTTTTCGTCGCCGGCTTCGCGCTGACGGCGTCACCGGCGCCGGCACAGCAGGCCGGACTGCCTACGCTCCATCACCTCGTCTACCAATTTGGCTATAACACCCCGGCGACCAAATCCGGAACGGGCACCGGCACGACCACCATCGACATCGTTGGACTGGCTCCCGACGGCGGGATGACCGTGAAGGCTACCGACGACTGGTGGAATACGGTACGGCCACGCCAAACCTACACCTGCGAGGTCTATTCCAACGGCGGCGTCACATGCGCGCAACCCCCCAATGCGATATCCCCGATTCAACTCGCCGTCGTTCCGCTTCTTGGACAACACTACTTCAGCGCGTTGTCCGCGGGAGCAAATTCAACGTGGCAGCAGAAATACAATGTCCACGCGACGTTCGCCCCGAGTGCCACCTCCGGGTTTGCCGGTCAAGTCTACACGTGGAATGGCGCCTACACGCTGACCGGAAAAGGAATGGTCCCCAACAACAATCATCAGGTCAACGTCATCCATTCGACCGGCGCCATGAAACAACACGGCGGCCGGTACGTCACCGTCAACCAAAAGGCGAACCTGCTCTTCGATCCCAAGTTGGGAATTCCGGTGTACGTCGACGAGGAATTCACTTTCGTTCCACGCATCACCGTCAACAGGTACACGGTCCAGATGAAGCTCATCAGTTTCTCGAAGAACGCGTCCTGATTAGGGGCAAACTCAATCTTCCCCTAACTCGATAGTTTCAGAATGCGTCTCGCATTTTCGTAGCACACGTCCTGACGCTCCTCGCCGGTAAGAGGAGCTGCTTCGATCCAACTCGCCGCCACCCGCGCGTCCTCGTACGGATAGTCGGTCGAGAACAGGACGTGGTCTTTTCCGAGCTCGTCGATCGAGCAGCGTAGTGCTGCATTCGAGCAGACCCCCGACGTCGTAACGTATAAGTGTTCTCGGAGGATTTGAGACGGCTTACGTTCGGCGTTGGGGTTCATGAGCGCGAAGCGGCTGTCTAATCGCCACAAGTAGAACGGAATCGTCTCGCCCATGTGCCCGAGGATCAGTTTCGCGCCCGGAAAGCGGTCGAACGTCCCAGCGAACACGAGACGCAACGCATGGGCGGACGTCTCGCAGTTCCACGTCCAGACCGGCCCGCTCAACCCCGGACAACCGCGATACACGTGCGGGAGATCGTACGGATCGGCAGGGTGGAGATAGATGGGGACGTCAAGTGAAACGACGCGCTCCCAGAACGGCGAGAACCGATCGTCGTCGAGATACTCGCCGTTGGTGTGATGATTGATCAGCGCACCGGCGAACCGAAGCTCGCGAACGCAACGTTCGAGCTCGTCTGCGGCGCCTCGAGGGTCCTGAAGGGCCAGATGTGCAAAGCCGGCGTAGCGTGCCGGATGGCGCGCGATCCGCTGCGCTAGATAATCATTGGCTTCGCGAGCAAGGCGGGCGGCTTTGGCCGCGTCTTTTTCCACCTGGACGCCGGGAGCGGTTTGTGACAGCACCATAACGCCGATGTTGCACTCGTCCATCGTCGCAATGCGCGTATCGTCGAAATCCTCGAGCAAGCTTCGAATCCTCGTGCCCGCCTCTTGCGGAAATCGCGCGACGTCCGCGGCGTCGTACCCTGCAGCAACCATTCCCGGTGCGTCGAAATGTTCTTCGAGTGCAATCTTGAGCATCGCTCTTCGCAATTGGTCGCCGTCGTCATTACCCCTTCCCTTTTGGATGCGCCGCGTTTGGATGAGAGGGTGCCGGCAGCGACGAAGCACGCACGAATCCAGTAGCGCTTCGAAGATTGGAGCAACGCCGTGCGCCGTCATTTCGCCAACGCCCGCATTCAACTCCTAACCGCTCTCGCCGCCGGAGGCATATCGATCGCGACGGCCTGCAGCCAAACGACGAGCGGCGCCGGCACTGGATTCACTCCAGCCTCGGCCGTGTCGCCCGCGCGTCTGCCGAACGGAGCCGGCGCCACGATCGTGACCTCTGCGCTGCGCGGCGGTGTACGGGTGGCCGTCGCGTACGATCCGCGCGGCCTCGTCGCGGCACCAAACGACGCGTGGGAGATCGTACCCGGAACGCTGCGCGCGTCGTTCTCTCCGGCCGTGCGCGTATCTGAGAACGCGTCCGGCGCGGGCGTTCGGCTGACGCTGCCGTATCCGCAGGCGCGTAGCGTGGACATTCTTTTGGCGCGCGCACCAATCGTGAGCGCCAATTACGCGAACGGAACGACGCTGCGGTGGCCGCAGCCGGGAGCGTTCGACGAGACGCGTCGCCTCGTCACCGTCGACGTTCCGAGCGGACTGCTGGCAGGCGCAACGAGCGTCGTGGTCGCGCTCGGGGTCGATAGCCGCCGGATTCGCGAGGAACCGCCCGGACCGCGTTATTGGGACGGGAAAAATTGGAGCCGTACGGGCACGATCCAATCGGGCAAGAAAACCGTCGTCCTCATCCACGGAATTTTCTCGACCGTCGAGTCCGCTTTTCCGACCGGTTATATCTTTAAGTGCCCGAACGATATCGCCAAGGCTCAGGGCTTCGATCAAGTTCTCGGATTCGACTACGATTGGTTCGAGCCACCGCAGAAAGAAGGCGCCCTTTTTGCGGAGTTCCTCAAGAAAGTAGTTGCGGCCAACGTAAGCTCGCTGACGATCGAGGCGCACAGTTACGGCTCGCTCGTAAGCGTCGCGGCGATTCCGAAGCTCGGACCGGATGCGAAGATCGCGAACCTGGTGACGCTCGGCGGTCCGCTGCCGTTGCGCGGCACACCCCTCGCTGAGAAGAAAAACCATTGGCGCATGGGGATGATGCTCGGGCTTCTAGACTGGTACCTCAACTATCCGCCCGACGTCGTCGACAAAGCCTTCGACAGCGGAATGGTCGCTTCGCTCGCGACGAACTCCGATGCGCTCAAAGAGATCTTGAGCGACTATAAGGCCATGCAGAACAAACCCCACGCCGTTCAGGCGGCGGGTACGGAATGGATCTGCTTCATTCCCGGCATTCGCAGTTGCAACTATTCCGAGGAGACGTTCAAGGATATCCTCGTGAACGGCACCGGAGTAACGCTCCCGTGGGACGGCGTCGTCGAAAAGGACGCGGCGTTGTCGGTGGATTTTCCGGACGCGGCTAAGGCGTCGTTTCCGCTTTCACACGTCGAACTCGAATGCAAGAACTCGGTCATCAAATGGGTCGCTAGCCAACTGCAGTAAGGTTGCAGCCGGCTAAAGCGACCCTAGTGTCCCGTACGGTTGGCTCCCGGGGGATCGGGTGAAGGCCCGTCGCCTTGCCGCGTGGTACGCTTGCGGCAAGGGTGCTCGAACGCGCACCCCGACCCGAAAGGATGCCTCGATGAGGTTAGTTGGCTCGATCGTCGCGCTCGTGCTCGCGCTGAGCGCGCCCGCAATGGCGACCGGGATGGTGCGAATCCAGCAGAATGACGGTTCGGTGAAAACTTATACCGGCGTCATCATGAAAGTGGCGAACAAAACGCTGACGTTGACGTCGGCCGACAAGGTATCGACGGTCGCGATCAGCGGTGCCGCCTGCGCTCCGGATGGCTCACTCGTTCATTGCACCGGAGGCGGGTTCTCGCTCCTGCAGGATGGGCAGAAGCACATCGTTCCTTTTAAGTCCGCCACGTTTTACTTCAACCCGACCGATCAAGATCGGCAGCTGCCCCTTTCGACGATGAAAATTGGCGCACGCTCCGTGATCTTCTCGGTGCAAACCGCGAAGGGTACGTACATCACCGGAAACGGCAAACTCGACAAGGGGCCGACACCATGAGAAGCTTATCGATCGCTCTGGCGCTCGCACTGCTGGCGGCGCCCATGACCGCATCCGCGGAGCGTGGTCGCGGGGGCGGCATGGCCCGCCCGGCGCCGAGTCAAGGGCGCGGCTTCGATATGCACAACGACGTGCCGACCGGGACCGCGAGAGGCAGCAACGGGGCCGTCGCTCACAATTCGACCACCGGCAACAGCGCCGCCTACAACAAGAACACCGGCACGGCGACGACCTACAACAAGAGCACGAATACCGCGACGCAGTATCATGCGAACACCGGCAGTTCCTCAACGTACAATCACAATAGCGGCAGCTACAACGGCTACAACTCCGCCGGCGCATACAACAAGAATACCGGCAACGCCGCCGTGTACAATAAGAACACCGGCAACATGACGGTATACAACAAGAACACGGGCACGAGCTCCACCTACCATTACAACACCAACGGCACGAACGGTTACTACTACCATGGCCGCGTCGTGACGAATCCCGTCTACGTGGGTCCGGCGTGGGGATGGAATCACGGCGTCGTTTGGGCACCGTACGGTGCGTACTGGGGCGGCGGGTTCTGGGGACCGTTCGCAGCCGGGGCGGCAACCGCGGCGCTCATGGGCTCCGTCGTCTATGCGAACCAGACGTATACGTCCTATGCAATTAGCTCGAGCAGTCCCGGTGCCACGCTGTTGTCGAATTACGGCCTGCGGCAAGTCCCGTGTGGGCCGCCCGGCTTAGTCGTGATCTATGGGCCGAACTTCGGCGTCATCTGCGCGACCCCGAACGGCCGCGTCGCGGCCGGCAGTTATGCGGTCAACACGAACACGCTGACGCTGCAGTCGCAATAGGGCGTTCGCGCGCCGGACCCGACCCGTCGCGCGCGATCGTCAACGGTATCTTTGACCCTGCGCGCTGCGTAGGTCCGGCTTTTTCCTTTTAGCGAAGACGCGTGTGGCCCGGTCCGGGGGCTCGATGACGGTCGAAGAGGGCTCCCGAACGTTTTCGTACGGGCCGCCTGCTACCATGGCTTCGTCTCTCTGCATTTATTCAAAAGGAGCTCACTCAATGAATCGCTCGGCCATTCTCGTCCTCGCCCCGCTGGCGGCGGCGCTTACGCTGCCAGGCTGCGGAGGCAGCAATCTTGCGGGCATGCCGGCTGCAAGCAGCGCGCTAGCGGCGACCGCTACCCAAGCGCATCGAGCCGCCAATCCCTGGATGAAACCGGCGCGCCGCGCCCAGGAACTGCTCTATATCACGGACTCGGGCTCCGCCACCGTAAAGGTATACACCTACCCCGGCTTGTCGTACACCGGCGAGCTAACCGGCTTCGTGCAACCATTGTTCGACTGCGCCGACAACAGCGGAAACGTTTGGATCTCCGATTACGGTCCCAGCGGCGCACTGTACGAATACGCGCACGGCGGCACGACGCCGATCAAGGAGTTGACCGGCGTTTCGTATCCATACGCGTGCGCCATCAATCGTCAAAACGGCGACCTCGCCGTTGCCATCAACAGGGAGACGGGATCGGTAAAATTGGGCGAAGTTGCCGTTTACCACAATGGTTCCGGCCGACCGAGCATCCACAGCGATCACAACTTCACGCTGAACACCGGCCTGGCTTACGATAATTCCGGAAACCTCTTCATTGACGGCTTCGCTGCGGGCGACGTATTCCATTACGCGGAATTGCCCGCCGGTAGTTCTACCTTTACCGACATCACCCTGAGCACGACGCCGAATGCGCCCGGAGCCGTTGTATGGGATGGGCAGTACATCGACGTCGGCGATGAATCGAATATCATTTATCAAACCCAAGGCTCGACGGTCGTGAAAACGATCTCGCTCAAGCTGTCACAAGATACGCTGCGCGGCTTCTTTGTGCCATCGGCCAAGAAGCTCATTGCCCCGGATGCCTACGCGAACGTCGTCGGCGCCTTTAACTATCCGCACGGACACTCCGCAAAGAAGAGCATCACAAGCGGACTCAATACGCCCTGGGACGTCGTCATTAGCGAGTAGGATGCGGAATCCGATGCTCGCGCCGTCGAGGGCCGGCCCTATCCATAAGGCCGCGGATGAATGCGCTTCGCCCGTACGGAAATAGGCTTGGTCAATTCGAGTCCACGAAAGGAAGCGAGCCATGTCTTATTTTCGATTCAATCCGGTCGCGGTGGTCGGTGCGATCGCTGTCGGCGCAACGATTTCCATGTCCGCTTTAAGCATCGTGCATGCCGAGCGCGCCGTTCGCGACACGGCGAAGACGTTTGGTTGCAATAGCGGTACCGCATGCGTGGAGGGGAACTCCAAGGGCAGCGGTACCTGGGGCGTTTACGGTTTAGCCACGAGCAGCGACGGCGTTCACGGAGTCACGAGTTCCACCAACGGAAACTCGGGCACGTCGGGAATCAGCACCGCGACCACCGGTTCGGCCCACGGAGTCTACGGCCGCTCTTCAAACGGCCAAGGCGTGTATGGAACCTCGTCGACCACCAACGGTGTCGAGGGTCATTCGACGGGTTCGGGAGGCTCCGGCGTCGCGGGCATCCAGCGCGGCACGTCGTCGGGAAGCGGCGACGGAGTGTACTCCGAGTCGGCCGATACTTCGAACTTCTACGAAGCGCTCGAAGCGAAGGCCGACAGCTCGAATACCTACATCTTCGAAGGCTACAACGCTTCGACCAACGGGCTGTGCACCATCGATTACAATGCGGCGCTGGCATGCACCGGCGGTGCGGTCGTCAAGTCGGTGCGCACGCGACACGTCAGCGCAAACGGCCGACGCGTTCTGGCCTACGCGTCCGAGTCCGCGTCGGCAACGATTGAAGACGTCGGAACGGCGCGTATGGTCGCCGGCGTCGCGAACGTCGCGTTCGACCGGGATTTTGCGTACGTGATCGATCGGAATAGCCCGTACTACGTTTTCCTCACGCCGCTGGGAGACACGCGCGGCCTCTACGTCGCGGCTAAGACTCCCTCCGGCTTTCAGGTGCGCGAAACCGAACGCGGACGTTCGACGCTGTCGTTCGACTACCGCATCGTTGCCCGCCCGATCGACGCAGAGCGCGACCGGCTCGCCACGGCACCGTCCATGAGAGTGCCGAGATTGAGGTGAGTTCGAAGCGCCTCAAAGCCAGGTGCACCATTTTCGGCGGCCGCGTATTCGGCATGCGCGCGGCCGCCGTTCGGCTTGCCGAGAGTGGCGCAACCATGATCTGCTCGGCCGTGCGCTGAAAGAATGGAGATGCGCAAAATCAACTCAGCCGAGGTTGCATGGCAGCCGCATGGCTCGCCGACGAAGAGATTCTTTCGAGACGAAAAGAAAATCTCCGAAGCGCTCGGACGGAAGCCGAAATCAATGGATCTGCTCGAGCGGCATCCCTTCGACGTCGAAATGGCACGCGTTCCTCCCGGCTCCTCACTGTGCCCCTACCATTCCCACAGCGCGCAGTGGGAATTCTATCACGTCATCTCCGGGGGCGGCGTCGTGCGGCACCACGGCGGCAAGATCGAGATCGAAGCCGGCGATGCATTTCTCTTCAAACCGAACGAGTCGCACCAAATCATCAACAATCGCGCCGACAATTTGATCATCTACATCGTCGCTGACAATCCTATCGGTGAATCCTGCCACTATCCCGACAGCGAGAAGTGGGCCGTCAAAGCGCCAGAGTACCGCATTATGCGCGGTGAGGCGCTTGACTACTACGATGGTGAGGAGTAAGGCTTTGCCGGTAAGCGCACGCCGGCGTGCCAGCGGCAGGACTACCTCAAGCTCGTTACGCAAGACGGAGGACACACTTTACCGTCGAGGAGTAGTTCCTATGATGCCGCGCTCAATAACCGCCGTTTTGCTGCCGCTTTTGACCGCGTGTTCCTTTGCTTCTAACGCAAGCTCTTCATATGCACCGGGCCCACCCGCCGTTGAGTTCGCCGGTGGGCGCACGGCACTCGTATACGTCTCCGATCGCACCAACAATCTCATCGACGTCTTCGATCGCGGCGGCCACCTGCAATACACGATCACCAGTGGCTTAAACGAACCCGCTGGGCTCTTCGTCGATGCTCAACACAACTTGTGGGTCGCCAACCCCGGCGCAAACGACGTGCTTGTGTTTCCACGCGGCTCGATGGATCCGGCGCGTACCCTAAACGATACGAATCAACCCAACGACGTCGCCGTCTGCGGCGACGGCACCGCGTTCGTCGCCGACTCCCTCAACCAAGGTGGCGTCGCCGTGTATCCACCGGGCCGCAAAGCTCCAACGCGCCGCCTCATAGCTCAGCAAAGCGGAGCCGGAGGGATCGAGTCCTATGTGACGTGCGATGAAGCGGGGAATATTTTTGCGACCGGCTTCATCGGGGCCTCGCCGTTTCCAGCAACCACCGGTTGGCGCCGCGGCCGCGAGTCCGGATACTATCTGTTCCCACAGCAAGCGTGGTCGTCGAGCGGTATCAAAGCCACCGCCGCGGGAACGCTCCTGATCGCTACCTACGCGAAGTCAAAGCCGGCAGTCGTGGAGTTCACAAAAGCCGGAAAGCGGACGGGAAGTTCAATCCATACCGGCTCGGACCTCTGGAGTGACATCGCGCTGGACGCGGGGCAAACCGTCGTCTTCGGCGTCGACACGCCGGGTGACGCGGCGATCGCCCGCAAATTTCCGGGCGGCGCTCTTCAACACGCTTATACGAACGCCAACCTCGTGCAGCCCGTCGGCGTAGCCGTCGATCCCGGCTCAAATTGAGAGTCCGTCGCGAAGCGGACCAATCCAACGGCGGAAAAGTTTCGTCGGTCTAGCGCGCGAGTTCGCGCTCGATGGCCTCGCGCAGGCGACTATCGTCGGGGGCGACGTCGGGCGAAAACCGAGCGGCGACCGAGCCGTCGCGCGCGATGAGAAACTTTTCGAAGTTCCAGAGCACTTCAGGCTCGGGATTGGGCGTCATGCCGTAGCCCTTGAGGTCCTCGCGGAACCCGTCACTATCCTGAGCCTTTGGAAGGCGCGCGATCAGTTCGGCATAGAGCGGATGCTTACGCTCGCCGACAACCGCGATCTTCGAGAACATCGGAAAATCAACGGAATACGCTCCGGTGCAGAACGCCGCAATTTCAGCATCGTCGCCAGGTTCCTGACCGGCGAAGTCGTTAGACGGGAACCCCATCACGACGAGCCCCTTGTCGTGATAGGTCTTGCTCAATGCTTCCAGGCCCTCATATTGCGGCGTCAATCCGCACTTCGATGCGGTGTTGACGACGAGCAGCACGCTACCTGCGTAGTCGCCGAGCGTGGTCTCGCGATCGTCGATGGTTTTTAGGGGGATCTGTTGCAACTCGGTCATGTCGAGCGTGCATTCGGCGGTCCCCCGCGTCGCCCCCTCACGACACCCACATAACGGTGTCGAAATAGCAAACGACCGAGTGTTACCTTCTGAGCGGCAGCCGTATCGGTACTGCGGCAGGCACGTCAGAAACGTTTACGAAGCTAGTTTTATGCGCGCTTCATTTCTTGGCTCACTCGTTGCACTGCTGTCGCTCGCGTCGTTTGCCGGCTGTTCCCGGTCTGCATCTCCAAGTTACGTGCCGGCGGCGGGTTCGAGTGAATCCTTCGCGATCCGCACCGCCGCCCAGAAGGCAGCGGGCCTCATCTATAGCTCGGCGTTCGGAGGCAACACCGTCAGCTATTATCTCAAGGGAACGGGGCCAAACAATCCGCTGGCTGGAACGCTATCCGGTCCGTTTGCGCAGCCGCAGGGGATGGGCGTTGACCAAAACGGCGATCTCTATGTCTCAAACGGTAACGATGAAGATATTCTCGTCTTCGCTGCAGGGTCGACCTCGCCAACCGGTACGCTCGACGATCTGAATAAATTTCCAGACGACGTCGCGATTGCGCGCGACGGTACCGTCTACGTGGCAAACGGTTCCGGGCCGATCGGTGCCTCCGGTAACGTCGTCGTCTACGCCCCGGGCGCAACCAGCCCCACGTCGACGCTCAATGATAAGAATTTCCTTCACGTCGTCGGAGTCGCGCTGGATAAGAACGGGAATCTTTTCGTTTCGTGCAACGCGCAGCAGGCCATCGGTACCGGCACCGTGGTCGAGTTTAAGGTGGGCTCCAGCACGCCCATCGACACGCACATCAAGCTCGGTTACGCCGGCGGCATCGCCATCGACGGAAGCGGGCACATCGCGGTGGTCGATCAGGAGGTGCCCAGCCTCAACATTTACGACGTCGGAAACCAGAAGCCGATCGCTACCCCCAACCTCCCCAGCGCGTCGGCATACATCGCCTTCAATAGAACGTCCAAGGTGCTCTTCGTTGCCGACTACTCCAAAGGCGAGATCGACGTGTTCGACTATTCTCCGAGTGCGTTGAAGCGGATCAACAGGATCACCAACGGCATTACTCCATCGAACGATAACATGGGGATAGCGGTTACCCCCGCGCAACGCTTGTAAGTCATTAGCAGTAATTGAAAGAAGTGACGCGTTTTTCACGCGCGCCCTGCTCTTACACGTTTACTCGAGCTGACCGCTTTGGGCGCGATCCGCGCCTTCTTCGGCTAAGCGGTTCGGGGAAAGACGCGAGGCGACTTCGCGATAGAGATGGCGCATTGCGTCATTGAGCAGCGAAGAGATTCGAAACAAGCCGTCGCCCGAAAGGCGCAGCGTCATCCACGGGGTTCCCTGATGCCGCTGCACCAACAGATACGTTTGGTTTCCCGCAGCATAGATGACAAATTGGTCAGATTCTGCAATCTGCTCCAGATCTTCGAAGTTTACCTGATCGACTCGTTCGTCAAAATGCATTTGAATCTACGCGACTTTCTGTATGGCGCGACCTTTTCCCGCCGAGGACGGCTCAGCGAGAGTTCTGTAGCGTTACGGATCGAATCCCATGCCGATCATCAAAGCGCATCGTGGATCGCAGCTTCCAACGGGATCAGACACTCGTGTGGAAGCCTAGGACCCCGATACTTTCCGAATAAAGACCGCAGCCAGCGCTGAGGCTGCCGATAATAGGCCGGCGACGGCGCCGAGGACCTGGAGAGTTTGCTCCCACGAAAATGGATCGTCGAAGCGGACGAATTGTAACCCGCGGTATGCGACCGGGTCGGATCCGTTATCAGCCCCATATGGGCGAAACGCCAGGAGCACCTGTACCGCCTTGCTTCCGGCGCTCTTGCAATCGTCGGCGCTCCACTGCCAGACGAACGCCGGAAGCATCTCCTTCGTCGCTTTTGAACTTGCCACGGCCGGCGTTACCGTGCAGTCACCGACCGATAACGTCGGGGTGAGGACGCCGTCGTATTCGTTTCCAAGGCCGGCCGTACTTGGCAACGGGTTGTTGTCGAGCCGGAGTGTGACGCTTAGAGAGTCTCCGCGTCGAACCTCGGCCGAAGCGGGGATTAACTTCGCCGCCACCGATCGGCCCTGCACGAGAAAGTCGAACCCACTTGAGGCCGCGACTTCCGCATTTGTTTGGGCCTGTTCGTTCAATTTAGTCTGCTGGCGTTCGTATTGCGAGCGCTGGAGCGCAAAGTACAAACCAACCAGCAATAGTACGGTGGCTATGATGAAGAGCGGTAAGCTGACGAAGAGTAGCGCTCGTCGATTCATTCCGTTGCTCCGATCCGGCCTCACACCTTATGACAGCTTCAGTCCTTGGTCGGGGGTTCCTCCGCGAATGGGTGAGGCTCACGGTTTAGCTAAAAAGCCCCCACGGTCTCACCGATGCCTTTGTAATCGTTGCAGTTTGACTCGGCGCTACGGACCCAAGAGGATAAATGTTTGTACCACTCTTAAGTTCCTTGGGGTTATGGAGCGATAACGTTTTCCTGCGCCGAGATGGCCAGCCAGGTGCCGTTTACTTTGAAGAAAACGTCGGTGAATCGTTGGCGCTTTGTCGGCTTTCCCGGCTGAGTAATCGTATCCAGTCCGTGGAGTACCGCCGCATCGCCGCTTGGATTGAAGTCGACGGTTTGCTCGCTAAGCGCTATCTTAAACGGCTCTTTCTTAATGTTGGCCAGTTCCTGCGCGCGGTCGATAACCGTCCCTTCGTTTGTAACGTGTTTAAAGTGTTGGCTCAATATTGACCCAACCGTGCTTCGGTCGCCGTCGAGAATGGCGGTAATCCAACGCGCCTCGAGGCGGATCAACTCGTCGCTCGCGGATGGGCTCGAGGCGGCAACACCGAGAGGCATCAGAACGAGCGGCGCGCCAAGAACAAACGTAAGGACGAGTAGGAGCGGTGCAATCTTATTCATGTAACCGTCTTTCCTGATATTGCTGCCAAGCTCCGGTCGCGACGGCGGATCTCCAACGGCCGGTCTCACCGTGCACGCTGGAGCCCTCTACGGAACGACTGAAATGGGCGGAGCAAAATACAAAGGCGTACTCTACGAAATCACGCCCTAATCTCGAGAGGTCACTCGACAATCTCAGGATGACGGGATCCCAGCCGCTCCCGCCGAATACCGGACAGCGAACAGCTATGATTCCGCGACGACGTGCTTGCGTTTTGATGGGAAGGCATACCGTACGAAAGGCAGTCTTCCTGACTTCACTTGCAGTGGCGGCCTTTTCGACGGTCGCCGAAGCGCGACCGACAAACGATCTCGTCGCGGCATCTGAGAAGACGGTTGTTGCGTCGAAGCCATGCGTGGACACGACCGTGCGCTCGGTGGAACCGCGCCTAACGAGCGGCAATCCGAACGAGCCCTATACGCGCCAAGAAATAATCGACAGCGGCCCGGCGGTCACGTTCAACACGAAAATCGGACAACCCAACGGCGTGATCTGGGCTGAGGTGGTCCACTACGGGGGCGAACCAGGCAACAGCGTGATGATTCACGAGCGGCCCGGTGACCGGGTGCGCGTGTGCTTCTTGGGAGGGCCTAAGCCGGACGAGGCCTGCGATCCTAAGAATGACTTGCGCGGCCGGAAGTTCGGCGTGTACGACTATCGTCAGGGCGCGTCATACTCTGGTATTAACAGCGAACACGACTGCGGCGGTGCGTAGTACGATCTTGGCTTGCGCCTTGATCCTGCTTGCGACCACAGCCGCAGCCGACGCCAAAACTTCTGGAGCGACGATCGTCGTAACGAAGTTCTATGATTGGTATTTAGCACACCGCGGCAACGTTGATTGGTATGCGCCCCAGCACGGCCACATAGATTGGGAACTCGCGATGCGTCACCATACCGAGAAGTATTTTCAAGTCCGACCGTTGTTTCATCCTAACCTGTTCGAGGAGCTCGACCAAACCTACCTAAAAGGCATTGGAGAGAAAGAGCCGGTTTTCTACGTCCAAACCACGCCGGATAACGCTGTTGCCAAACTGTCCAGTTTCGATCCATACGTCGGGGCCCCGTCACCGGCGACGTCGTATCAGCTTGGACCTTCGTGGGTCGGCCAGGTATACATGGGAGGCGCCGGGGGACAACTCCGCGCGGTGACGCTCGTTCCGGTCACATTTGCGTTCGCGAATACACGGTTAAGAACGAAAGTCACGGTAATCGTGAGGATGAATGGCAACTCCTATCAGATCTACGATATTCACTACGCGCCGATCCAATTCTATTACTCTGGAGCGATCACCGACCTGCTCCATTTTCTCGGGGCTTACAACTGTTAAGCGCATGCACGTTTCGTTTTGTCAGGCCGAGGATGTTTTCGGCGCCTCGTTAACTATCGATAGGTGAAGAGTGCGCTCCATTCCACTCGGATCGTTACTGCGATCGTTGCGACCGCCGTCTTTTGTATTCTCTTGCCAGTGAATGCTTCTGGCGCCCGTTTTCCGAACGCCGTCGAAAAAACATTTGTTGTCTCCGGTGACGCCGCGGCGTCCTTTGCGCAGTTGCTCGGCATGTCGATGTCCAAATCGTCTTCCGTCTCACTGCCGCTCGATAAGGGCGTGGCGTGGGCGGTGTACCTTCTCAAGCAAGATACTAAGACGCCCCTTTACAACGGCGATGGACCGCCGCGGTGGAATCGCGTAACGTTTTCCGCTTCTCCGCTTCCCACGCTGACGCTTGCGCCCTACTGGCTCGACCTTGCAACCGCGCTTCCGAACTCACGGCCCGGCTACTATTCGTTCAGCTCGCCGTTCATCCCCGAAGACCTGAAGGCGAACGATCCATGGAGCCAGATGCTAAAGCGGCTCAAGAACGAACCGGGCTGGGATACCAAGGGATTCCCGCAGTTTCAGCGGTGCTTCACGTCAACCGACAATACGGGAATCTGCGTCGCGGTGTACGCTAACAAAGATTATACCGACAACGTAGGACGAGACGGTTACATGGAAACGATCACCATCCACACATCAAACCAAAACGCTACATCATGAGGCAATTGGCCGCGCCTACCAAGCGACGTTGGTTCGAGGTCAACACGAACCTGATAGCGCTTACTCTTGCGTTTACGGATGAGGGTGCGCCGATGCTTGCTTATCGCAGCCGCTACAGGTAGAATCGAATCGTTCCGGCGGTGCGAGTGCGCTGCCCTCCGGGCAGGAGGAGCGTCCAATGCCGATTCTAAGAGTGCTCTATCGCCGTATCGCCAGCGGCACCGCGCGTGTGCGCAGCCTCGCCGCGATCACCGTCGTTGCTATGATCCTTGGCGGCGCCGGACCGGCGATCGCCGACGTGCAAGTCAACTCGCCCGACAACAACTCGCCGACGCTTGGGAACTACACCACCGAGAGCGAAACGTCCGTGGCTCGCTCTGGATCGCTTGTCGTGATCGGTTACAACACATCGCGCCAGGCGGGAATCGTCGGAGGCGGCGCGTGGAACACCTTTCTAGGGTTCGCGTACTCGAGAGACGGAGGTATGTCGTTCACGGACGGAGGGTTTCTGCCTTGGGGTTCCTACCAACTCGACGGAGATCCCACGCTGGCATTCGATGGGACTGGAACGCTCTACTACGGGTCGCTTCTCGAATCTGGGGCCGCGTCGTACATTGGCGTGAGTCAGTCGCCCTCGACGTCGCCGGCGGTCGCCTTCGCAGACCCGGTGCCGATCTCGGGACCATCGTCGAATTCGGGCGGGTTCGAGGATAAAGAGTTCCTAGCGATCGACACGACGGGTGGAACGCACAACGGGCGGGTCTACGTTGGCTGGTCCGATTTTCCGAACCCAGACAAATCGCGCGCGAGCGCGGAGTTTGCCGCCTCGACCTCGACGGCTCCGCTGACGTTTGGCCCCACGATCAAGCTTGCCGGCGTACCCAAATCGTTCCAGACGGGCGTCATTCCGGTCGTCGCACCAGACGGATCGGTCTACGTTGCGTGGGTGACGCTTGCATCGAGCGGCAGCAGCACGATCAATCTCGTAAAGTCCAAAGACGGCGGTGCGACGTTCAAGAATCCAGACCCGAGCGATCCGAACAAGAGCAAGACGGTCGCCTCGTTCGCGGCGACTGCAGGCGCGCTGACCACCGGAGCAATCACCGTACGCACACGCAGCATGCCGTACTTAGCGATCGACAACACCCCGCCGGGGAGTCCGACCCGGGGAAACATGTACGTCGTCTTTCAGGCGCAGCCGTCGGCCTCGAGCGCGACTCCACGTTCGGAAGTCTTCTTCACGTCGTCGGCCGACGGAGGGCAGACCTGGTCTACGCCGCGCGATATCACGACGGGCGCTGCGGCGACAATCGGCGCGGACACCACCACGAACGACAACTGGTTCCCGGCCATCTCGGTCTCTCCCGTGACCGGGCACATCAAGGTTCTGCTGTATAGCCGGCGCGAGGACGCGGCCAATCAGCAGATCCGCATCTACGAAGCGGGCTCTACCGATGCGGGGATGACCTGGTACAATCGCGCGTTTTCCGCCGCCTCGTTCAGCCCGTCGGTCGGCTACGATTCGATATTTGCGCCGACCTACATGGGCGACTACGAGTACGCATTCGCCGACGCAAACGGTCTGCTTGGAGCGTGGGGCGATACGCGCAGTCTGTGCACGCCACCAGTGGGCGCGTCGGCACCGTGCAGTCCGGCCGGGCGTGGCGACCAGGACGTATGGTCGAACGTCGAATCCGACGTGACGGGCACCGATCTCGCAATCACACCCTGGGGGGAGGTGACCGGCGTCGGTCCCTTGTGGCAGTCGCCCGACATCTTCGTCGTCAACTCCGTCGGCACCCAAGTGAACGCAGAGCTGGGCGTCATCAACCAGCTGCAAGCCCGGATTCGCGATCTCGGAAATGTGGACGCAACCGCCGCCGTCGTACGCTTCCGTTTCGCGCCGTGGTACGCGTCCATTCCGGACTCCGCCTTTGAAACGATCGGAACGGTCACCGCTAACGTGCCTGCCGGCGGTGCCTCACAGACCGTTCCGGTCAACTGGGATCTGACGAATCTCAGCGATACCAACGGCGGCATCTGGCCCGCGCCGATCTCGACGTTCAGCCACTTCTGCGTTCGCGTTGACATCGAGTATGCGTCCGACATCAACTTGAGCAACAACGATGCGCAGACGAACTTCTTCGACGTCACCACGAGCTCGGGCCCAATGGCTCCGATCAGGTTCATCGTTGGAAATCCACTCTCAAGGCCGGTCAACATTCAGCTGATCGCCGATACGTCGCGTACACCCATCGAGCTTCGGCCGGCGATTCCCACCCCGGTTGTGAGCGTTCCGGCGAAGCCGGCAGCCAGGACGCAAATGGCATTGGCGCGCGGACCGGTCGTCGGCGCCGCGATGCCG
This sequence comes from Candidatus Tumulicola sp., assembly GCA_049585095.1. Taxonomy (GTDB): domain Bacteria; phylum Vulcanimicrobiota; class Vulcanimicrobiia; order Vulcanimicrobiales; family Vulcanimicrobiaceae; genus Tumulicola. The sequence continues at coordinate 28,721 of JBAUZB010000220.1, forward strand.
TTCAATCCCAACGAGCTGCAAATCGGAACGATCGTCATCAAACAGCTGCCGCTGTCTATAACGCGGTATCTCCGGCACGACTTGGTTCTGAACATCGATTCGGTAGTCAACGGGAGAGTGGTCAGCGGGTTTTCCGTGCTCCTCGCTCGCGCGAACGTTCCACCCGGTCACAAAGCCACCATCGGAGGGAACCGCGTGGTTAGCCGCCAGGTCGCACAATCCGTCCCACGGGCGGCACCGAGCCCACGGACCTTTGCATTGACGGCGCCGGTGGCGGCCGCCGGCGTAAGTCAATCGATCGCGCGTTATTTGGCAGAGCAGAGAATCGCGGTCGTTCAGAACGACCCCGCCCGCGGGCTCGTGAGCTCGGGTGCGATCCCCTTAAGCAACGAGCAGTTGCTGGCCGCGATTGCCCCCGAGGCACGCATTAACGTGCCGGAAGGCGCCGCCGGGAAGTACTTCGTCTCGTTCAAGACGACGCCGGACGAAACCCAGGGCGGGGTCGTGAGATCTCGCATCGTCGTTTCGGTGCGCATCATCGTCCTACTGAACGATATCGACAGCCCTCTCGGCGGCAGATTCGTTCCGTCAAACGGAAGCCTCGAGCAGCACTTTCTCAACGCTCTCAACGCGCGCTTGAGATAGCCGACGGCGTCGTCCGGGCACCACCGAACTTCTCTAGTGCAGACTTGTAAAACTACCCGCTGGGACAGCCATCATTTTGGGACACTATGAGCCCGAAATGCCGCAATATGGAACACATCGCGAATTGCCTTGAGGATGATTTGCGGGTGATCGAGCTGAATGTAATACCTATATTCATTGTAATCAAAGACTTGGCGCGCGTTGGTCGAGAGACGAATCCACGAAGCCTGTGCACGAGATGAATCGCGCTCGAATGCAAGCCGTACGCGACGCACGTCGGCGGGCGTTGAGGGGGCGCCCAAAATGCCAGGTCGTAAGCACGCGAACCGGCCTGGAACCGAACGACGTTACGTGCTGCTGCAGGTAGCTCCAATCGTCTGGCATCTCTTCCATTTCGGAAATGGCGGCGTCGTAGGGCGCCGTTTGCGTCTGTATCTCGTTCAGCAGCGTCGCGTTGAGTTCCCTGGAGAACGTTTGCTCCGGTAAACCGCGAAAGAATTTCCGTGGACATTGCGCCGGTAGCGGCGAACGGCTCGCGATCGCGTCTCGGCAGCGGCGCATTCCGGCGACGAGCCGCGGAATATCGTTCAGGTCGCGCGCTTGCCACTTCGCGGGTTCGACGTCGCCGTCGTCGGCGTCGGAAAGAACGATGCCCGCAACCTCCGGCATATGGCGATCGGCAAAGACGCGCATGCTGTAGCTGCCGAACGCGGCCGCCACGAGGATATACGGTGGAGAGATGCCGGCACTATGCAGCGCAGCGTGGAGCTCGTCTGCGATGCGCACGCTCGTACGCGGGATCGGTCCGGGCTCGCTGAATCCGTATCCCGCGCGATCGTATGAGCATGCCCGTGTAAAGGTTGCCACCTGCGGCTGAACGACCGCCCAGGCCGGGGACCAGTCGCCCCACCCTTGATCGAAGACGACGGCCTGCGTTCCCGAGCCTATGCAGTAGAAATTCAGGGAACCGCTTCCAGTCGAATAACGAACGCCGGGGCGAGCGTAGATGCCATCGCCGTTTGCGGCACTCGTCGCGGTCTGCGAGGCGAGAAGCAGGAACGCCGCAAGTCCAAGGTAGCGTCGTATCATTCGTTTACCGTAACCAGGCAACGACGCACGGCCGACGCGGCCCTTTCCCGTCGAAGTATTCTGCCATGGGTCGCGTTTCGCGCTAGGGGAGTTCCCTTCCGCCGAGCATCTGCATCGGCGGTAACTGCGGTTTTCGTGCCGTCCTTTCTCCGGCTGGTCTCGCTAGAAGGCAAATGCAGTCGCAATCGCCACAAAAGCTGACGATGCGGTTTGGCGTCGAATAAACCCAGCCAGACTTTGGCAGTTTCGTCTCGGCCGCAGCGTAACTCCCATTTTCTAGGGAGGGCAGCATGAAGCACCTCGGTAGCCTCGTCGGCGCGTATCTTAGTACGGCGCTCTTGGCCGCCTGCGGCGGTAGCAATAACAGTCTTTCTCAGTCACCGACATCGGTCGCGCCGGCGATGGTCGCGTCGCGATCCGCCGCAGTCGGCTCAGAGTCGCTTCCCGCGAACGGAAGCCCAAATCTCTATATTGCAAACTGCGGCGCGGAGTGTGGCGGCAAAGGGAGGGGCGCCGTGACAGCCTATGCCCCGGGCAGCAATACGGTGCTGCGGACGATCTCCGACGGCGTAGTCTATCCGTTCGCACTGGCCTTTGACGGCGCCAGTAATCTGTATGTCGCAAACTGCGTTGGTATCCACAACTGTAACGGAAGGAGTACCGTAACGGTCTACGCGCCCGGCAGCACATCTCCATTGCGGACGATCTCAGAAGGCGTGGCCTATCCGGATGCGCTGGCGCTTGACGGCCCCGGCAATCTCTACGTTGCAAATGCCCTCGGTAACAACGGGAACGGCAGCGTAACGGTCTACGCGCCAGGCAGCAAGAACGTGCTGCGAACGGTGTCACAAGGCGTCTATGGTCCGACAGCTCTGGCGTTGGATGGCGCGGGCAATCTCTATGTCGCAAACTACAACGATAGCACCGTGACGGTGTACGTCCCCGGCAGCGACACGGTGCTGCGGACGATCTCCAAGGGCGTGAGGAACCCACAAGAATTAATATTCGGGCACTCCGGCAATCTCTTTGTTGCAAACTACGGCGGTAACCCCGATGGCAGCGTAAGCGTGTATGCTCCTGGGAAAACAAGGCCGTTTCGTAAGATTCTAGAGGGCATCGCCGATCCGTATGCAATGGCTTTCGATGGCTCCGGCAATCTCTACGTCGCAAATGTTGATAGTGAAACCGTAACTGTCTACGCTCCAGGCAGGTCATCAGTGTTGCGGACCATATCCCAGGGCGTGAACGGGCCCGTCGCGCTGGTGTTTGACGCTTCCGGAAACTTATATGTCGCAAATTCCGGGCTTTTCAATCAGCCGCCCACAAACGTTACGGTCTATGCTCCGGGTGGCACGTCGGTGTTGCGGACGATATCCCAAGGTGTGAATCTGCCGTACGGGCTGGCGTTTGGGCCGTGACTCCGGGTGCAGTAATCGGCGCACAACCCGGGTGGGCTATCAGCGGCTTTACGAGCCCCGCGCCGGCAATGGCCGCCCCGAGGTCAATGGTTGCTTGCATGAGAACCCCCTGGCGATAGGAGGGTTGTCATGCGTTTGAGCGCTGCTGCTTGCATTCTTCTCGTAAGTTGCTCCCAAGCAAATGGTTCTTCGTCGTCGCCGATCGCCGCGTTGCCTTCGGTGCTTGCGCCTGACGCAAAAAAGGCCGAAGTGATCTACTCCTTCAACGGGAAGACCGGTAGCCAACCGTTTGCCGGGCTCACAGTTGTGGCCGGCGTTCTCTATGGAACAACGGCGAGCGGAGGAGCTAACGGGAAAGGCGTGTTCTTTAAGGTTACGACCTCCGGAAAAGAAACGGTGCTGCACAGTTTCAAGGGCGGCGCGAACGGCGCTTATCCTTACGGCGATTTGCTTTCCATAAACGGAACGCTCTACGGCACAACGCAGGGAAACGACGAGTTCGGTTACGTAGGGACTGTTTTCAGCGCCTCGACCTCGGGGAGCGTGAAGGTGCTCCATGTCTTTAAGGGTGCTCCGGACGGCGGAGAGCCGTCAGCGCCTGTGATTCACGTCAACGGCATGCTCTATGGCACGACCCAGACTGGTGGGACCTACAACATGGGCACCGTCTTCAAAGTCTCCCTTTCTGGTAGCGAAAAAGTGCTGTATAGCTTCAAGGGCGGCAATGACGGAAGCTCCCCCTCCGGGGGACTCGCCTACGTAAACGGGCAGTTGTACGGCACTACTCCAAGCGGCGGGTCCGCCGGCCTTGGGACGATCTTCTCAGTCTCTCTGAGCGGATCCGAGAAGGTGATTCATACGTTCAAAGGTGGCAAAGACGCCGCAAACCCTGCCGCTGGTCCCGTCGGCATCAATCAAGAGCTATACGGCACGACCACACGCGGCGGTCTGTACGACGAGGGGACGATCTTCGCTATTTCGACTAACGGTTCCGAACGTGTGCTTCACTCATTCGGCAAGTCCGGCGACGGCGTATACCCCTTTTCTCCTTTGGTTCAAGTAAGCGGTGATCTATACGGCACGACTGCACTTGGCGGTTCCCACGGTGGCGGAACGATCTTCAAAGCCCTCCACGTCAGGCGGCGAGAACACGGTGTATGGCTTCGGAGCGAACGCAAACGACGCGAGCTCGCCGAAAGCCAGAGTCGTTGAACTCGGCGGCAAAATTATACGGCACGTCCGAAGGCGGCGGACAATACGACTACGGAAGCGTATTCGAGCACGCGTTATAGACGAAGATCCTCTTGCGAACCCTCCAGCGTCGCTAAAGACCGTCGAATACATGGCTCGAGAGTAAGGAGTGTCTGGAGAGACCCACCGGTGACCGCAAAGGCCGAAGAAAACGGCCGCCGAACGGGCCATTTATGAGGAGGTGCATTGCATGCGCCCCATCGTCGCACTTTATCTCGTTTTAGTTCTGGCCATTGCAGCGTGTGCGGGCCAGCAGTCCACATCGTTACCGGCGCACGGCGGGATGCTGTCGGCAAAGCTCCACGTCGGGACGTCGCCGATCCAGCACATCATTCTGATCGTCCAGGAGAACCGGACGCCCGACTATATGTTTCAGTCGCCGCAGTTGATCGCCGAAGGGGCCGACATCTCGAAGAAGGCTCTGAACTCCAAGGATCAGGTCGTGACATTGCATCCCGTCTCCCTGAAGGCCGCGTACGACCTGCCTCACGGGCACCCCAATTTCCTCGTCGACTACGACGGCGGCAAAATGGACGGTTTCGACAACGGCAGTCCTAATTACCCAAACAAACCCTTCGGATACGCTCCCGCGTCGGAGGTTCAGCCCTATTGGGACATGGCGACACAATACGTGTTCGCCGACCGCATGTTTCAAACCAACCAGAGCGGCAGCTTTCCCGCGCACCAGTTCATCGTTAGCGGATCGGCGGCCGCGCTGCCGATCACGAAGTACAACGACCTCGACTCTCCCTTCAACGAAAACGACGGCGAGCACGACGAAGCCGGCTGCGACGCCGGGCCGGAGTCGATGGTCCATACGATCAACCCGCACGACGGAACGCTCGGCCCTACCTCGCCCCCGTGTTTCGAGCGACCGGTACTGTCGGACTTACTCGACCAAAAGGGCATAACGTGGCACTACTACCAGCAAAATCTCGGTACGGGTTGGTGGCACGCGATGGACGCGATCAAGCACGTGCGCTACGGGCCGGACTATGCCAACGTCATCGCGCCGCCACAGACGATCCTCTCGGACATCACCACCGGCAACCTGCCCGGATTTTCATGGGTGATTCCAGACGAGATGCACTCCGACCACGCCGCTAGCAAAAGCGCTTCGGGACCGTCGTGGGTGGCGGCGATTGTCAACACGCTCGGAAAGAGTTCCTATTGGAATAGCACTGCGATTTTAATCACGTGGGACGACTGGGGCGGATGGTACGATCACGTTCTGCCGCCGCGATTGAGTAAATACTACCAGCTATGCTTTCGCGTTCCGCTGGTTATCATCTCACCGTATGCCAAGAAGGCGAGCGTTTCGCACATTCAACACGAGTTCGGCAGCCTGCTGGCCTTCGCCGAGGTCACCTTCGGCATTCCCAAGGGTTCGCTGGGAACGACCGATGAGCGCGCGGACGACCTGATGGACGCCTTCAACTTCAGGGCCTCCCCTCGACCGTTCGTGCACATCAGCGCGCCGCCTTACTCCCCGCCGGCCGCGAGCGTCAGCGGCGGCAACGATCCCTAGTAGGACCGATACCAGGCGACGGCGCGTTTGATCGCCGCACGTACGGGCGTCGCGTGATGCCCGAGTTCTCTCGCCGTTTTGGACTTCGTCGGCATACGCCGCTGCCATTCGCAGCAGTGTTGCGGCTCCATTATGAGAATCGGTTCGGCCTCGATGACTTGTCTCCATTCGAGGCAGGTCATCACACCTCAAACCGAAACGTGACTCTATGTCGGGCCGCCGTTGCGGCCGGATTACTTCTAGGAGGTTTTAGAGCATGAAGGTTCTTCCTATTGCGTTTGCATTAGCCGTGCCGCTCGTTGCGGGCTGCGGCCAGGCGCTCAATCAGAGTTCGCTGCCGTTGGGTGCCCAATCGCTGAGCTCCGCGCCGAGCGTTCGGGCCCATCCGGATAACTGCAATATCCACGATGTTTTCACGCGTAGCTCCACCACCAGTTTCCTCAAAGTCACGAATTGCAGCGGATTCGTCGCTCGTTTGTACTACGGCCCCGGAACCGTGGGTGGCTTGAAATTTACGACGCAGGGTTTCACCACCAATCCCGGTGGCGTTCCCGTGCCAGGCGGCGAAACGCCGGTGCTTTTCATCCAACTGCACGTTCTTCCGCAAGATCCCGCACCGGCCAGCTTCACCGCGCCAATCGTACCGCCAAACTCGAACCGGTCCAGAATCCTCGGTGTTCCGACCGGCAACACTTACAAATTCTACGCCTACGATAACAGCTTCACGCCGATAGGCGGTTTTCCGATCAACCTCGGAGCGCCGACGGGCGGCGGAACGCTGTTCTTTAACAACGCACCGTCGTGGTCGCCGCTGCCCTTAGTCGGTACCGTTCCCGTTGGTGACAACGTTTGGTTCGAACTCGCGAAACCGTAAAACCGACAAAACGAACGCGCAGGACCTTGGCAGCCAAAGCCGAGGTCCTGTTGCCGTTACGCCTTAACGATAACCACGAACGATAACGCGATCGCAATCGCGTCTTCGCGCGATCTCGAAGGCACCACTCCGATCGCCTTCTTCCGCAACGCGATACTGCCGTGCGCCTCGCGTCCTGTTGCAAAACGACTTGTGGACTAGTAGCATACTCTTCTCGGAGTCGGGCCGCAGCGAGCACGCGGCCCATGCGTAGCATCCTTTTTGGGCGCATTTGCTTGCTTTGTCGGTAGACGAACCGCTTTCTAGCGATTGACAAAACCAACGGGAAGGCGCAGCATGGATTGAAGGATCGCTCAAGGCGGGCCATATTGGCCGGCCTGTTGCGCTTTCCAGCCGTTGAAAGGGAGTTATCTTGCGCCGTTCACCGTTTGTAGTCGGGTCCGCTTTGGTCTTGTGCATTGGCCTGCCGGGATGCTCGCGCGCGACCGGGCCGGCATTGCCCAGCGTGGCAAGCGCCGGATTCTCGCAGAAAAGCAATGCCGGAGGCTTTAGCGTGGTGCACAGCTTCGGCGGAGCCAAGGACGGAAATACTCCGTTTGGGAGTCTCATCTATGACGGTGCGAATTTCCTAGGCACGACCTCACTGGGCGGCGCCGCCGCAATGGGAACCGTCTTCAAGACGAGCTCGAAAGGGGCGGAACGCGTTCTGCACAGCTTCGGCGGCGGCAGCACCGACGGCGCGGGCTCCGAAGCGAGCTTGATCGAATCAAATGGCATCCTTTATGGCACAACCTACTCCGGCGGCCCGAACGACGCTGGAGTCGTTTTTCGCGTCAGCTCGGCGGGTACGGAAAAAGTGTTGCACGCGTTCGGTAGCGGTCAGGATGGCCGCTACCCAAGAGCGGGCCTTATTTATGTGAAGAATATGCTTTACGGCACGACATACGCAGGTGGCACTTGCGCCACGTATGGCGGATGCGGAACGATTTTTGCGATCAATCCCAAGACGGGTGCCGAGCACGTCCTGCACAGTTTCGGGAAGGGCACAGACGGCGCTTTTCCGTATTATTCCGGCTTGGCGTTGGTCAAAAGTACGCTCTTTGGCACGACGACTCTTGGCGGCAAGTACGGCAACGGCACCGTCTTTAGTGAGAGTCTTGGGGGCGCGGAGCGAGTACTTTACAGTTTTAAAGGCGAACCGGACGGGGCGAATCCCTGGGCAGGCTTGATAAACGTGAAGGGCACGCTCTACGGCACGACGGAATTCGGCGGCAAGATCGGCCACGGTGCCGTCTTTAGCTTGAGCACCGCGGGCGCAGAGCACGTGATGTACAGCTTTTCAAGTGACAACCTGCAATATGACGCGGCTCTGCCCAGCACGAGTTTAATCTATGTGAACGGCACGTTCTACGGAACGGCGGGCTACGGCGGCGTGGACGGCGACGGAGCCATTTACAGTGTTAGTCTGCAAGGCAATGAGCGCGTGCTGTACAGCTTCAGCGGTGTCTATCAAGCGTTCCCGTCGAGCTTGCTCTACGCGAACGGCGCGCTGTTTGGCACAACTCAGTTCGACGGCACTAACAACAACGGGACCGTCTTCCGGCTAGCTATCCCGTAACCGCGCGCCAGCGAGGGGCATGGTACGGGCCCGGTTTGCCCCGAGATCGTCGTTGCCCTAAAGAGGCCGTAGGCTCGCCGCGCAAAGGCCCGCTGGCTGGGCGCGCGCAAATCTATGGCTCGGCGTGGAATTGTTGCGGTTTTCTGATCTCGAATGTCACTATGGGGCGCGCGAAGTATTCTCGAGTCTTAGTGGAGCTTTCAACCACGGCGAACGCATCGGCCTCGTAGGCCCCAACGGCGCGGGGAAGTCGTCGCTTTTGCGTCTCCTCGCCGGCGTCGACCGGCCATTCGGAGGTACCGTCGTACGGGCAAAAGGCCTGAAGCTCGGATATCTCGCTCAGGGGGTTGCCGACGAGACCGAGTCGACGCTGCAGGGCCTCGTCGACGCTGCGCTGGCTAGAGCGACGCACGAAGAGTGGGGCGTGCGCAACAAAGCGCTGCGCACCATGCTCTCCGCATTCGGCTTCGCGCCAACGGAATACGATCGTCCGCTACGCTCGTTTTCGGGCGGCCAGCGGGCGAAAGTAGCATTAACGCACGTGCTGATCGACGAGCCCGACTACCTGATTCTCGACGAACCGACTAACCATCTCGACGTCGCGACGATCCGCTGGCTCGAATCGTTCGTGTCCAACGACCCCCGCGGTTATATCGTCGTTTCACACGATCGCTACTTTCTCGATCGGATATCTACGCGCATTTGGGAGATCGAGCGAGGGCGCTTCCACGCCTACGCACCCGCACGGCCCGCATACACCGCGTACGTCGCAGCGAAAGACGTGCGCCTAGAGGCGGAGCGGCGCGAGTACGAAATCTTCATTGTCGAACGGGATAAGCGGCGCAGGACAATCGCCGGTCTGCGAGCGACGCACACCTCCTCGGATTACAGCCAAGTGCGCAGTCGCGAGAAGCAGCTGGCGCGTGTCGAAGCGATAACCCAAGCCCCGCCTCCGGCGGCTCCCCAACGCGCGATCTCTGTCCGCCTGCGCCCATCGCGGCGCGCCGGCAGCGGGTTCGCCTTCGAAGCCCGGGGCTTAAGCAAAGCCTACGATCAACAACTCTTCAGCCGGCTAGCGGTCGACGTCGAGCGGGGAGAGCGCCTCGGCATCGTCGGTCCAAACGGCTCCGGAAAGTCGACGCTTCTGAAGATACTGACCGGCGCAGCGCAACCGGATTCCGGGTCGGTTGTCTTCAACCCCGCGGCGCAAGTCGCGTACTTTGCCCAAGACTCACACGATCAACTCGACGTCCAGCAGAGCGCGCTCGCAGCCGTGCTGGACGGCGCTGCGCTGACCCCGCAGGAGGCGCGCGGCCTGCTCGGCCGCATGCGTATTAGCGGCGATGCCGGCGACAAACCCGTCCGCGATTTTTCCGGTGGCGAGCGGCGCCGTATCATGCTGGCACGACTGATGGCGCGCGCGGCCGACATCTTGCTGCTCGACGAGCCGACCAACGATCTCGATATCGACAGCCGCGAAGCACTCGAAAGCGTCTTATGCGACTACGAGGGAACGATCGTCGTCGTCTCGCACGATCGCTATCTTCTGTCGCGCCTGTGCGATCGGGTATTGTGGGTTGAACGGGGCGTGTGGGGCCTCATCGACGGCGGTTACGACGTGTACGAGGCGGCCCAGCGCGAGCGCGACAAAGCGGCGATTGACCGCGCGGTCGAAGAGTCGACCGTGCGTGCAAAGGCGTCGCGTCAAACGCCGTTGCGCGTACGCTCGCAGCTAAAGGGGCAGATCGAGCGAATCGAACGAGAAATTGGAGGCCTCGATGCGCGCGTTAACGAGATCGAGCTTCTCTTCGAGTCGCCCGAGATCTATACCGATGCGGCCGTATCCAAGGCGTTGAGCGAAGAACTCGCTGGACTGAAAAAGAGTAGTCGGGAGCGCGTCATCCAATGGGAAGCGTTGCTACATCAACTCGAAGAAGTGACGGCCACCTAACGACCGAGAATTAGGCAATTAGTGGTAGCGCGGTACCGGTAACGCTGCGGCCTCACGGCCCCTCCCTGGAGCTCCCTTATCGCCTCCGTGCCGAGATAGGCAACGCGCGACGGGGCGCCTCGGTACACGTTCGAGTTATCGATGAAGGTATCCGTCATTTGTTAGTTCTAAGTTAAAATATCGCAGGCGTCGTGGAACGGATTGCCACTGTCAACGATGCGTCGCTCACCCGGCGACGCTCCCGCGCATTAAACTATAACCGCAATTGGAGAGATCAATGGACGAAGTACAAGTCGAGCAAAAAAGCTATCAGATGCCACCGGACGAGGGGTTTACCGTCGCTCATTTTCTCACAGTGGCCGACCTCGAGCGATCCGCCGAATTCTACAAAACGGTCTTCGGGGGAGAAATTGTGAGCATGGGCGATGGAAACGCACCGCCGTACATCAAAATCGCAAACACGTGGCTCATAATCAACGTTGGGGGCGGTCCGACACCTGACAAACCAACGGTGACCCTCCGCCCCCCTCCAGACCCCAACGAGATCAGTAGTTTCATGAATATTCGTGTAGCAGATATTCAAGCGTGCTACAAGTTATGGAAGAGTCGGGGAGCGACGTTTCTCACCGAACCTCTGGACAAGTATGGTGAGACGCGCTGCTACATCCGCGATCCTGACGGCTATATTATAGAGGTGGGGCAAAGCAAGCCGGATTTCACGTACGGTTAAGGCTCGGCCCG
>JBAUZB010000221.1:0-6330 GCA_049585095.1 Candidatus Tumulicola sp.
GCCGCCGACCGCAACGGCGCCGGCGGTGCTCACAAAACTTCCCAAGGTCATCCGTGGTGCGCCATTCATGAGGGACGCCGCCAGACTGGGAATCTGCCAGGCGAGAAAACCGAAGACCAGCGCCGCGCCGACTACCTCGATGTAGGTCTCCGGCGGTGCGATGCCGTTAGCGAATAGTGAACCCCACTGCTGTCCGAGGTCGAACCCCAGCCCGACGATGAGTTCCAGCATGAAAAGCTTGATGCCGATACTGACCGCGTAGCCAACGTACTTTTCTCCGAACACCAGCGTCCAGCGGCTGCCGGTAAAACCGAGCATGAAAACCCCAGCACCAATGACGATATACGACTCGACCAGCGTGATGAGCAGCTGCCCCGCAATGATCGCAAAGGCTAGCACGACGCCCAGCGCGCAGATCATCGAGGTAAGAACGATCTCGATCATAGGCAAGATATTGCCGAGCGTCATGCCCTGATTTTCCGAGGTGCTCTCGAGCATGGCGTTGGCGATATCCGTCCCGCAGTTGAAGACCGAGCTCGGGTCGCTGGGCGTCAACTGCACCTGCCCGCTAATCGCACTGCCGGCTTGGCTGAAGCTGGAGATAATGTCGCCGATCCAGACCGGTCCGTACTGCGGCTGCAGCACGATAAAGAAGAATCCGACGCCCAGGATCTTGAGCAGCAGCGACGCGACGAAGTCCGGCAGACTGTCCTTCTGCAAGACGTACGTGATCGCGGACCATGCGATCTCGATCGCGACCAGCGCAAAGAAGAGGCCTTGCGCATAGTGCAGCGCGGTCGTCATCCAGGGTTGGGTCGTGGTGCTGAACTGATGCGCCAGGCCAGTGAGGATACCGCCCCGGCCCGCTCCCGGTACGCAGACCGGCGCGGAGTCCGCCAGCGCTGTTATCGGCAGGAGCGCAAGAAAAAAGAGCAGCGATGCTGCTCTCGTGATTCGTTGCATTACAACGCTACTCGCTGGACTTGTAGTTTTGCTGGCTGTCCAGCCACGCGCGCAGGGTTGCGAACTTCACCAGATCGTTCTGCTGCTGCGTCGCGAGGTAGTCAAACTCACCTTGGACTTGAGCCATCTGCAGCTGCCGGAGTTTTTCGAGCTGCTGCACCTCCTGGATGCTGATCATGTTACCGACTTGCAGCGCCTGCATTTGGCCGACCGAGCCGTTGGAGAGTCCTTGAAGCTGGCTGAAGAGTGCATCTTCGCTCTGGAACTGCGTGCTCTGCAACCCCGCTGACTGCAGCGCGCCTTGCATGCCGCCCAGCGCGTTGCTCCCCCATTGCGTGTAGGCCTGCGTGTAGTTTGTCGGCACTTCGTAGCCGGGGTACATGTGCGTGAACTCGGTGCTTAAGTTCGCATCGCCGTAGCTGATGCTCTGCCCGACCTTCGCGATCTGGGTGAGTGCCTGCAGATCGCCTTGGATTTGTCCCCAGATGCCGCTGGGAAAGTTGCGCAAGCTCTGCACCTGGTAGTCGATTTGCTGAAGCTGGTTGGCGATCTGGGTCGCCTGGTCGGTCACGATCTGCAGCGTGTGCAGCTCGGTCAGCGTGTTCTTGACATAGTTCGCCGCGTCATAGACGGCCACTTGCGCTTGGGCCGGCTGTGCGGGCACGCAGAGAAGCGCCGCCATCAGCGCGACGGCGCGGAAGAGGTTTCGTTTCATGGGTGGTCTCCTTAAAGAGAAGGTGGGGTGAGCGCTGAAGCGGGTGGTGACAACTCGGCCCACTGCGCGGCCGCATCGCGCAGCCCACGCCGGTACAGCCACTCGGCCGGCCACGTAGTGGGAAAGCGATCGCGCAGGCTGCGCACGGCGGCGAGGTCGTCGCGGCCGGCCGAACCGAGAAAGCTGACCGCGATCGGGCCGAGTCCCAGTTCGAAGAGCCGTTTGCCCAGCGGGCTGCTGTAGTAGTACTGGCGCTTGGGAACGGCGCGCGCGATCAACTCGATCTGGCGCGACGACAGCCCCAGCGCTTTGTAGGCGCCTGCGGCGTGTTCGGTCTGCGCCTCGCTATTGGGTAAGAAAATCTTGGTCAGGCACGACTCGATGATGACGTCGCGAATCGGCGACTCGGTGATGTCGCTGATGGATTGCGTTTCGAGAATCGCCGCGCCATTGCTCTTGCGCAAGGTCTTGAGCCACTCGCGAATTTTCTCGCGAAAGAGCGGATGCGAGAGCGCTAGCCACGCTTCGCCAAGCGCAACGATTGCCGGGCGTCCGCGCGCCAACCGGCGCTGCACCCGATGAAAGAGATAGAGCAGCACGGGCACGAGGTTCTTCTCGCCCATCATCGCGACGTGGTCGAGCTCGAAGACTTGGAAGAGATTCTCGTCGAGCTCATCGCGTTCGGCATCGAGTAAGCGCCCAAGTGGGCCCGCAAGTGTGTACGGCGTGAGCGCGTCGCGCAAGAGTTGGTCTTGCACGGTGTTAACGAGATCGGTGAGCGTGCGGCTCTGCGCGCTGGCGAGCAGCTCGAGTGCGCGATGCAGCGCGCGCCGGTGCACCGGGGTGACGGTCACACCTTGCAGCGTCACGAGCGTCTCCAGCCACTCCTGCGCCCACAGCCGCTCGGCGGGCGCATCGATCTGCGCAAGCGGCGTGAATGCCGGCCCCGTGTCGGCGCCGATCTCGTAGTACGATCCGCCGCTCGCGGCACAGAGCACATAGAGCGAGTAGCCCTTGTCGAACGCGAAGACGTGCGCGTCGGGATAGCGGAAATGCTGCGCGAGCAGGAAGGCCAGCAACGTCGATTTACCGCTACCGGTCGGCCCGACGACCAACGCATGGCCGACGTCCCCGACGTGGAGGTTCAAACGAAACGGCGTTGCGCCCGTGGTTGCCGCGTACGCGAGCGGCGGGCTGTGCGGCGGATAGAATGGGCACGGCTGCTGCGCGAGTCCAGGCCAGATGGTCGTGAGCGGCAGCAGATCGGCGAGGTTGAGCGTGTGCAGCAGCGGTCGGCGGATATTTGGAACGCCGTGGCCGGGCAACGTCCCCAAGAACGCCTCGACGGCGTTGACGTCTTCGATGCGCGCGCCAAAACCGGCATGATGGATCGCTTTGAGCACGTCGCGCGCCGCGGCATCGGCGAGTTCAGCGTTCTCATCCATCAGCACGACAACGCTCGTGTAATAGCCGAACTTCACCGCACCGCTTGACGCATCGGCCAGCGCAGCAACGGCATCGGTCGCCATGGCATCGGCATCGGCATCCACGTGTGTCGCCGCGGTGCCGGTCTGCTCGCGCACGAGGTTGCGCAGGCTCTTGCGTTTCTGCCACCAGCGCGCGCGATAGCGGTTGATTCGTTGTTGCGCTGCCGGCGCGTCGAGCAGAATGAACCGGGTCGACCACCGATAGCACAGCGGTAGGCGGTTGAGGAAGTCGAGGATGCCAGGATAGCTCTCCGCCGGAAAGCCCGTGATCGCGATCGGGCGAATGTGGCGGCAGCCGATGCGCGGGCGCAAGCCCCCGAAGAAGTCCTGCGAGCCAAAGACGGCGTCGAGGTACATCGGGATCGGCGGCAGGTTGACCGGATGGTCTTCCCCGGTGAGACAGACCATCAGGTGGCGGAGCAGCTCGTCGTGTATGTGCCCGCGCCCGAAGGGGTCCTCGATCCGGTGGCCGCGCAGGCGCACGAGCCGCAGCGCCGCTGACAGGTTATCCTCGATTTCCACAAGGGCGCCCGCGAAGGTTTCCAGCGCTCGGGAGGCCATGCCGGCGTGCTCCCGCGGGCGGTCGCCTTCGACGAAGAAGGTCGCGATCACGTGCTGCGCGTCGATCGGCGGAAGGTAGGTCACGGACAGCACGTAGCGGCTCTCGTAGTGCGCGCCTTCGGCCTCGTAGGCCGCGCGCCGCTCCGCGTCGATGAGCAGCGTCGTGCGATCGGGAAAGGCGCCGGCCACAGGATAGCCGCGCGCCTCGGTACGCAGCGCGTCGACGTGGACCATCCATCCGCTGCCGCGCCGCGCGAACGCCGCGTTGACGCGCGCCGAGAGCGCGGAGAGCTCCGGCACGCTGGCCGAATCGAGATCTTCGCCACGGTACGTCCATGCCGCCGTGAGGCTGCCGTCTTTGTTGAGCACGACGCCGTCGTCGACGACCGCGGCGTAGTTGAGGAGATCCGGCAGACCCTTTGCCGTGGAGCGAAACTCGCGCAGGTTTAGCACGGCATCCCCTCCCGCACGGTTGAAAGACGCGATGTGGCGCGCGACTGTGCGGAATAATAGCCGCGGTAGCGCGTGTGGCGCAGATAGACACGGGTGAACTGCGGATCGGACTTCGCCGCGCGTTGCAAGGCCGCGAGGCTCAGAGCCCAAAAGACGACGCCGATAACGGTGAAGAGCAGCCGTGCGAGGCTCATCACGAGCACCGCCGCGAGAATCCCCGAGATGAGCACGAGCTCGCGCTCAGCCCCCATCAGTAGGATCGGCCGGATCAGCGACAGGTGAATCGGAATCGCGCGCGGTCGATCGGTCATATCACCGCTCCCGTCAGACCCAGGGCCGTCAAGAAGTTGTTGCCAAGCACGAGAAAAGCGATCGCGACAACGAGCAACAGCGCGCGTCGAACGAGATGCCCGAGTTCCTCGCCGAAGACCAGCGCCGCGCCGGCGGCGAAGAGCGCAAGCACCGAGACGGCCGTGGCAACTGGTCCGGTGAGGTCATTTTGCAGCGTCTGCAAGGGCGTGTCCCATGGCAGACCGCCGCCGGTACTCGCGAGCACCGGGCGTAGCATGGCGATCGCGAAGAGCGGAAATAGATACGCCGCGGTTCTCACCGCGGCGGGCATGCGAATCATAACGTAATCCTCTCTTGGTTTAGTAGGTCATAGGGCGATCAAGTAGTGGTGCAACTGCGGCGCCTCCTCGACCATTGCGGGATCGATTGGTTCGAGTACGTAGCCCGAGGCTGACGCGCCGTGTACACGCGCGATCTCGGTGATTTTTCGGCCAGTCGGCGTGCGCACAATGACGACGATGAGGTCAACCGCTTCCGCAATCAGCGCCGGCTGCGGCGGCACGTTGGCTTCCTGGACCAGCTGCTCGAGCCGAATGAGGCCAGCGCGGGCGTCATTGGCGTGCACGGTCGCAATGCCGCCGGGGTGCCCCGTGTTCCAGGCTTTGAGCATCGCCAGCGCTTCGGCACCGCGCACCTCGCCGACGATGATGCGGTCGGGTCGCAGACGCAGCGCGGTGCGCACCAGGCGCGTCATGTCGACCGTTTCGGTCGTGCGCAGCGCAATGTGATTGGGCACGCTGCAGCGCAGCTCGCGCGTCTCTTCGATCATCAGGACGCGTTGTGTCGAGCCGATCGCGGTACTCAGCTCGTGGAGCAGCCCATTGGCCAGCGTTGTCTTGCCGCTCTGCGTGCCACCCACGACCAAGATGTTCTGGCGCGTGCGGATAGCATGGCGCAAGACCGCCGCATGCCCGCGCGCCGGCGGGCGATCGATGCTCGCAAGCGTCGGTGGCACGACGCCGTCGAGAATGCCGTCACGCACGTAGTCGTCAAGACCGTAGACCAGTGCCGCAGCCTTGCGAATGCAGAACGCCGGCGCGAGCACCACCGGTGGAAGCAATCCGCACACGCGGCTGCCGTCGAGAGCGAGCTCCCCTTCGAGCACCGGGCGTTCCGGCGTAATGACGTAGCCGAGCGTCGCGGCGACGGTGCCGAGCAGGTTCTCGGCTTGTGCGGCGGAGATCTGCGTCCCGGTATCGCGCATTCCGACGCCGAGCTCGTCGATCCACAAGCGTCCGTCGGGATTGAGCATGACTTCGATCACGCGCGGGTCGGCCAGCGCATCGAGCACCGCCGCGCCGAGCTCGCGACGCAGCTTCTCCTGCAAACGCACGTGCAGTTGATCGTTCAGTGATAATTGCTCAGGCATGGTGCACGTCCGGTGCCGGAATCGACGCACGATGCGTGAACGTGCGATCGCGAAAGTAAAGGGGCTGCACGCCATAAATGGGCGCCCGTCCGGATGCGAAGATGAGGAGATTCCCCGCCGTAATGATTTCGCCCGTATCGGCCTTTTGCGGCCCGGGAAGGCGCATGACTTCGTCGGGCGTTAGCAGCGGGCGCTGCGTGTCGTGTTCGGTCGTCATCGTATGCGGCAGCAGCGCGCTCATGCGGCTGCCGGAATAGTTCCGAACAGTATGCCGGACGGTCATCGTGCCGCACATCTTTGAGAGCAGCTCGGCGGTCGCGACGTCGTTGGGTGCCGATGCAACGCGGATTGCACAGTTCGCAACGAGCGTCTTGCTCTTGCTTCCCCAGGCGGTTTCGAGCTGGCTAAGATCCTGGGCGATCAGATACAGC
>JBAUZB010000222.1:0-64377 GCA_049585095.1 Candidatus Tumulicola sp.
CGAGTACGAGGACATACGCGCAGACCGTAGGGCCGCCAGGTCCTCAGGTGCGTAGCCGGTCGATTCCCGGAGCCACGCATCAAGCACCCGACCGTTGCCGTCTAGAGCGATAAATACAATGGCTGGGGCAAACGGGCCGTGGGTAACATCTGGGAAATCCGGTACGTCTCGGGGCCAGACGATTGCGGTCCTCTTTGCCTCTACAAATGGCGTTTCGCACTCCTCTATCGCAAAAGGAGGCGAATCCGCTACAGCGATTGGCATGGGTCCTTGCGGGGACGGCAGCGGCGACGGGGAAACGACGGACCGGGGGTTGCCGAGATTTATGCTTGTCGATTCAAACTCTGGAACGTCGCACGGTACTGTGCCGTGCTTGTCCCAACCCAGTATCTCCTCACCTTTCGTTAACGCTGCAAGTACCCAAGTATGGCGAACAGTAACCGGCTGAGAAAACGTGACACCAAGAGGGGGCGAGGCTGTAACTAGAGACGATGCATTGCTAATCGCTTCATCTAGAGGTAGCACCGTCCGTTTCAGTTCCACGCCTGAAACACTCCATGTATACCATCCTGTGTCAGTCTCCGCGATAATAGCCGCACTAACCGACCGAGGCGTCATTGCCCTGAGTTCGTAAACGTAGGTACGGGCCGCGCTGCCCATTCGCGCACCCACGGGCGATACATGTTGGACCTCGGCTGGGCAGAACTCGGTCGCCGCGACGCTTTTACCGTCAGTAGTACCTAAGAATAGTAGCAAAGCCCCTAGCGCAAGAACCAGAGGCGTGTCTCTGCGGATACAGCAACTCGGCACGTTAGACCTAAGCCCTCCATTTCCGAAACAAAAAGGGCAACCGCGACCATCATTTAGGCTCGTCTTGTTGCGAACCTGTGATGCCAACCTTCCAGGTGGCCGACGCATCCGCGAGGGCGAGTCCTTCTAGCGCCTTCTTGAGCACCTCGGCCATGTCTGCCCGCGAGAACTCCAGCCGAAACGTCAGTCGTGGATGCGTGAACTGCAAGTCAGAGTATCTTTGAATCGGCAGTTGGCGGTTGTTAGCGAACCGTCTATCCGGGCCTCCGTTCTTGTTTACGAACTGCCAGGTGGCCCCGACGTTCGTTGAGTCGGGCGGGACTGGTCCGTCCTCCCTGAAGTTTGTGAATGAGGCGCTTACGCCAACGTCCTTGTAGTTCATTGACAGTACCCCGGCCGGTCCGAAGAACAGCATCCGGTCAGGAAGCAATGCAAGTTTCCCGCCGGCAACCCAAAGCCACGGTATACTCACGTTTGCCTTGAGTGCGGCATCGTTGAAGGTGATTGCGGTTACACTGCGCTGGACTACCCTATCGGCTCCCGCCGTATACTTCGCATGGGCAGCAGCCTGAGACGTTACGCGCCAGATAGTAAAGCACTGCGCCGCTACTTCAAACGAATGAATGAAGGCTTGATAGTATTTAGCAGCTAGGTCGGGAAGATTGTAAGTGAGGTTAACGCACCGGCGCTTCCCCTCGCGATCAGACAGCCACATGCTCCAGACAATCAGTCCTACAAAAGCCAGTGCTGCCGGTATGTAAAGCCGCGTGGAAAGGAGCAGCAGGGCAAGTGCAAAGGCTCCTGCGAGCACTAGGCGGCTCCAGCGGAACTCCTGGAGACGTTCGTTTATCGCAGCCGCCACGTCGTCATTCGTCGCAGGGACTCCGGCGAACTCTAGAGATTCGCTAGACGACTGTTGCGAGGGCCAAGTCCGCTGCTGCTCAGGCGACGGAACTGGAACAGCCGGTGACTTTGTGTTCAGGTATTGCCGATAGTACAAGCCGCCGCGACCGGCGTGAATGTACGTTCCCTTGGGACCGACGCCAATGCGAAGACCCTTTACTCCGAACGATGTGCCGAGGCCGTGCTTCGACAGGTTCAGTCGGATTGGCCCGCGAGTTAGGCTTTTGCGAAGATACCACGGCATGAAATAAGTCCCCCAGTCAACTAATACCATCGTCGCGACCGTTAAGCGCGCCTTCGCAGTAGGTCTCGCAAGTAATGCACGGACCGAGCCGCTCTGCGCGCCCCTGCCATTGCTTCATGAAGTCTTTTTCGCGCTCATTGAATCGGACCTGACAGATGATACGTTAGGTGCAGAACCGTTAGCACAAACACCGCGATAGCTCCGATGCCAGCAAGTGCGCGAATCGCGAATGGGTAGTGCAAGCCCGTTAGTATAACCAGCAGCCTCACGAAACAGTAAATGCCTACAACGAGTCCGATAACTTGAATCACTAACTTTTGTCTGCCTCCCGCGCCGCTACGGTTGGTAGCGGCTTCTTGTCAAAGACGAACCTAATCGCCGTAAACCTCCCAGTTCGTAGTAGCCTTGATGTCGTTTTCTTGCTGCGTTTCGCAAACGGCCCCCGTATGAGTCCCGTAATAGTTCGGGTTGTTTTGGCACTCTTCGAGAAGCGTTTCTGCTTGGTGTAGGTCCGTACGCGCGTCACCGCTTGATAGATAATGTTCGGACAAGCCCTTCACTGAGAGAAGGAACCCTTCATTGAGCGTCTTCTCGTCGGACTGGTCGCATCTTTCGTTTACTGCGAGCCCTTTTTCGGCGTCATCAAATGCCACCTGATAGGACGACCCGTTGTAATCACTCCATCCCTGACTTATGCGGCTGTTAGCATAGCTGCACGGGTCCTTATTCTCGGGAAGGTTAGCAACCCGGTCAGATTCGCGCTGCTGCGCGGCTTGCCGTGCTTGCGCCAGACGCTGCTGAGCCTCCACCCGCGCTTGAGCCGCCCTTGCGGCCGCTACGCGCGCAGCGTACTCCTTAGGGTGTGCCCTTTGCCACGCAAGTCGTTGCTCGTGAGCCGCTCGGGCCTGCTCCGCCCGGCGAGCGGCGTCCGCGTTGTCGCGACCACTCTGGCTAACTTGGATGCCAATCAATACCAGAACGGCCGCACCGCAGATGATGCCGGTTACTACCATTGCCTGATGGTTCTTGGCGGCTGCTGTGAAAAAGCGGCCACGCGCGGCCATGAAGAAGACCACGGCGCCTATCGTAAGAGTAATCCACAAGAGCCCAACCACTTTACGCCCTCCGGAGTATCGGTGCAACCGGGGTGGCCCTTTAAGAACCGGTAGGTTCTCCAAGTCCCCTCGCCCCTCTTGCTCCGGCTCCGCAGCCAGGGTTGGACCGCGCGACCGTTAGGCGGGGCGCCGCAACGCGTGTGTAATCAGTCACGCCCCAACGGAACATGGTTTCTCGTTTTTGCCGCCTAGACGCCGTGCTAAAACGGAACTCCAGGTAAGCATCGGTAAGTATCCCGAAATGCGACTGACTACCATCGGCTGGGCTATTGTTGTACTGGCCCTGACGTTCTCTATCTGGAATGTCTTGGAGTACCGCGAGAACGTGGCGTCCATTTACGCAGTCATGGACAGCGTTAATCGGGAATCTGGGCTACCAGAACGTGCCGAGCCAAACATTTGGCTGAGGCAAAGTGCTAAGTACATCGAGCGTGAGGTCCTAATCGTAGGCGTTGCAGTCGCAGCATGGGTCCTTTTCGGCAGAGCCAAACCTTCGGCGCGCTAAATGGGCGTCGCACGGGCCATAGCTGGTTCAGCGTGCCGAAGTCAGGCGGCGCTCCTCAATAAACGCAGTACTTGAACGTGATTCCACTTCTTGCCGGTGCGCGTGTAAAACCCCCGCGCATCAAGTGCGGTAGCGATGGCGCGTAGCGAGAGGCCGTCGCCCTTCAAATCCCGAGCGATAGTCGTAACTTCGGCGTTTGATTCGCGCGCAACAAGCGCTGCACGTCTTCCAGACGCTACAGAACCCCTTGCGCGATGTTCCGTGGTTAAACGACGGCATGCGGGGTTCGCGGCACCGAGAAGACCCCCGCGAGCTTTATACGCAGCGAGAGCCGTTTTTGTGCGCTCGCTGATACGACGCGCCTCGTCCTCCGCAACGGCAGCCATGATGTGAACCGTGAGTCGATTCGCGTGCGGCATATCACAGGCGCGGAACTCGACTCCCGCCTCCATGAGGTTCGCAATGAAAGCGACGTTGCGTGCCAAGCGGTCCAGCTTGGCAATCAGGAGGACCGCCTTGGCGGCCTTGGCGCGTGCAAGGGCTTTCCGTAGGACGGGACGTTCGCTTTTGCGACCGGATTCAATCTCTTGGTACTCGTCGAGGAGCGCGCAGCGGTTCTCCCGGCAGAACGCCGCGACAGCAGCGCGCTGACCCTCAAGTCCAAGACCAGACGCTCCCTGACGCTGCGTCGAGACGCGAATATACGAAACAACGGTCCTCACACTCTCATGGTACAGCGACCGGGACGGTCGTTCAAGGCTTTGTACCACAGGATTACAGGATTACAGGACGGGTTTGTAGCCGCTGGGTCCCTGACAGTTGGGCTAAGTCTTAGGCTTGGAGGCTCGCGCGCTAAGAGGGCCTGGGCTCTCGTTCGTGTTAGAACTCAGGCCATGGCAAGTAAAGAGGGCCGCATCGTGCCGGACGGCTTCATCAAAACGTCATTCGAGGTCAGTGAGGCGGCTAAGTACGCGCTCGAAGACCTCAAGACCGCCCTACGGCGTGACGGCTATTCTGGCCTGTCCGAGGCCGCCATCGTCGAAGCCCTGATACTCGCGGCCAAGAAGGCGGGCATAAACGAAGCCGTTCTTACAAGGGTCCTAAAAAGCCGGAAGATGGCCAGGGAGCGCGCGTCGTCTATAGCACCTGCGGACGGGTGAGCGTGGTAGTTAGTCAGTATCTCTGCTTCGGTCAACTTCGTTATGCCTTTACGCCCTCTCTCTTCAAGCGGAACTGCACACTACGCCAGGTCCTTACGGGTTCGGATGGCGCTCCTCTTCCTCGGTGGCCTGCGCGTCGTAACATTGCGACTCCGTAAACACTCTCCGAACAGTCATTCCCGTTAAAGAGTCCGTTGACGTTCGTACTTGGCTTGATTCATCGGGATAGTTGTCTTGATACTGAAGGGACACCTGATAGCGAAACGACACGTTATAAGCCGTCTAGGCGAGCAGGCCGATGGCGACGAAGGTCAGGGTTGGCGCAGCCTTGTACCATCCGACTGTTCTTTGCATACCTTCCTTCAGTGCAACATGTGCGTCTGGTGCCTTGCCGATTACTAAGAGGCCGAACGAACGAAGCAGAAACCACAACGGGACAATATAGTTCAGTGAGAGGAGCAAGGTCGTGTCAACGAAGCCTTTTGTGCTGCAGATGTTTGAGTTTGCCACGTCTTTCATGGCGAGGAATGACGCCCATACCATCTCAGCAATCCATAGGCACAGGAAGAATCGTGTAACGGTTCGCGCTGACTGTGCCTCTCGGACTCTGTATTCTGTCATCTCGCTACAATCCGGGAGGCGTCGTGTCTGCGAACATCTCGTTATTGAAGTTCACAACATCGAATAGTTTCACGGTATCACGATAGAACTCGGGCTCCTTCACGGAGCGGCGATAAAAGATGTAGGCTTGACCGCCAACACTGTCCCACCGGAGCGAGGGCGCGGGATAGCTCCGACCGCAGTGTTCGCATTGGTTGCCGCCGAGGTATGCCAGACCCGAGTTGGGATGCTGATAAGGGATGTACCGCGCACAGTACTTACATCGAATGAAAGTGGGCCGCCTCTTATAAAACATTTTGAATAACCACGCCGGGAAAATGTCACGACTCATCTTCCACCGCTTATAGGCGCGGGCGCGTTCGGTGTCTTCAGGGTGCTCCACCGTGGTCACGACGTTTCTGCAAAATCGGATGTAAGGCCACGTGACTTCAATGGAAGCCGGAGTCGGCCTCGCCAAGTCCTCAAGTCTAGCTAGGGCCTCTTCGTAGTTGCCGCACTCATAGCAGTCGCTCAGGATTGTGCCAAGCGACTGCCGCGGCTCCGCAGTTGGCAAGACCTCATAAACTCGGTTCAGATAGTTCTCCCAAAAATCCGGCGTATCGTACTCTTCCTTACTGATACTCGGCTTTGGGTATTCGCTTTCGGGGCCGTGATTCGACGATGGGCTCACGTGCTAGTTCGCCACTTTGCGAGACTTACAAGAACTATTGCAATCGCTCCAGCTATGGAGAGTAGCATCGTCCAGTGGTCGTATATCTTCGAGAACATCGCTCACGATTTGCCCTCTACTAACTTCCATTTTTGCGCCGTGTCTATGGAAAACTCCAGCCGACCTCCCTGAAAAAGTCTGTCGGCGTTAGCGACCTGACAGAAAGTAACCCATTGCGACAGAGCGCAGTGATGGGACCGTCGCGTGTCACTACCGGTAGGGCTCGTGCTTCGGCAGCAGCAAGCACCCAGCGGTCTACTTCACCTACGCTCCTTGGTATTGCTAATCCAGCCAGCCTCGCGAAAGCCCTTTGAACATCCGAGTCCGACTCGTCTACGGCCCTAGCTTTACATGCGGCTTGAACGGTTCTGCGCCACCGAGGAACTACCGGCATGTTTACAAGTTCTCCGATTACTTTTTTGCATGTTACGGCAGTACCGCCCCCGATTGCGGTTAGCATCGAAGTCCAAAGGCAGCCAAACACGTCTTCGGGGTAGTAACGTTCGCCCAAGTCTACAAATGCATTAGTATCGAACAGGTACGTCGTGGCAACGGGTGTAGGACTAACGGCTGCCATAGACGCTAACAGCCTTTTCCCGGATTTTTGATACGTTGTCGTAACTTGGTGAGATTTGAAGCAGGTGCGCTGCCTGACTTATCGACAAATAGTCGCTATCGACGGCACTAAGTATAGCATTTGTGAACGTTGGGCCGAGACGCTGCACTTGCAGCAGATGATAGCTTGGACCCGCTTCGCTCTCGGAACTCCTCTCTCGTTCCTCGGTAAAGTACTGTGCGTAGGTTTGTAATCGCTGCTGCAACTGCGTCGCAGACAGGGCGCCAAACTGATTCAAGCGCACGGCCACTGCCGAATAACTGAGACAATATCGGTTTGCCAAGTACTCGATTAACGAATCTATAGCGATATGACTCTTTTCCTCAATATCATGAGCCAGCAGTTCAGTCGGCAACAGTGCCTCGCCTGCAACAAGATTACATCGGCGTTCGGTCACATTTGAGATTCGTCCGCGTATAGGATAACATATCCCCGATTCGCGCATTAAGAGATGCGCTAGTTCATGTCCCATCGTAAATCTTCGGGCATTTGGCTTGTCCCGCGTGCTCAGCGCAACAATCGAAAGACCATCGCTGTACAGCGAACACCCCCGTAGGAACTTTGGGTCAATGATGAACTCGAAGACGAGAACCGGCAGATTAGTTTCTACAAGCTCTTTAGTAAGGCTTAGCGCCTTTGCCCCTTTCCAAAGCTCCTTACGCTCGTCCGTGCTAACGTGATTCCATTCCAAAACGCACAAAAGACCTCGAAGGTACTCGGCTATTTCTTTATCGTTCCTAAGAACGGGCAGCTTCGTGCGCGGCATGTCGAGGTCGCCAAAAAGGTCTAGTGCCGCATCGCGTCTCTCTCTCGCGATACGTAGAGTCTTTATCAGACCCGATGAGAACTCGCCGCCACCTTCCTGGGGTGACCGAAAATCAATCGGTAGCTCTTCCTCTTTTGGGGGGGCGTCACTGTAGAGGATGTGCATTGGTATGCCGCAGGCGTGAGCGAGCTTTTCAAGTTGCCTGAACGTGATTGACCCACTCCCGCCTTCGGCTGCGGCCAGCCTTGCCGCGCTGACGCCCATCTTCTTAGCAGCATCCTCAAGCGTTAGCATAGTGGATTCGCGAGCCCACTTCAGCCGCTCGGGTCTGACCAAGGCTACGCGCCTCCTCGTATCGCTCATCGGTTCTTCACCTTTGGGGAATAGCACGATTCGCCATTGCCTCCTTCACAAATAGGCTTTTGAGGCTACGCCGACCCCTTGTGCTCGCTGTATCGCTCATTACGGGTCAAAACAGAGTTTCGGCGCCTCCTCCACTCGGCGCTGGTGTTATCCTTTACGTTCCCATTTCACCGCAAGGGGATTGCACAAAAACCCGCCCCCTAGCACGAAACTTGTAGCAGAGATGAGGCGGAAGTCATCGCGTGACTTGAACGTGCGTTGACGGGCGATTCTGGCCCAAAGACGCGCATCGGACGCGGTTCCCCCCGGCGAAATGTCGCCTAGCGGCGCTGCCTGGCGCGGCGCCGGGAGTAACAGGACGATTTTCCAAGAAAGCTGCGTGTGGAGGGCGATGCCATGGTTGAAGACGATGGTAGCTCGACCATCTCTTGTCCGCGCTGCGGTCACGGGGTAAACGCTGAGGCGCGGTTCTGTCGGCGCTGCGGGAACACGCTCAGGAGTGCAACACGGCCCGCGTGTAGCCAGTGCGGTGCCGTAGCCGAAGCGGGTGACCGTTTTTGCCCGCATTGTGGTGATGCGCTCAGGCCGTCAGCGCACGACGACTCCGATACTCAGCCGCTTGCCGCTACAACCCTAGGTCGCGAACGCGCAACTACGGACCCTCCGCTCGCGGAGGCAACCGAGGGTTCGGAGGAAGACGCTCTGCCGGGTGCTGACGAAATCACAAGGAAGCCCGCATCCCTTGGAGTTAGCCAGGGACTCTGGCTACTTGCCATCGGCGCCATCATCGTCAGTTTGTTTTACGGACAAAACATCGCGCGGATGCTGTCGTCATTGAACCCAGGGCAAGTCAACACCGAAGCGTCAACCGAACCAAGCCCAGTTAACGATGGCACGCCATTGACGAATCCGATGGAAGAAGCCGTCCGACAATACTACGTTTCAGTCCGCGGTCACGATTTTGCAACGGCGTACTCCCTGTGGTCGCCATCCATGCAACGAAACCTCACCGCCGACGACCTTGCCCGCCAGTTCCAAGCAACAACCGACATTGATGCCACGATTTCAGACCCTCCGAGTGGCAACGCTGTCGGCGTGACTGTCATTCAGTCGGATACGTTTGGTGACTACGTTCGTAAGCGCACGTTCAAAGGCACTTGGCGCGTGTCAAATGTCGGCGGCCACTGGTTGTTGGATGGCAGGGATTTCAAAACGGTTGTTGATACTGGACCTCCGCCCAACACCTCTGCTCAGCAAACTTCAACCGGGGCAAGTGAACCCGACGATAGTTCCGAAGCCATTGCCGCCGTTCGCGGGCACTATGAGCGGACGATTACACAGTTCATCGACACCCTTGCTAGTACTTCGGGCTTCGTGTACAAGCCTATTGGTTGGAAGGCCGTCAAGTCGCGTGGAAGGTGGACCGTGACCTACGCGCTTAGCGAAGACAACGGCGAAGGCCATATTGGGAAAGAGAGTTTCATATTCACCTACGACGCGTCAACGCACCAGATGCAGCAAATCGGTGGAGCAGGCTTTCCGTACTTGAATATGGACAACGCCGACCCAGAATGACCCGACGCATCCGGAGGGTAAAGCCGACTCAAGGCTCCAACGCGCCCGACTAGCCCAAGTCACCCTTTTGGCGGAACGACCTCACGCCGAAAAGGGTTATAATCGGCTCGGAAGGAGTCACTGGTGCCAGACAAATCGAGGCGTTCGGACGCGATGCAAGACCTTGACGATTTCGAGGTAAGAATCTTAGAGCAGTTGATTGCCGGAGAGCTTAGGACGGAAGTTGTCGTAGGCGATGGCGAGTTTGCGAAGTTAGCTTTCGGCTCTCTCCGCGACCGTGTTCAGCCTCAATCCGCACTGGCCGAAATAGACGCCCGCGTTGCGGAACGCGCAGCCGCAGAGGAATCCTTCACGAACCCAAAACCGGGCCAGGAAGCGCTAGATTAGTACATAGTTGCGCACGCAGGACAGCGCACGAGCCGGATTGCGGCGGTGGCTCCCGTTATGACCATGGGACGAGAATCAAGTTGTGAACGCGGTCTGCGCTGCTCTAAAGGCTCGCGGGTGGGAAATCATCTCGCAGTGTGGCACGTCGCGAGGCCGGAGTGGACATTCACGCGCGGCGACACGCCGTAAACCTGTATGTCGAAGCAAAGGGCACCACGAGCAGCAAGCATGCTTCAAACCGATTCGGGATGCCCATGACCGGAACGCAACTTTTCATCCAAGTTGCCGCGGCGTTACCAAAAACAGCAGAACTGCGCTCCCTCAACCCCTCCGACGAAGTTGCTATCACGCTCCCAGCCGATGAGCGCCTCAAAGCCCGAATCGCACGAATCAAGCCCGTCCTCGAAGCGAGCAGAATCGGGGTACCGTGGGTTGCTGAGTCGCTTGCACTTGACGCATGGAACGTCACATGGGTCGAACAGCATCCATCCATGTACTACTCACCCACTGCACCCAACATGCTGACTCGGCTTCAACCGCTGCTCTTAGCTTTTAGGGCAAAGCTCGCGTAGCGCCGTCTCGGCTTCCATATTCGGTTTAGTGTCTAGGCGGCGAACATATAACAACATGTAAGTCGAGCCGTTTACAACCGTGAATGTCGCCTCGGCCCTCTGCTCCCCCGAAACCGCGTATTGCTTCATTCCCCGAATATATGTTGCGTCCTGATTTCCGCAGATTCTCAGTCGGCGAACTTCGGTGACGCGAGATGGCTCTATATCTATTCCTTTGCGCTTGAGTGAATGATGCGTAAACCCATGCGGCGGCTGGAACCTTAAATCGTCGGCAGGACTGCCAATCATCCCGCAGCCTGACAGGACGATTAGAGCGAATAGCGCAACCCGCGTCAGGTTTCCAAAGCATCTCACCTGGCGCGTGCCGACTCTCTCGCGAATCAAACCTCGCCTAGACACAGGTTCACGGCGAGATGCTAAAGAGCGACGCGCAGGAACTAAGCCGGTTCGACTCAAGACCGCGGGTCGATTTGCGACGGCTACGTCGGGCAAAGGGTCATCAAGGCTGCCTCGGCATCGGGAAGTGGCGCTGGAGTCAAGAATGAATAGGCCAGAGTGTAGAGAGCAGCGCCTTTGCGAAACTCGATTATCTCCAGGTTGTTGGCCTCTGGATTAGATGGAGTATTGCGGCCGGTAACTATTACACGATGAGCCTGCTCCCCGCAAGCCTGCACCGCACTTTTTGCCACAACAGCGCCAGGGACCAACTGAAACATCGATTGAATCATACCTATCCGGTGCGCGGGGTCGCAGTCGCAAACATCACGCGCTAACGAGATACTGGTTTCGCTTCCGTCTGCTTCTTTTCGACTGTACGCACTCGTCTCGGTCATTTCGAGCGGAGCAACTTTCCATTCCGGCGATAAAGTCACCGTCGGTGACGGCTGAGCGTTTGTCTGTGCAATCAGCACGATGATGCTTAATATTGCCAGCATTAAGCCTCTTCTTCAGCCAGCTTCCTCAGCGCATCTGACTCAACGGGTTGCCCCTTTGAGTCAAATCCGCTCTGCAAACCCAGGTAGACTCGCTCGGCTGGGTCGGCCGCTATGTATCCGGTCCGAGGAAGTGGTGAATCTGGGTTTCTTTCAGCGTCGAGGCTCTCACTCTCGTCTCGGCCATAAGCCAGGCGTGGTAAAAACCAGAGAGCAGTCAGTCCAACTATAACCGTCACAACTACGTTCCAGCGCGTTGTAATGCCAGCGAGAAGGGTAAGAAATAAGGCTCCTCCCAAGCCAAACAACGTGGAATGACGATGCAAGAGCGACTTCATACCAAGGTCCCAGTTTCGGCCAGTCAGCCGTGCTTTCATTTGGGGAAGGAAACCTCAGTAGACACATCCCCTGCGCAGGTGAGACGAGTGAGGGGGTGTGGTGGCGCGACCGGCGGGTCCGACCCGCCCACAAACGTGCGGGCATCCTGGAGGGCCGCCTCAAGATGCGCGCCAGGGCCTGTGACGCTGCAAACGTCATGCCAGTCTCAAACGCAGTGGAGAGCCCGGATTCCGCAGGCAAGCCACAAGTTCGGTCGTAGCACTAGGCTGTGAAAAGCGCGTCTCAGCCGACGTGGACTACTGTGGGCACAATCGCTGCCTGCACAGTCGCAGCTTCGGCCGGAGTCGCTAATGGTGCGTGGTGTTCCAGCTTCACTTTCAACTGCTTGGCGTATGCGCCTCTAGATTTACTCGGCGGCATCGCATTCTTCGGAATACCATCGGCTGTGATTGCCACGCTCGTTGTCCTCGCGCTGACTTTTCAGCCCAGCGGCCGTGCGCGAGCCATGCGAATCACTCCGATTTCGTTCGCACTGCTGGTTCTATCCCACGCCGCTTTGGGATTCAGCGTCGGAATCACTTTACTTCGCGGGCAGGGACCGTAGTCTGAAAACGGCCCCCAGGTTTTTCAAGACGACGTGTTCATGGAAACGGAAAGCGCGTCGTGGGAGTGGAGTATCCCCCGGTTTCGTAATAGGAGCATGGCGGGGTGTCTCGTAGTCGCGTACAGGAAGCGTACCAAGTGCGCGTTTGCAACTCGTGCCCCCAGGGTCTTGCGGTTTCCCTCGGCGGAGGAGTTTGGTGACCTAAGCTCGACCGGAGAGAGCGGCTTCATACCGCTTTACCCGTCGCCCTCGCCTAGCCCGTGCAACCGCAGACGTGCAAATATAAGAACCCAGCGAACTAGAACGAATACACTCAGTCTCCAGCAGTCAGCGTCAACAGGCTAGAAGCGCGTGCCGTGGCGAATCCTGCGTGATGCGTCCAGTGGCCGCTACCTTGACTATCGCCATGCTAGTCGCGACAGGTGTGGTAAATGCGCAGAACCCGAGTCGGCTACCGGGACCTTCAACGGCTGCTGTGGTCAACTTTTCGTTCCGACCGTGTACAGAGTTGGAAAAGCACCCCGTCAGGAGTGGTCTGGTTACGTATCAGGTGGCGAGTGCCAGCAAAGATGGAACGTATATTGCGAAGCAGGTGGCGTGGAGTTCTGCTGAGACTGGGCCGCTAAAGCAGTCATTTGGGATTCCTGCGGGAGCGTACGTGTACAACGTCTATGCCTGGGATGAAAAGCACGAACACGCCTGCCAGTCCTTCTACTATTTCGCTGTATTGCCCGGTGACTCTAGAACGATAGCAGAACAGATGGCTGACTGCTGCGGCGACCCGATTTCGAGGCTTTTTATCGTCGGCGAGGTTCAAGTACCAATGCAGGTGTCTGTAACGCGGCTAGAAGGCTCACCACCTTGCGGGACGGTACTCGCGGTACTTCACAAAAGTCCAATCGACGTCGAACAAGACAGGATTGGTTTTTATGCAACCGACAATCGGCTATCCGGCGACGCCGCAGGGTCAGGGGCCGTGTTCGGAGTGGAACTGAAGCGTCCTGACGGCGACACTCGTACGCTTCGCATTGTCGCCGACTATCCGAGCGAGTTTCTTAGCACGCTGCCAACCCTTACAAGCATCAACCTGACAGCGGACCTAGTGAGTGCCGTTTTCAAGGCTCCGGCCGAACAACTCGTTTGCCTGAAGGGCAACGACCAAGTTAGGTAAACGGAGTAGCGCGGAGGCCCCTCTGACGTTCTTAGGCGCGGGACGCGCGTACCAGGTTGTTGGTAGTGGTCCCCTTTTAAAAACGGGCGCACGGCGAGGCCCCCGAATGCTACTTAGGCTGTGAGCTTAGTCCGCTTTATCGGATGGGGCATTCTCGGCCTCATCATCGGAGCCGCCATCTATTGGGTTGCCGCTTACGTCGCAACGGCCGCACTCGTATTCACGGTCGGGCCGCACGTCTGGTGGAGCATCCATCAGTCCATAGCCTGGAAGCTGCTAGGGGCTGCCTGTCTCGGGTTCGGCGTGTGGCTAATGTGGTCACACATGACCGGACGCAAGGCCCCAAACCGCAGCGAAACCGAGAACGACTCAAGCGGCTGGAGCGCCGTCGCCGCGCATCAGGTCCCCGAGGCCAAGGTTCCTAACGTGGAAGCGTTCATTACGGACCAGTGGCAAGCTCTTGCGGATTTTGCATCCCTTTGGTAACGGTCCGTATGGGCGTGCTGCCCCCCGCCGGATACACGACGACGCTTCCTGGGTCGCTGCCAAACACGCCACTGTTCGAGACATAAACATCGCCGAGCGAATCGAGAGCTATTACGTGGCCCTGCGCCTCAACTATACCTTCCGTCATCGTTCGTAACAGCGTGTCGCCTGTTGGCGGAAACACCGTGACGTTCGGATGCGTATAGCCGCCGAGCACGTAGAGATTATCGAATGTATCGACTTTCACGCTGTCGGGGCAGACAACGCCGTCTAAGGTACTGAGGTTGCGTATCGGGTATATGCTGCTGCCAGGGGCGTACTCAAGAACGGCTCCATCGTAGCCCGGCTCCACGCACCGCAGGGCTAAGTATAAGTCACCCTTGGAGTCAAACGCAGTTGCTGTCATACCATCGAGCGTTTGCGGACTGATTGACCAATACGGTGCTGTTTCTCCCGGAGCAAAGACTTGCACGGTCCCACCCCGGTTAATCGCTAGGTCGCCCGAACTGTCAGTCGCAAAATCGTGGGCTCCGTCCACGTGGTGGGTAAGTGGTGGGATTTTACCGAGGGCTATTCTCCGAATGACTCGTTGCTTTAAGACTTTCTGATTGCCCGCCGCAGCATATTCGCAAACGCGGGCCGCCGCACACATAGTGAAGAGACTTCCGAAGCTATCGAGTATGGGCAGGAAAAATACATGCGCTTGATTCAGGCTTTGTACCACCTTCGCCCCGCGTCCAGAATAGATGTTAAGTCGTCCAGACGGACGGTGATGTGCCTCGGGAACGTAAACTGCAAGAAAAACGTGGCCCGATGAGTCGGCAGTCATACCGTCGAAGTATTCTCCCTTGGGTGGAGGGCTAACGGTACGGAGAAGTTTTGAACCCGCGTTACCATAAACGGCCACACTGGGAGACGCAGCGTTCAATACGTAGAGGATTGGGCCGCCCCGCTTACTGGAAGCAGGAATGGCGCGATGCGCGGGCAGCGAACTAGTTGCTTCGCTCGGCTCGGATGACATTCCATTTACGCTACACGCAGCCAGCACAATGGTGGCAATGCAGAGACTTATGAGCGTCCGATTCACAAACTGCTACCCTTCTAACGAAGCATGGGCTAGAGGTTCGACGGTGTACTTAAGCGTTCCCGGCTGTGAGCACCGCTAACGCAAACGTGGACTAAGCCGTCATCTGCGCTGTCCAGTCGCAACAAAGACTATTCTCAACGAGGGCAGATGGATTCAATGGCGGCCTCCGCCTCAGGGTCCGGTGACGCAGTTCGCGGATAGTAATACCATGCCGTCGCGGTCGTTCCATGGTATTGCATCTTCACACCATCCGCGCCCTCCGCTGAGGAAAACGGCTCGCGAAGCTGAAGGAGCAGCGCCCTTCGGCCACGACAAACTGCGGTTTCCCCGACCGCCTTCTGCAAAGGCCAAATCGGCCCCGGAGTACCACGGACGCCCGCGACAAGTTCCAGCCTGACGGTTTGCCTCGAATCAGGGGACTCCCAACGTCGAACCGGTAGGGCCGGGAACAGACTGGATGGGAACCTTGCAGCGGCGGTGTGCCATCCTACTGTGGCCCGAAAGGTCCATTCTGACCAAGGCGCAGTTGCGCGGCCTCTGGCGCACCCGCTTACCATTAGAACGAGAGCGACCGCAGGGGCAAGATGTTTCTTACGCATGAAGCGCCTTACGAATACCGGCGTCGAGCAACTTCTAGCGCATCCCGTTAATCTCGTCCGCTTCGGTCCGTTCCATGCGGCAGGTGAAATGATTCAGTTGGCTACCCAAACCCATTCTGCTTAGGCTGAAACCGCAAATCACAACCAGGCGTATCGAAATAGGTAAATCGTGCAAGAAACTCTCTTGCCTGGTTCTGGGACGCAGTAAGCGGCAGCAGCGTTAGGTTAACCCGCTGCGCGAGCGCCAATATATCGCGGTATGCGCGGTCATATCCGGGCGGTAGGCTGGATGACAGGCCAATCATGCGCGATGCAATGAATAGGTTTGCCCATCCCTTTGCAACGTAATACTCCGCCGATGCTTGATGCATGGCGGCACACTGGCTCATAGCGTCGTGCCGAGCGTCGAGCGACATGTTCCCGAGAAATGAAACCACTAGTGCATTGAGTTTCGCAACCCTAAGATAAAAGCCGACGGTACTACAAGTCGTTGCAGGTAGTCTCTCACCTTTCTTCTTGGTCTTATCATACAAAACAATCGCCTCACTGACGTGACCTTCGGATTGCAGCTTCTTCACTTTTTCTATGATGAGTAAGTCGTCATCAGCAACTGCATCGCGCGCGACGCACTCCGGAGACGGAGTATCGGGCATGAAGTCAGCACGGAACAAGTAGCGGCCGGTCGTTGCTTGGCAGTTAACTACCTTGGCGGAGTACTGTGACTTCCTCGCAGCCGACATAGCGGACTCATCCAAAGCATGATTGCCAGAGCTTTTCCAAGTGCTCGCTGACACGATATTGCCTGAAGGGCCTATTGTAACGACGACTAGCGATGACACTGGTCCGAGCTTTAAACGACGAACGGAAGGCGGATACTCCGGCTGCGCCGCTTTGACCACGCGGGCCTCCATGTTCGGGAACGCGCATGACGTTGGAGCACTGGGAGCGGCTGACTCGGGAACGACGGGCATTGACGCCTGCGCAGTTGCCAATATTGAGAGCAATGATACAGCGAGCGATAGGACTCCGAACGCGGTCACCAACAATGTCCGCATGGCTCATGTGTTCGCGAAGGCGCTACCGGTGTCCTCAAGGAGTCCGCCGCGCCAGCATCCCGGCCTTTGTAGACGTGAAGCAACGCTAGACAGCTATCCTCACGCCCGTTTGAGAATGCTTAGGGCCACATCGCGCTAAGGTCCAAAACCAATCGCGGTACCCTTGCGGTACTCTTTCGGTATAGTAAACGGGCTGACCAATCTTGACCATTCCGACACTCGGGTGCGCGATAATGTACGTGTGCCCAGTCGGGGCCTCTGGCGTACTCTTCACTGGCGGCTACTCAAGCTCAACCACTCGGGTCTGTGACCGGTAGCACGGCGGACCATAGCTATTGATACTTACTCCGCCTAGCGCCCTCTGGAAGCTTCTCTGGGGCGCTCCAATAGGCTTGATGACCGCAGGAGAGTTACTGTCCTCATTCGCTCCCTCTAGCCGGGCCCAAGGTGAAACGGTAGTGCACTGCTTCGATGGAGCCTTAGAGGCGTGTTCGGCTTCACAGGTGCAGTCGATGAATCGCCCATAGCGTCGGTTATAGTCACGCGAAGAACTCGGGTTTGTGTGCCATTGTGCAACCAGAGGCGGTACGCTTCTCCGGGCGCTATGGACTGAATAAAGCAAGGCGTCGAAAGCGTCGTGACCACCTTCTCTTCAGCGTCCACATCGTCAAGGACTAGCGTCACCTTGGCGTTTAACGCCGGTCCTCTTCCAATGCTGCGTATCTTAATCCGAACTAATCCACATTCACTCGCCTTAACGATGGAGCTTATGAGCAAGTGCGACTCAGGCTTGGTAATCTCCACCTGCATGTCGGGTCGGGCTGGCGGCTTGTCGGTGTCTATCTCGACTAGAAGAATCGGCTCTCGCTCAAGAGCCAACGTCTCTAGGGCGGCGCTAGCCGTTCCGTAGGCGTAGTACGCAGCACAGGCAGCTATGACAACAAGTAGTAATGTCGCAGTTCCTGTGAGCCACGCCGCCACGAGTCCGTAGTCGAGTGCGCATGGTCCATTGCTCGGCAAGAGCCATCGACCAATCAAAAAACCCGCTAGACCCGCAACGACGGCCATCGCCGCCAACATTGTCCACCTACCCACGGCTTAGGCCATTCGCGAGGACGTACTGGTTCCCCGTGCCCCGTTAAAGTGGCAAATGCTTGTCGGCGAAGTCCGACAGGTCTTGAACGACTGACTCTCTACTTACTGTCTCCCCGCCCTTTCGTAACAGCCTTAACGTCACATCGGCAAAGCACTCTGCAAATGACTTTGCGAAGTCCGCGTCGTAGCCGTCGAGGTCGAACCCTCCCGGCAAGACCGGCTTAGAGTTCTGCCGCCCTGCGTGAAGGTTTAGTCTAAAGGCCATCCTGACGGTCTTCTCAAGCGTAAGGTGAGCGTAGAGCTTTCCTACGACAACAAAAACTGTTCCAATCAAGCATAGGTATTGCCAGAACGGGGATTCGTCATTCTGTTCAAAGCGGATGACTACTTCGCCATCGGAGTCACACTCTATTTGCTGCTCCGGTTCTAGTGGCGAGCCGTCTCCTCTTTGACGCTCCCGTTGACCTGAAGTAAGCCATACGCCGTCCATCAGCGTGTCCGCCTTCAACGAGGAATGGAGCGGGCAGGTTGATTGCTTGCCGCGACTTGCAATCTCTATTACTTGAATCTCACGTTCATCAGACGAATCGAAAGTCCGACGCGCTCCGTATGCAGTGGGCACAACGCTACACCCAAGCACGAAGTCGGGATTGATAACTCGGCGCACGAGCGTGACCTTTCGTTCTCTTTCCGCGCCTAATGGGGATACGGTTATATTTGGCCGACTAGCGGTGACCTCACTGAACAGGCGCTTGACGTTTATTGAGAAATGCTCTAAGACTTCGTCGTTACTATCAAATGGTACCGCGTTCAGCATGACCTTGTCACGCAGACCTTCTAGACGAACGCCGTCTTGAATGTAAAGCTGAACCTGAAGCTGCTTTCCGACAATCTCGGAGATATACGTTGCTATTGCAATCTCTTGTTCGACCCAAACGGAAGCTCGGTCGAATGGTGGCCAGTTGGGAACCGCAACCTGACCACGTTTATGCAAGATTCCCACAAAGCCGGAGCATCTGGATAAAGCTCCTAGAATATGGTCAGTAACGCCCTTGAACGAAGTTTGGTCTTTTGCGAAGTATCCTTCCGCGGGAGTTTCCTTCGTAATGATTGCGGCGATACTCTCTCCCAAATCGTATTCCTCGTCCGTCTGACCACAGCTTACAAAAACGAGTGGCTTCCCTCTCGCGGGTTTCGATTCCAATGCTTCTAATCGTTTAAGTCCGGCGTCCGAGATGGTCGTGCGGAAAATGCCGAAGTATCCGGGGCGACGGGTAACATGAATCAGCCCACCTTCTTTGAGCTTCTGCAAACGGGGAAGCAGGTCTGAGACATGAATCCCGAGGGACTCCCCAGCCAGGCGCGCGGGAGTGTCGAGCGTCGAGCTATTGGACTCAGTCTGGGCCCCATCAGGTCCATTTGCTCGAAACCATCGCAGTACGTCGCGGTCCGTATCGTCCACGTGCAACGTCTCCTCTTAGCCCAATGACCTACTAACTGCGGAAATGGTAACATGGAAGCAGCACAACGGCGCAGTGGATTAGCGGCTGGTCGAGCCTCGCCAATCGCCACGACCCCACGCACGCCCCGGGAACACACATGAAGGGGCTATCCCGGCCTGATAAGATGCCGAAGAGCCCCTGACTAGGGTATCCTCGGTTCGACGAAACCTAGCGTCTACGGAAACGATTATAACAGTGACTTGGGTCCTCGGTTCGACCGCACCGCTGCCCGTTATCGTTACGAATCCTCCTACGGCACCGTCGCCAGACTACTTAATGTACGGGCTAACCGGGGCGGCGGTCATTTTCACCTTTGCCACTCTGCTCTTCGCTGTCGCCGCGTGGTGGGTGAGTTTCGACCAAGCCATAAAGGCTGATGCACAGCGAGCGAAGCGACCGAACCCGAGTTTAACCTTCTCCTTCACACGTTCGTCTACCGAGCCCGATGCGGAAGGCCGATATGCCATCTTTTTGGAAGTCTACATTGTTAACTACGGGACGGCACCAGCGAACAACGTTCATGCAACGCTTTCATTTCCTGCCAGCGTCGTATTCCAAGATTATGCTTCGGTGGTCAAGTACGGAATCGTGACATCGGCTAGTCCGGACTACATTGAGCTGAGTCCAATGATTGATTCATTCGGGAACAGATGGGCGAATATTCACAACCGCGCGATGGAAGTTCTACCAAGCGAACCTCTACAGAAGCTCGGTTTTGGATGGTTCCTCGTTCGTCCCGGACCAAGTCGTATTCTGTGGCGCGTGAAGTGCCGCGAGGGAGACTTCCCGGGACACAGCCTTGATAACGTCACTTCCGTTACGTTCGTCTCCGAGTAAGACGCCCGGCCGCTCTTCACAACGGGCATGCACGGTTTCAATCCGGCCTGAGCATGGCTGCTCGCGGCTTGATTGCTCGGCCGTGACCATCTAATACCATCGGTGTCCGTCCATGAACAGTGGCTTTCGCAGCGCCGCCGTCGATAACCATCTGTGACCACGAGTGGCCATCGATTGCGGCGCCGCATTCGACCCCCGACGCGGCTACCAGCGTTCCGAAGCGTGAGCGCCGCCAGGCGCTCGTCCGGGGAGCCATCGGGTAGCCAAACAGGATTTTCTGGGCTTTACATTCGTTTAGCTTCGTTACGTTTGCAAGGGCGGAAAGCCTGATTTTTAGGCACAATCTTTTCTTGCATTGCGTAGCGTTTTGCTCGCCAAGAAGATTTGAAGACCGTGCGAACCACCAGATTCGTACGCTCCCACGTTTAGCGATAAGTCTTGCGCTGCAAGGGTTTTGCGGTGAACACCGCGCCGGCAATAGTTGCGGTGACCTACATTCTGGTCACTTCTAGGTCACCTCTGGCTACGCCCCGAGCCACCTTCCACCTGCTAGAGCTTGGCGTAGAACCGCATCAAGCTTCATTGCAGCCTCGGCCTGCGACGACAGCGCGACGTGTGAATGAGGTCCATCGTGATCGCGATGGTCGAGTGCCCGAGCATCTCTTGAATGACTTTCGGATGGACACCGTGTGCGAGAAGCTGGCTCGCGCAGGTCTGCAGCAGCGTGTGGAATGAAGCGCCGCTAAGCTTCGCGGTGCGTGCGAGGGCGCCGAAGCCGTCCGTGACTTTGCGCGGCGTCCACGGATTTCCGGCATCATCGCCCGGAAAGACGTAGCCGGGGCCGAGCCGACCCTGTGCGATCCGGTGATGTCGCAGCTTTTCGATTCCGCTCTTAGGTAGGGAACGACTCTCGACTCGCTCGCAACAGTCCGCCACCGCACGCGCTGGGAAACCGACAGCCTGTCTGCGAAAGCCCCTTTATCTGGATTGCTCGTCTGAGCCCCTTGGCAGCTCCGACCCCTTAAGGAAGGCTACCCGTGAAACGTCCACTCAGTCTCCTCGGAGCGAGCCTCAGTGCTGCGCTATTAGCCTCGTGCGGCGGTAGCAATGGCTCCTTAATGCCGATGTCTAGCTTGGACCAAAGCACGGCAGTAAGGTCGCCTCTACTCACCGCGGCCGCCGGTGCAAATCTCTACGTCGCAAACCGCGTCGGTAACACCGTGACCGTTTACGCACCCGGCAGCACGTCAGTGCTTCGGACCATTTCCAAAGGCGTGCACAAGCCAAATGCGTTAGCGTTAGATGGTTCAGGCAATCTCTACGTTGCAAACTCCAATACCGCCAGAGTCTTCGGCTCGGGCAGTAAGAACGTGCTAAGGACGATCTCCGAGGGCGTGAATCGACCGGCAGCCGAGGCGTTTGATGATTCCGGTAACCTCTATGTCGCAAACGCGGGCGGTAACACCGTGACAGTTTACGCGCCGGGTAGCACATCAGTGCTGCGCACGATCTCCCAGGGCGTGAACGGGCCGCTTGCATTGGCGTTTGACAGCTCAGGCAATCTCTACGTCGCAAACTACGACCCTTGGAGCGTGACGGTATACGCCCCGGGCAGCACGTCAGTGCTAAGAACGATCTCCCAGGGCGTTGATGAGCCGCGTGCGCTGGCGTTTGACGGTGCCGGCAATCTCTACGTCGCAAATTACGGGACCTGGACCGTGACGGTTTACGCCCCTGGGAGCACGTCGGCGCTGCGAACGATTTCTCAAGCCTTGAAATTTCCGGACGCCCTGGCGTTCGACGACTCGGGTAATCTCTATGTCTCAAACGCGTTAGGCGGTCGAAAAAGCGGTGGCACCGTTACGGTTTATGGCCCGGGCAGCACGTCAGTTTTGCGGACCATCACCCACGGCGTGAACCTCCCGATTGCTCTGGCGTTTGACGGCTCTGGTAATCTCTACGTCGCAAACTCCAAAACCGTCACAGTCTACGCCCCGGAGAGGACGTCGGTTTTGCGGATAATTTCCCAGGGTCTGAATCAGCCGGTTGCGCTGGCATTCGGGCCATAATTCCCGGTGCGGCAGTCGACAGATCCCGGTGTAAGACCGATGTCGCGTTTATGAGGAAGTTCGCATGCGCATGAGCTGTTTGGTCGTTCTGGCCGCCTCCATCGTCGGTCTATCGAGTTGCAGCCACGGAAACACGGCCTTACCGAGTACATCCGCACCGAATCACACCCCCAAACATCCGCGCAGCATCGGCGCGGTCTGTACAACATAGCGCGAGCGAGAAGATTCTTTATGCCTTTCAGGGTGGTCCGGATGGTTCGGGACCGGCCGCGATTCTACGAGATGCGCAAGGCATTTTTTACGGCACCACGCAAACCGGCGGCGGAACGGTTTTTTCCATCGACCCATCGTCAGGCCAAGAACGTATCGTGTACCGGTTCCGAGGTGCACCGGATGGGGCAACCCGCAGTCAAAGCTGGTCGGCGTGAACGGTGTTCTCTACGGCACTACCAGTAAGGGGGGCTTGTCCGGCTGTCGCTGCGGAACCGTTTTCTCCGCCAGTCCCTCGACCGGTCGCGAGCGCGTTGTGTACCGCTTCGGAGGCATGCCCGACGGGGATACTCCCACAGGCGATTTAATCGTGGTGAACGGCGTCTTGTACGGCGCGACCGTTTGGGGTGGTAATCCCGGCTGTTGGCCCCCCTCCGGGTGCGGAACCGTTTTCGCCGTCAACCTCGTGTCGGGACAAGAAACCGTAGTTTATCGCTTCCAGGGTGGAGGGGATGGTGAACATCCATTTGCGGGGCTGCTCAGCGTAAATGGAACGCTGTATGGCACGACTGCTGAGGGCGGCATTCCCAGTGGCTCAGGTTGCGACTATGGCGATGGATGCGGAACGCTTTTCTCCCTCGAGCCGTCGTCGGGTACCGAAACTGTACTCTATCGCTTCCCGGGCGGGCAAAACGCCGAACGGCCGTATTCCAGCCTGATCGATGCGAA
Source organism: Candidatus Tumulicola sp. (assembly GCA_049585095.1). Lineage (GTDB taxonomy): Bacteria > Vulcanimicrobiota > Vulcanimicrobiia > Vulcanimicrobiales > Vulcanimicrobiaceae > Tumulicola. The sequence goes on from JBAUZB010000222.1 coordinate 23,062, forward strand.
CGGCGCACTGTACGGCACCGCGGGCGGGGGCATTGCAGGTACGGTGTACACGTTCAGTCTTGCGCCCGGATTGGAGAACGTGATTTACACTTTCAGAGGTGGCGACAAGGACGGTACAGGTCCGTTGGCCGTCCTCTACTTGAACGGTGTGCTGTATGGCACTACGCAAGGCGGAGGCTTTGGCTGCCACAACTACTTCAAAGGTTGTGGAACGGTGTTCTCCATTGACCTGTCATCAAGACATGAAACCGTTCTCTATAGCTTCAACGGTGGTAAGGACGGAGCACGCCCCTATGCCGGTTTAATTACGTTGAACGGGACGCTTTACGGCACGACGGATGGTGGCGGCGGTTCGTGCGGCAATAAGAATGGGTGCGGCACGGTTTTCGCGGTGACTAAGTAGTCGGCCTGAGGCCTCGATTTCCGACCCTCGCAATCGCAACTCCGTTGGCGTGACCATTGCTCAGTCGGAACTTATGGCCGCTACGTCCGCAAGCACACCTTTAGTGCTTTTCATCACGATGTCGCACTTACGCATGGGCGGCTCGCAGTCTCTTCGGATTGCAGCAAGGGTGCCGAGCAAACGCGCGACACCCCGTGGAACTTTTCAGTGGGGTCCGGTTTCCGTCTCCTGGCTGCGCCCGGTAATGCTACTGGGTGACGCCTCAGCCGTGACTGTAAGACGGACGCGGGGCTAGCCGCTTGCGCGGGTTACCCGCTTGCGCGCCCTCGCGCGCGTACCGCCGGCGCGTCTCCGCGGTCGAGGGACCTCCACGCGCCGACGACGCCATTGTACTCCGGCGGGGGGCTAAAGTCACGCCTTGGCGCGCAGGAACGCGGGCCATCGCTCGCCGGCGTTCACGAACGCGGCCGGGCGCGCCGTTCCGCGCACCCCCGTCGTGGCCCACGTGAGCGCGGCTTTAGCGTTCTCGTTCGGCGACTCGCCCGGCGGGGCTTCGCTTCCGGGCACGCACCAGTCGAAGAGTTTGGACTGCTTGAGCGTCGCGCTCGATAACGCCCCGGCGAGGTCGGTCTCCTGCGCCAGTTCGTTGAGCGACTGTGCGAGAATCGCTTCGGCGATCAGCAGCCGCCAGAACACCGGCTTCGCCCGCGGATGGAACTTCGTCAGCAACCCGCGGATTTCGCCGAGATTCGGCTCGAACTCGGGATCGTTGGTCGAAAACCGCGCGACGAAACTCGCCCGCGAACAGACCGGATCGGTTTCGGCGCTCGGGGCAAAAGTTTGAAGCATGTCGCTGACGCCGACAATCCCCTGACGGTCGGTTTCGCGGAACTCGGGTTGACCGGCGCGCTCGGGAGCGTACGTCAGCTTCGAGTCGTACGCTGCGAGAGCGTCGTCGGCACGGAAGAGTTGCTGCAGGCATCGCGCGAGGGCCAAGCGGTTCCACGTTTCGAGCGTGCACAGCGTGACGTCGAAGTCGGCAACGCGATCGGCGATCGCGACCGGCGCGACGATGTCGTAAATCGCCGCCTTCCAAAACGGCTTGTTGGCCTCGAGATCGCGCTGGAAGGTTCCGTCGCGGGCGGCTTGGGCCAGACCTTGGATTCGTTCCCGCGCTTGCTGAGCGCTGCGCGGAAGCACTTCGTTGAGGAACGTCTCCTTGAGGGTCAGCTCCCGGTAGCGCTCGGCGCCCGTTGCGGTCAACCACGACTGCGTTTGCGCGAGGTCGCGGTCTTGCTGGCCTTTGACACTCGTGAGAATCAACTCGTTGTTGTTCTTGATGTCGAGGATCGCGATTTTTTGGTCTTGCTGCTCGGCAGCTTGCTGATGCTGCAGGTCCAGCGACTTGTTTTGGAGAGCGTTGGACTCTCTCGAGGCCGCACGCACCAAGAACGCGCCCACGATGCTCGCGATTGCAGCGACGCCAGCGACGGTAACGGCCACCCAACCGGGCGTCGCCGCTGCTTCGGCAAGCAGAACGTTCATGGAGTGTCGCTCAAACCGGCCTTCTCCATATGACCGTCCTTTTCGAGTCCACGCCGGGTGATTCCGGCTGTTTTCGGGGCCTTCGCTAACGAACCGGCGCGGACGCACATTAAGTTGCCTCTAAGGCGCCCGTCGTATTCTTGAGGTTGAGGGAGTTCGGCCAATGCAGCGTTCGGCAATTATCGGCAGCGTTTACGGTTATCTCGTATGCCTGCTTGCCATCTTACTCTTCGTCCATAGCGGGGCCAGATCGGTGGATGGTATCTTCGGAGTCGTGAACCCGACGATGTCCGCGCATCACCGGGGTTCGATGACCGGTACGCGGGATCGTCGTCACATGCGACCTTGGGGTGCTCCCGTCGGCATCGGCGCTGCTCAGGCTTCCGCCGCTACGGCGAGCCGTTGGCCCACGGCTGCCGGTAACGGCCGGGAGAATGCGCGAGCCGCGATGGTGGCAAACGCTCGCATGCGAGCCGCACGAGACCTCGCCGTCAACCTGATCCTTCTCGTCGTCGCCGTCCTGCTTTTTCGCTGGCACTGGAAATGGCTTCACAACGGCCAAATGGTATCTTCGCCCGCTCCGGCTTGAGCGCGCTCGTCCGCGCGCGGCGCATCGCGCGTAATGAGACGATTCGAAGTTGCCGTGCTCACCGCGGTTATGGCCGCTTGCCAGGCGGAGGCCGCCCTTTCGCCGGATGATATCTTTCTGCAGGCGCAACACGCTTGGGAAGCGCGCGCCATTCCCCGGTACGAATCGTTTCGCATTCCGTGTGACCGCACGTTCTTGGCGCCGCACTGCGACGCCGGGGAGACCGTAGAGTTCACCGTCCGCACGATCGACGGGCGCACGTTTGCTCGGGCATTTTCTACCAGCGGGAATGCCCCACGCGTGTTAATGCAAGGGGGATACATCACGGGGCCCGTCGAGACGCCGCTTGGATTCTACCGCGCTCTCCCCAATGAGCAACCGGCGGCCGTGCCGATCCCGAATCTCGCTCCCGATCCGCTGCAGACCATCGCATCGGTGACCGCGATCGGCCACGCTTACGACGTCGAACTCGCCGGGAGCGCGAAGGTCGACGGACGCCTCTGCTACCACCTAACGCTCCGTCCCAAGATCGATCCCGATCGCTACCCGCTGCGCGAGCTCTGGGTCGCTCAAGAAAGCTTTGAAGTCGTGCAGCTCACCTACGAGCGCCCGTACGACGAGAGGCACGCGCGCGCACTCGTGCTGTATCGCTTCTCTCCGGTCGGTCCCCAACGGATTTGGACGGTTGTGCACATCGAGGCTCAAGCCTCCGTACAGGATCGCGCTTCGACGACGATCGAGCGCGTCTCCGACGACCTGACCGACGTGACGTTCCCGGAATCGGTGCCGGACTGGTACTTTCAAACACCCACATAAAAACCTCCGCTGCGCGCGTGCCACTTTTTCAGGCATACGCCTTCGATCGGCGCATCCGAAGGTCGCGCTCGCGCCGCACGCGAATTCGCGTTTGCACATGAAGAAGATTGCTTTAGAGGAAGCGTATGCCGCGCCGGGCCTAGAAAAGTATTTGGAGCGGACGCTGGAACTCGTCACCCGGGAGGCACCGCGCCGCGAACTAACCTCGATGCTCGAGGACCTCGGCGAACGGCGCATCGCGGCGATGGACGATGCCGGCATCGACGTCTTCGTGCTCTCGCATACGAGTCCGGGTGTTCAAGCCGAGACCGACGCCGGCACGGCGGTGAAGCTCGCCCGTTCTGCCAACGATTATCTGCACGGGCAGATCGCGAAGTATCCGGATCGCTACCGCGGCTTTGCCCATCTCGCAATGCAGGACGTTGCGGCGGCGTCCGACGAGCTGCAACGCTGCGTGCGTGACCTCGGCTTCCTCGGTGCGATGATCAACGGCAATACCAACGGCGTCTATCTCGACGATCGGCGGTACGATCCATTTTGGGAACGTGTCGGCGATCTCGGCGTGCCCATATACATCCATCCGGCGGATCCCTACGTGCAGCCGCACGTCGTCGACGGTCTCCCTGAGATGCAGGGCGCGGTGTGGGGCTGGACGACGGACAACTCGTCGCACTTTCTACGTCTGGTGTTCGGCGGCTTGTTCGACCGCTTCCCCAATTTGACGGTGATTCTGGGTCATATGGGAGAAACGCTGCCCTATTTCATTTGGCGCCTCGACGGCCGTTATGCCGCGACCGATCAGGGCGACGCCCGCAAAATCAAGCGCAAGCCATCGGAATACTTTCGCTCGAACCTCATCATCACGACGACTGGCGTCTGCCAAGACTCCGCACTGTCGTGCGCGTTGGCTGAAATGGGCGACGACCGCGTATTGTTTTCCGTCGACTATCCGTACGAAGACACCAAAGAGGCGTCCGAGTGGATCGACCGCGCGCCGCTCACCGATGCACAGCGGGAGAACGTCTGTCACGCCAACGCCGAACGCATCTTAAAAATGTAAGCAATCGAAACCTAGAAGTCACCACATGCCGAACATTTCCGCGCGGCTGGTGGCCGGCGTACTCGTAATCGGGATAGCTACGGTATTTGCGCGATGAAACCGTCGTTCTGTCCGGCCCCTTTGTAGACGCCGATCACCGTCCGGGCGTACACCGAGTTCGCCGACAAGGAACCAATGATCACCGGACTGCCGGCCTTCCAGTTGCGAACCGGAAGGAAGAACCCGTGAACGCTCTTGCTATTCACGTTGACGAAGTCTCCGCACAGATTGTAGTTTCCGGGTCCACCGGCCCCGGTGATGCCCTCGAAGTGGGAATCGAGCGAGTTGGGACTGTCGTACACCACTTCTTTGTTCGAGTTCAAACTGCGCACGTACGCGTGCGTTCCGCTTTTGTCGGTATATCCGCCGGCGACGGCCGTCGTGGAACGGTCGGTCCAGATTCCGTACGCGGTCGTGCTGACGGCACCCGATACGTCGATCGTCTTGAACGCGCTGCTGATGGAATCGTAAAGAAATGCGTGCCCAGTCGCCGGGTAACCGCTGGCGTCGAGGTTTTTGGACGTAACGGCGTCGTAGTTTCCAACCACGTTGTAGACGACGTCGCCGTAGATGCTGTGAGCGATCGTCTCATTGCAACCGCTCGAGCAAAAGCCCGGCGGGACGTCGAGGTTCGTATAATGGCTCGATACGGAGTCGTAGAGGAAACCGTGACTGTGCTTCGACCCGAAGTTCGTATAACTGCCTACGAAACGAAACCCAAGGGTCGTCAAATCTGGTCCGTACGCCGACGTCGAGGTCGCACCCGGAAACTGAAACGGCGTCCAAACACCGCTGTTTTGATCGTAGGTCACCGCAACGTCTGCGCCGCCGGACCCGACGTAAAAAGCAGTAATGAGGTTGCCGCGAATGCCGGTGAGCAGCGTTGCGGTCGCCGCAGGGAACTGACTGATTGGCACGTCGAGCGTTTGCAACTGGACCTTTGCGCCGGACATCTGCGAACCGTTTAGGGGAACTGCGGCCGGGTTAGGAGCCATTGCGCCGGAGCACCCGGCGATTGCAATCGCGAAAACGACCGCGCTAAAAGCCTTCATCGATTCGCCCACACCTTTCTTTCCAAAAGCGATCCCAGAGTAGCGCCGGCATTCGGCGAACTCAACGGCGTTTCCCGGTAGGGCAGGCTTAACCCGGATCGCGTGAAATCTCTCCGCGGCGCGTATAGACCTCGAACTCGATCGTGGCCGCATTATCATAGCAAGCCTTCACTAATGATTCCACGATCGGATGATAACGTGATCTGCCCCACGTGTGGCGATCGCTCCACTCACTGATAACAACGATCGTTTTGTTATCGACGCTTAGTAAAACTTGCGCAGACAGGAAGCCAGGCAAGTTCTTGTTTTCTGCGGCGAAAGCGCTAAGCGTCTCTTCCAATAGACCGACCGCCTGCTTCGGATCAATCTTCATCTTCATAACACTGACGACCGGCTTATCGTACTCGCCCGCGTCACGATCATCGATCAAAACCATGTGCTTCTAACAGCCCCTCTCGGCGTCCTCAAAAGATCTCAACCCCAGGTAAGATGGGAGCGCGATTCGCGTCGCGCTCCCATTCTCGGCTTTACGACGCGACGACCATCTTGCGATGGGGAACCGCGCGGCCTTCTTCTAGATCGAGCAAGTCGGCCCAAGACGTGACGTCGGTCCGGTTGGGAGCAATCTTCGTGCGCAACTCCTGGAAGTGTTTCAACGATTCGCCGACCGGCACCGCCGAGAGCCACTTCTTATTGAAAGCCTCCACGGCTGAAGAATCTTTCCTCGCAACGAATTTGAACGCGTACGCTTTGATCTCGGCATCGGTCTTCGCGTCCTTCACGATATTGAGAAATTCCTTCGGATTCATGCCGAGGTACTCGAAGAGGCCTTGGTCCATGGGGCAATCGTACCGATACTCACCAACCTGACCGTGCGCCACGGCCTTGGCCTTGTCGGTCGTTCGAGCGAGTTGCACGATTCCTAGCATCGTTTCGCTGACGCTACGCGGCACGGTCTTAGTTAGATCCACCATAAAATGCTCAACTTTCATTTGAGTTTCTTGTTCGCGGCTGTGTGAACCCCAAAAGACCCGGTAAGGTTACTTCAAGCGACGCATCGTCTCGTAAGCAAGGCAATGCTTTGTGGCAAGAGGCCAACAAATGACTCCAGGAGCGGGCTTCGCCCGAACAAATGCCTGCCCGGAGCGCCTAAACTTTGGATTCGCCCCTGAATTTCGCGACGTCCAAGGGTTCCAGAAGCGGCCCAAACTGCGCTCGTGCGACGCCATAGCACTCGCACGAGGCGTCTTCCAAACCTTGTCGATTCAGGATCACGATGTGTCCATGCGCGTAGCGAATGAACCCAGCTTGCTGGAGCGTAGCTGCAGCGATGGTCACTCCGGAGCGGCGCGCGCCCAACATCATCGCGAGATATTCATGCGTGAGCTCGATCTTGTCGGAATTCACGCGATCGTGCGTCAGCAGCAGCCAGCGAGCGCATCGCTCGTAAATGCTATGCATGCCGTTGCATGCGGCGAGCTGCCCCAACATGTTTACGTACGCTTGCAGAAATCGATCGAGCACGCTGCGAAACTCATCGTCTCCCGCGCTGAGCAGCCGCCGAAAATGGTCGCTGGTAATGACGACGGCGCGGCCCGGAACTTGGCAGTAGCTCTCGTTGGCCGAGGTCGTTGCTCCGAGCAGCAGTGGAATTGCGGACACGCCCTCGCGGCCGACCGTTCCTACTTCGATCGAGCCGCCATCGCGCATTTGCGTCACGACTGAGAGGACGGCGTCGATTGGGAAATAGACCTCTCGTATGGGGCGCCCGGCCTCGTAGATTTGCTGCGGCGTCTCGAGCGAGACAAGTTTCCCCGTTTCGGTGACCTCTTTGATCATGGAACGGCTCAAGCCGCCGAGAATCGCGTTTTGCTTGAGCAGAGGTTCGGTGGGGAGAAGGACTTCCTCAGCCTTCATGCTCTCGGATACTTCCCTGACTCCTGATTGCTGGCGTGTGCGAACGTATTTTTCGTGGTCACGTCGCACTCCTGGTGCTAAAGCGTACCGATTTTGACGTGGGACTTAAGGTATGCTGAGCTTGCAACGATGGCCGAACCCTCGAGGCGAAGAGCGTTTCGTTCAAGCTCGTGGCGATCGGAACTCCCTTTAGCGACCGCTCTTCGGTGACCCGAGTCTGCGAATGCTCGCATCGCTAGCGCGTTTCGCTGAATCTCTCGGAACGCACTGCGTTCAAGCCCTCCCGCCGATCTAGTTAAAGGAACAGCCCCATGCGGATCTTCAAACTACCTCGCGACGGAACGGTCCATCGGTCAACGAGAACGTGATCGAAGGCAATCGCAACATTCACTCGGCGGGGCGCTCCGCTGCGACTCTCATGCTCTTCCTAGGAGCGTTGTTGGTCAGTGGGTGCACTCACCGCGCCAACGCCGAGCGTGACCTAAATTCTGGAGTTGCCCCTTTTACGGAGACGAGAAACCAGGCAGTCGCACTCGTTATGACCGCAAAACGCGCCTTGGGTGCATCCGACGTAAATCAACTCGCGGTAGCTTATGGTGCTCTCCAGGTTACAGCCAACGGCTATGCTCGTTTCTTAGTCGAATCGACGAACGTTACGTCCTTCGATGCGGATAGAAACAATAAGTACGCGACAAACCTCACGGATGCGATCAAAGCCTTCAATTCCGCTTTTGTGGGTTTGAGAGCAACCAAACAGGGTAACGCGACCGTTCCGAGCGCCTGGATTCCGGCGTTTGCAGAATCCGTAGAGCCCTACTGGAATCGATATCACGCGACTGTTGCCGCGGCTTCGCCACAAACAAGAGCCGGTTTGACACGACAGTTAACCAGCGACGTCCTTTGGCCGAATTTTGAAGACATCGCCACGGAGTCGTTGACGGCGTCGGGCTCGCATTGAAGTAAGCCCTTCAGGAAAGAGTGGAACGTATGCTGCAAGAGCAGCGGGCCCGTTCGCAATACGGCGAGCCTGAAACCTCAGACGAGATTGCGCTCGGCCACATGTACGAGTATGGCGAGCGAGTGCCGCAAGATTTCGCCACCGCACTGCACTGGTACCAGTTGGCCGCCGCCACGCGTGATACGGCAGCGGAGGCCGGCGTGCAACGAGTTGAGCTGATCCTCAATCTACCGCGCTCAGTCGCGCCACGCCAACTGCCGGCATGACGGGTTTGCCTCAGGGTCGAAATGTCGCTCGAGAAACCGGTTTATAGTCAGTTGGTCTTAAACCGTACAGAATCGTCGCCAAGCCCCTGATAGGCTATGCGCGAACGCCGGCGTTCGGAATGGTGTAAGGTTGCTCGGCTCAAGTAAACCGTTTAGGCTATATATTCACCGCGAGAGTGGGCGCCTGATCGGATTGTGTGCCGAGTTGCGAGCGATCGTCGAGGGCTCTACCCTCGAGGAGATCCTCGCCGAAACCAAAGTCCTGATCGCCGGCTCGGCCTTGAGTTCCGAACCGTTAAAACCACGCATCAGCGTTCGCATCGACCCGAACTCACGGATTTCCGCAAAAAACCCGCACCGCGCCTTAAGATCTGCAGTATGCGGCAAGACGTCACGGCCTGGAGAAAATCATGTATAGCGACGAGAACCTGATCTGCGCCGATTGCAGCAGAATGTTCGCGTTTACTACGAGCGAAAAAGAGCTTTTCGCTCAAAAAGGCTTCACGAACAAGCCGGGCCGATGCCCTGACTGCCGCGCCGCGCGCAAGGCGTCGGGACGCAGTGGCCCTAGCCCAGGCTATAGATCGCCGAGGTGAGATAGGCTCCGTGGGTCGTTCGGGAGAAGCAGACCCAACGGGAGTTTCTCATGAACAAATGGTTCATCGGTCTTATAGTGACGGCAATCGCGTTGATCGGCGCCGGAGCACTGGGTGGTTCAGCCCAACCCTTCCCCTACCCCAGCCCCTCGCCATCTATGCCGAACACGTCACCCATGCCCACGATGACGATGCTGCCCACATCGCCAATGCCGTTGCCGTCTTCGACGCCATCACCGTAAGCACCGCAAAACCGTGAGGCGCCAGAAGTGACACCGCGTAGAAACTGGATAGACTGGCCACACATTGCCCTAGCGGTCATACTCATCGTGCTTTGGATCGGTGCTCTGATCGCCTACGTATCGGTTGACCCATGTTTTACCCAAGAGCAATGCGATCGCCCGTATCTCAATACATAGCCAAAGCGCCGTATCGCCCTCAGTCGCGCGAAAAAGCACTGTAACGCGGGGAGGCTAACTCAGGACCCACACGATTAAGCACGTCTTAATTCCAACCTCTGCCAGTACAACAACGCGGCGATCGGCGTGGCCGGGTGCGTGATCGAGAGCGTTACGCGCGAGCGGCGACCTCGATTTGAGGCTCGCATTTTATCGCGACGAGTACGTGCTGACCACCGACGCCAACGGCCAGCACAATCGCAGCGAATTCGTGCGCGGACCGGACGGCCGGGTCACGTGGTTCCGCGACGGCGGTCGCATTACGCGCATCAGGGCTGAGTTTCGAGCGGACAAAGCGTTACCGACGGATAGTTCTGCGGATCGCCGAGGAAGCGCGCTTCGGCTTCGAACGCGCATTTCGAGACGATCCAGCTTTGATGGCCGTCACTGTCGGCGACCAGCAGCCGTGCTTGCGGAATCTGCAGCCAGACGGAAAGCGCGTTCGCCAACGGCGTCGCCGGGTCGTGCGTCGGATTAGCGACCATGACGTTGGGATGCGCCCCGACGCGCAGCCGCTGCGGCGGATATCCCGCCGCTATCGGCCATTCGACGCAGTCGCCGACGCCAACGCTGGCGCGAAGGATAGGCGTGTAATCCCAGAACTTCCATGCAAAGCGCGGCGCTTCGTTCGAAATGGCCTTACCATCGGAAACGAGCGCGTCGTAGTCGGTCTGCGGGCCGTAGTCGGCGCAGATCACGCCCGAAAAGAATCCGCTCTTTCCCGCCACGACGTGGGCGTCTGCAGCAACGGCAGCAATCGACGTCGCTTTGCGCACTTCTTCAAATCCAGAAGTATCGCCGCTTTTGGCCGCAGCCAGCATCTTCGCAAGCGCTGGCCAGCCGTAGGCGGGATCGCTTCCGGCCGCCAGCAACTGCGATACGACCGGGATGAATTCCGGGTGGGCGCGGGCGACTTCGTCGTAGACCGCACCGACCCCGGTCCCGCGTAACGCGCACGATGAACTCGAGGCGCACCAGCGCACCATACGATCGAACTCGTCGTCAACCGAACGCACGTTCCGCGTGACGAATGTCGGAAAATCGATGCTGTGATCGACGACACCGTCGAGGACCATCGCTTTGACGTGCATCGGATATTGCTCCAGGTACGCTTGCCCGTATGCCGAGCCGTACGAACCTGCATAGGAAACGAGACCTTGGTCGGGCGTTAGTGCGAGGCGGATCTGCTCGACGTCGGCAGCCGTGTCGGCCGCCGACAGGTGCCGCATCAAGTCGCCGGTCTCTGCAAAACACATCTCGAAAAATGCAGCATTCACGCGCGCGACGTTCGCATAGTATTCACGCCCCGGCGGTTGAAGTGACGGAGGCGGCGGCGAGGGCGCCGCGAGTGGCGAGCAGCGGACCGGGCTGCTCTCGCCGACACCGCGCGGGTCGAATACCACGAGATCCCAACTGTGGCTGAGCTCGTCGATATGCTGCGCTTTACGGTTATCGCCACCGAAGATCGCGGCAATGCCGGCGCCCGGTCCGCCGGGAAGAAACACGATAACGCCTCTCTTGTTCGCCTGATCCTGTGCCGGCACGCGAGCCAAACGTAAGGTCAGTTTCGCGCCGGCCGGGTTGGCGGGATCGAGCGGAACCGGCAGCCCGGCACATTCGGTGCTCGGGACGTCGGCACACGGCGACCACTGCAACGCGGGTGCGTTTGGCGCTGCGGCTGCACTCGCGGCGCTGAGTAAAGGCTCGATCGCGCATGCAATCGCGCAAGCAGTGATCGAGCGGGACAACATGCCGCAATACTACAGCGCTTCGTCAGCGCGACCTGCCGAGGCGTCCCGCGCAGGGTTCGCCGCTTCTGCCGCCGAGTTATCGCCGTATGCGTACCCGCCGTATCCTGTCGGTGGCCTTGTTCGGAATTCTAGTTTCGTGTACGAAATCCGGCGGTTTGGGCTGGGGCACGCCGCACGAGTTGCGGATCGGCATGGTCAACGATCCGACCTCACTCAATCCGCTCTTCGGCTACATTCAACGCCAAATCGACCTCGGACAACTCTACTGTGAAACGCTCGTCGGTCTCGACGACCATAATCGGCTCATACCGTTGCTCGCTTCACCAGTGCCGTCGCAAGAAAACGGCGGCATCTCGCCTGACGGCACGACGATTACGTATCACCTGCGCCGCGGAGTGCGCTTTGCCGACGGCGTCGAGCTCACGTCGAAGGACGTTGCATTCACATATCGCGCCGTTCTGGACCCTCGCAATCCCGTAACCGACACTGCCGCGTACCGTTCGATCGCTTCCCTCGACACGCCCGATCGCTACACGGTTCGGATTCGTCTGAGGCATCCGTGGGCCGCAGCGGTCGGCGACCTTTTCGCGCCGTCCGATTTCGCGGTTGGTATCCTGCCGGCGCACGCGTTTGCGAGCACCGACGTTTCGCGCGCTGCGTGGAACGATCGTCCGTTCGGCAGTGGGCCGTTCCGCGTGGTAACTTGGGCGCGCGGCGACGAAATCGAACTCGTTCCAAATCCGTATGCGTGGCGCAAACCGCACCTGCGGCGCCTCGTTTTTAAGATCGTCGCCGATAACGAGGCCTTGTTCGACGCATTTCGCGCACACGACATCGACGTCGATAATCTCACGATACTACAAGTACCGCAGGCGCGCGCGCTCCGCGATATCGATATCCAGGCGGTGTTGCGTAACGGTCTCGACTACCTGTCGTTTCAGACGGCGAAGCCGCCGACCGACGACGTTCGCGTTCGTCGGGCCGTCGCCGGAGCGATCGACCGTTCCACGCTTCTTCGCAGCACCTACGTCGGGTTGCGCCCGATCGCGAATACGGAAATCCCTTCGGTGCTTTGGGCGAACGACCGATTTATCCAACCACCGGCGTACGATCCGCAACGCGCGGGCCGCGATCTCGACGCCGCAGGCTGGCGACGTGACGGCGATCGGCGCATCAAAAACGGCGTGCCCTTGGCGATCGAGCTCATATCGGATATCCGCGACTACAACCGCCGCATCGACGCGATCGTGCAGCGCGATCTCGCGCAAGTTGGGATCGAGGTGACGATCCGGACGTATACCAACTCAATCATGTATGCGCCCGCATCAAGCGGCGGCATCCAATACGGCGGTCGCTTCAACCTGTTGTCGGACAACCTTTACGGAGGCTCCGATCCCGAACAGTCAGAGCAGTGGACGTGCGCCACGCGCCCGCCGAACGGCGCCAACATGGCTCGGTTTTGCGATCGGACGTACGATGCTGCGTACGCCGCGCAGCAGCTTACTCTCGATCGCGCCGCCCGTCTGCGAGCCTTCGCGGCCATGCAGCGCCGTATTCGAGACGAAGCAGTCCTGCTGCCATTAGCCCGATGACCTGGAATACGTCGCCGTCAATTCCGCGCTGCACGGATTCAAACCGAATATGCTGTACGACTATTGGAATGCGGATCAATGGGATGTCGTGCCGGCCGAGCGTTTGGCTCGCTACTGAGTTCGCCCGCGCGTTGGCCACATGGAGGTTCCCACTGGCCTCCAAAGCACGTGCTCTCGGCTGATTTATGCCGTCAGAACGGTGAATTCTCAGGCTCTTCGCGTACGATTGGAAGGCAAATCGGAGGAAAATTCATGAAACACCACGCCAGGTTTCCGCTTTCCCGGGCGGCTTGCGCATGTGGCGCCGTACTCTTGGCCCTTGCCGGAAACTTTGTGCCGGCAGGCGCGCAGCAATCACCAAGCCCATCGTCGACAACGCACGCAATGAAGACGCCGGCGGCGCCGTCAGCTCCCGTCATGCACGAACTCGACGCTTTCGCCCATGCCTTGGCGGGTGTCACGAACTACAGCGCAACGGTCACGATTTTCGACCAAAAAGCTGCGCAGACTCAGAATGTCGTCTTCGACTATCGTTTCAGCAGGCCGTCGAACGTCATCGTGCACGTTATAGCCGGCCCGAATACGGGCATCACCATCAACTGGGACGGCGGCTCAACCGTGACCGCCCACCGCGGATCGGGGCTCGTCGCCATGTTTACGCGGACGCTCTCACTGCACGATCCGCTGGTGACGACGCTTCAAGGGGCGTCGATCGATCAGCTGAGCTTCGGCGCGATATTGTCCCAAGCGCAGCAAGAGGTCGGCAGGCTTTTATTGGCCCAAGGTGGCGTTGTCGACGGCGTGGCGGTCAATAGCTTGACCCTGCTCCCCGTCGCTTCAGCCGATACCGGGTTGACACGCGAGGTCGTAGAGATGTCGGCAACGACCCACTTGCCGATACGTGTGTTCGGCTACGACGGTTCGACGCTGGTAAGTAACATCGGGTTCTCGAATGTGAAGCTACAGACGTAGGTGCACCATTTGTGGCTATCGGCAGCCTACCGCCGATGGAGCGTCGTTGCGCGTTCGTCGCGGAATTCCCAGCCGGCGCGAAGGAGTTCCGGCGTATCGTGTTCTTCCTTCGGATACCCTACGCACAGGTAGGCGACCAGGGTCCACTGCGCCGGCACGTCGAGTGCGCGCTCTACCTGGTGCGGTTCGAGAATCGATACCCATCCGACTCCGATTCCTTCGGCTCGTGCGGCTAGCCAGAACGTGTACACCGCGACCGCCGTCGAATACGCGCGCGTTTCGGGCATCGTTCGAGTTCCGAGGCCCCGTCCGACCTGCGTCGATTCGTCGTTGAAGACCGCGAGGTGCACCGGTGCTTCGCGCAATCCTGCGAGCTTGAGACGGGCATAGCGGGCGGCATCGTCGTCGCCATACTCCGCGAGGGCGCCGGCGTTGGCGCGCTCGAACGAGGCAACGACGGCGTCGCGCCGGGCAGCGTCGTCGACGCATACGAAGCGCCACGGCTGCGAAAAGCCTACCGATGGCGCAAGCGACGCCGTGCGAACGAGACGCTCCAACACCGCACCATCCACCGGATCGCTGCGAAAATGACGGACGTCGCGACGCCACTCGAACAACTCCCGCAGCTTCGCACGAAACGCCTCATCGAATTGCGGTGAGTTCAATAGACCGGACTTTCGTAAGCCGGCGCTTCTAGCCGTGCCCGCGCGCCGCTTCTGCGAACCGCGCCGAGCGGTCGACGTTCCTTCGTCCCTGCGGCTCGGCCACAGCTTACCTTCGGAGGTCGCGATTGGGAACGCTCACTTGTATCCTCGATGCGTCCAGAGGTCGGCCAGCATGCGCGATTGCACGACCGCTGCTTCGTGCGCCTTTTGGGCGCCTTCGAAGCCGGAGGCCCCTTGACCCTGCGAATCGGACATTGCTTGATTCAGCCGCTTCATCTCTTTGTTATTGTCCCGAATGGCTGCCCGCAGCTCGTTTCTCGTTCGATATTGTTCCATTCCGTCCACTTCGACAACGCGCGTCCGCGCTCTTCTGCCGCTAGGTGACCCTGCCTGAAAAGTCGGGATGCGCATGGTTCGTTCGCCCGGGCGTGAGATGATTGACGAACGCGGGCTTTGGGTAACTCGAGTGCATGGATACGCAGAAAGTAAAGGGCGCCGCGGACGACGTGCACGATGCGGCCAACGAAATCAAACATCGCGTCATCGCCGAAGGTGAACACTTAAAACGAGAGGTCGCCGGCGATAAAATGACGACCGGCGATAAGGTAAAGTCGGGAGCCGATGAGCTGAAGAACCGCGTGGAAGCGGAGTTCGACCGAGCGAAGCGCGACGTTCGACACGACACGTAGGCGCAGCGCCGAGCCTACGCCACGTAGGCTCGGTGCCGAACTTGGTTGCGCCTACCCGCTCTTTATGTGGGCGCTTCGACCTGGCAGTTCACCATCCAATCGATTCCAAACTTGTCGGTGAGCATGCCGAACTTTGCGCCCCAGAACGAATCGGCCAGCGGCACTTCAACGTTGCCGCCCTCGGCGAGACGATCGAAAATGCGTTGTGCTTCGGACTCGTCGCTCATTCCGAGTGAAAGTGAAATGGAGCCTTCCCCGTATTGCTTCCCTGGACTCCCGTCGGATGCCATGAAGCCGAACGACGGCGATTTAAACGTCGCGTGCATGACTCTATTGTCGTGCTCGGGTCCGACAGACGACCCTTCCCGCACGTCGGGAGGCATGTCCTTGAAGCGAGAAATATGGACGATTTCACCGCCGAAGACACTTTTGTAAAAATTGAGCGCGTCTTCACAGTTTCCGGTGAAGAACAAGTACGGCTCGAGTTGCGTTGCCATCGATCCCTCCAGTAACCAGTGTTTGGCGAATCCCTCAGATTGGCCGCGGCTTCTGGAGGTTCCTCGCGCCGGCGCACGCAAACCACTTCTACGGTGAAAACGCGCTCAGATCTCCGTAACGTGGCCATCATCGCGCACGTCGATCACGGCAAGACGACGCTCGTCGACGCAATGCTCCGGCAAAGCGGAGTCTTTCGCGAGGGCCAGCAACTGGTGACTCGCGTACTCGATTCGAGTCCGCTCGAACGCGAGCGAGGCATCACGATTCTCGCAAAAAACACCGCAGTTCGCCATGGATCGGTCAAATTCAATATCGTCGACACGCCCGGGCACGCCGACTTCGGCGGCGAGGTGGAACGGGTATTGCAGATGGTCCAAGGGGTATTGCTGCTCGTCGACGCCGCCGAAGGGGTAATGCCTCAGACGCGCTTCGTTCTGCGCAAGGCCCTGGAACTCGACCTCAAAGCCATCGTCGTCGTCAACAAGATCGACCGGCGCGATGCCCGCTCGCAAGAGGTGGTCAACGAAGCGTTCGATCTCTTCATCGAGCTCGGCGCGAACGACGAGCAAGCCGATTTTCCGGTGATTTTCACCAACGCGAAAGCCGGGATCGCCAAGCGTTCGCTCGATGAAACCAGCGATTCGCTCGAGCCGCTGTTCGAAACGATCGTTTCGCGCATCCCCGAGGCGCCGGCCGAAGACGGCACTTTCCAACTGTTGATTTCCGCGATCGATCACAACCCGTACGTTGGTCGCATCGGCATCGGCCGCATTTTTCGCGGCACGTCGCGCCTCAACGCGCCCATCGCGAAGGTGGCGCGCGATGGAAACGTCACGACCGGCTTACGCCTCTCGTCGCTGCTCACGTTCCAAGGGCTCGAACGGATCGAAGTCGACGAAGCTTCGGCGGGCGACATCGTCTGCATCTCCGGCATCGACGATCTCAACATCGGCGATACGCTCGCCGATGCCGAAGAGCCGGAAGGCATTCATGCGGTTGCGGTCGACGAGCCGACCGTCTCGATGTCGTTCAGCGTCAACAATTCGCCGTTCGCGGGCCGCGAGGGCAAGTTCCTCACGTCGCGGCAGATTCGCGAACGCCTCATGCGCGAACTGGAGTCGAATGTGGCGTTGCGCGTTGCCGCCACCGACTCGGCCGACACGTTCGAAGTGCGCGGCCGCGGCGAGCTGCACCTGTCGATCCTGATCGAAACGATGCGTCGCGAAGGGTACGAGTTGGCAGTCTCCAAACCGCAGGTCATCGTGGTGGAGCGCGACGGTAAGCGCTGGGAACCGGTCGAATACGTCGTCGTCGACGTGCCGGAAGAGTACGCCGGTGCCGCGATCGAGTCGTTGGGCCGCAGGAAAGCCCTGATGTCGAACATGATCAACGTTGCAGAGTCGCGCCGTTTGGAATACACGATGCCGACTCGCGCGATCTTCGGGTTACGTGGCGAGCTATTGACCTTGACGCGCGGAACCGCGGTGATGTCGCACACGTACTACGACCATCAAGAGTGGCAGGGCGAACTGCCGGGACGCAGCGTAGGTGCGCTGGTCGCCAGCGATACCGGGCGTACCACGGGCTACGCGCTGATGGGCTTAGAGCAGCGCGGCGAGTTCTTCGTCGGGCCCGGCGTCGACGCATACGAAGGCATGATCGTCGGTCGTGCCAACGATGACAAGGATATCGCCATCAACGTGGTGCGCGAGAAAAAGCTTACGAACATGCGCGCCGCGGGCTCCGACGAAAACGTTCGTCTGGCGCCCCCCGACGAACTCTCGCTCGAGCGCGCCATCGAGTTCATCGATGACGACGAGCTGGTCGAAGTGACGCCGAAATCCATCCGTCTGCGCAAACGCATTCTCAACGAAAGCGAACGCCTCAAGGCGCGCAAGCGCCACGCTGCGAAGGCGACCGCCTGACCTCTTACGCCGAGAAGCGGTAGATCGTGGTCGAGGCGAACGTTTCGCCGGGACGAAGGATCGTGTTGGGAAAGTCCCGGTGGTTCGGTGCGTCCGGGAAATGCTGCGCCTCCAGCGCAAACGCCCCGGGTTTGCCGGTATAGAGCTGTAACCCCGGCTCCGTGGTTTCAACGAGGAGTCTGCGCCCGGAGGCTTCGTCGTAGGCTTCCGCCGCGTGCCGCAAATCGCCGGTCCAATCGTCGAGAACGAAGGTACAGTCGTACGCTTGCGTGCCGATCGGGCGCGTGGAGCGGAAGTCGAGCGGCGTTCCCGCGACCGCGGCGACTTCCCCGGTCGGAATCATCGCGCCGTCGACCGGCAGATACGACGATGCTGCTATTCGCAGTTGCTGGGCTGCGACGGCCGAGCCTGCCGCGCCGCTTAAATTGAAGTACGCGTGATTGGTGAGATTGATCGCCGTCGGTGCATCCGAGACGGCGCCGTAGTCCAGCCGCAGCGCTCCCGTGTCGTCAAAGCCATACGTTATGGTGCACCGAAGATTGCCGGGGAAGCCCTGATCGCCATCTGGGCTGCGCAACGCGAACTCGACCTGCATCGTTGCGCCGTTGTGGCCGGAGTCGTGCGAAAACACCGCCCAGGTGCGCTTCGAAAAGCCGTCGGGTCCGCCGTGCAGGGTGTTGGCTCCCTCGTTGGTCGCGAGCCGGTAGACGCGTCCGTCGATCGTCAAGCGGCCGTTCGCGATACGATTCGCGAAGCGCCCGATGGTCTTGCCCGCGCTGCCGCCGGCAGCCACGCTCACGTCGGCGATACGTCCTAACCGGTCGCGCACGAAAATACCGGCGATCGCGGCGCCGTCGGGTGTGAGTTCCACGCGCTCGCCATGCGCGTTCGACAGTTGGAGGTGCGCCGCGTCTATGCGGTCACCGCCCGCTCCGATGCGACGGCGAAGGTCAGCTCTCCGCGAACGTCGTTGAACCCAATCTCGACCGTGTCGCCGTCATCGATCTCGCCGGCAAGAATCTTACGCCCGAGCGGCGTTTCCAACTCTTTCTGAATCGTGCGCTTGAGCGGCCGAGCGCCGTAGTTCGGATCGTATCCAACCTTCACGATGTGACGCTTCGCCGCTTCGGAAAGATCGATCGTGATTCGGCGCTCCGCCAAGCGCCGCCGCAGGCGACGTAACTGGATATCGACGATCGCTTCCAACTGCTCCTCGCTGAGCGCGTGGAACACGATGATCTCGTCGACGCGATTGAGGAACTCGGGCCGGAAATGTTGCCGCAACTCGTCGAGCACGGTCGCGCGCATGACGGCATAGTCCGCTCCTTGGAACGATCCGCGGTGCTCGAGAATGCGATGACTCCCGATGTTCGAGGTCATGATGACGATCGTATTCTTGAAATCGACGGTTCGACCCTGACCGTCCGTCAGCCGCCCGTCGTCGAGAATCTGGAGAAAGACATTGAAAACGTCGGGGTGTGCCTTTTCGACCTCGTCGAAGAGAATCACGCTGTACGGACGGCGCCGAACGGCTTCGGTGAGCTGACCCCCCTCGTCGTAACCGACGTATCCCGGCGGCGCGCCCAGCAGCCGCGCCACCGTATGCTTCTCCTGATACTCCGACATGTCGATGCGAATCAACGCGCGCTCGTCGTCGAACAAATATTCCGCCAGTGCGCGCGCAAGTTCGGTCTTCCCGACGCCGGTCGGCCCTAAGAAAATGAACGAGCCGATCGGACGATTCGGGTCGGCCAGACCCGAACGCGTGCGCAGAACCGCTTCCGCGACGGCGTCGACGGCTTCGTCTTGCCCGATCACGCGCCGGTGCAGTTCGTCTTCGAGATGCAGTAGCTTCTCACGCTCGCCTTCCAGAAGCTTCGACACGGGGATGCCGGTCCAGCGCGCGATCACTTCGGCGATGTCGTCTTCGTCGACTTCTTCCTTTGAAAGCCGCGCGCCGTCACGCTGCGAAAGCTTAGTCTCCTCGGCGGCCAGGTCTTTTTCGAGCTGTGCGAGTTGCCCGTAGCGCAGTTCCGCGGCGCGATTGAGATCGTACTGCCGCTCGGCTCGGTCGATTTGAACCTTGGTTTGTTCGATCTGTTCCCGAAGCTCGCGCAACTTGCCGGCGGCGTTCTTCTCCGAGTCCCACTGAACGCGCAGCTTCGCCTGCCGCTCGCGCAGTTCGGCCAATTCCTTTTCGAGCTGTTCGAGGCGCCGAGCGCTGGCGTCGTCGGTTTCCTTGCGCAGGGCCTGGCGTTCGATCTCGAGTTGCATAACGCGGCGCGACACTTCGTCGAGTTCTTGGGGCATTGAGTCGATCTCGGTGCGCAGTTTGGCGGCAGCCTCGTCGACGAGATCGATCGCCTTGTCGGGCAAGAAACGGTCGCTGATGTACCGGTTGCTCATCGTAGCCGCGGCCACCAGTGCCGCGTCCTTGATGCGAACGCCGTGGTGCGCCTGGTATTTTTCGTTCAATCCGCGCAGAATCGAAATGGTGTCTTCGACGCTCGGCTGATCGACGAAGACCGGCTGAAACCGCCGCTCCAGCGCTGCGTCTTTTTCGACGTACTTGCGGTATTCGTCAAGCGTGGTCGCGCCGATCATGTGCAACTCGCCGCGAGCGAGCATCGGCTTGAGCAAGTTGCCTGCATCCATCGCACCTTCAGCCTTGCCGGCACCAACCACGGTGTGCAGTTCGTCGACGAAGAGAACGATCTGGCCTTCGGAGGCGGCGACGTCCTTAAGCACGGCTTTGAGACGCTCTTCGAACTCGCCGCGATACTTCGCCCCGGCGATGAGCGAGCCCATGTCGAGCGAAACGACGCGCTTGTTTTTCAAACCTTCGGGAACATCGCCGCGAACGATCCGCTGCGCCAACCCCTCGACGATCGCGGTTTTTCCGACTCCCGGCTCGCCGATCAGCACCGGGTTGTTCTTGGTGCGCCGTGAGAGCACTTGAACCACGCGGCGAATCTCTTCGTCGCGACCGATCACCGGATCGAGCTTGCCGCGTTCGGCCTCGAGCGTGAGATCGCGCCCGTAACGCTCGAGTGACTTGTACGTGCCCTCGGGGTCCTTGGTGGTCACGCGCTGGTTGCCGCGCACGTCGCGCAACGCTTGCACGAGTTTGTCCCGGGTTACGCCGGCATTACCGAAAAGGCGCCCGATTTCACCGGACGCTTGCGCCATCGCCAGGAGTACGTGCTCGACCGAGGTGTAGTCGTCTTGCAACGCCGCGGCCTCGTGCTCGGCGGCGTTCATCACCCGCGCGAGATCCGGCGACAGCGTGACTTGCGCGCTATCGGCGGAGGCGCCGCTGAGCCGCGGCAAACGCCCGATCGCTTCGTCGACCCGCTTCGTCAGCGCGGCGACGTCGGCTCCGGCTTTCGTTAAAATGTCGGGTGCGATGCCGCGCTCCTGGTCGAGCACGGCGGCCAGCATGTGCTCGGGCGTCGTCTGGGTATTGTGTTCGGTCAAGGCCCGGGTGTACGCCGCATTGAGCGCTTCACCGACGCGCTCGGTCATCTTGTCGACGTTCATAGTCTCACCATCATAGCCTATTTCAACTGCGCGTACTGCGCGGAAATCGTTTCGAAGAGCGCGTGCAAGTCGGCGGCCTCGGCCGCTTGAGCGGCGGTGGGCGCCTGGAACGAAGTGCCGAGCCGGCCGCCCAGGTCGATTAAACGATCGCGCAGACCGGGCGGTCCGCCGAGATCCTCGACATTGCGCGGATTGTACGTCAGCTTGGCGACGAAGGCGCGCAATGCGGCTGCTTGATTCGAGTCGCCGCGTTTCATACGCGCGTCGATTTGGTTGAGCATCTTGTCGACGGCACCCAACTCGTCGTCGATCGCCGCCAGGAAATCGTGGCGCAACGCGTACTCCTGTTGCGTCGCCTTGTCGCGGGGATCCGGAAGCACCCGGAGCGTTTGCTCGGCGGTGCGGCCGTCGACGTTCAAGCGAACCGTAAACGTCCCCGGAACGGCCTCCGGGCCTTGCTCGGGACCGCGGTTTTCCTTGAAGGTTCCGAGCCAGCGCTCGGGTCCGTCTTCGGAGAGATCCCAGCTCGTTCGATTGATGCCGGCTGTGTTTGGCACCGCCTCGCCGTCGATATGCCGGATCACCCGGCCACGCGCGTCGACGATGTCCAACGTCGGCCGGTGCACCGCCGCCTTCGCGAGATAGTACGTTAGTAACGCCCCGTATTCCGGGTTGTCGCCGACGAACTCGTTGTCGGGAAGCGTTCCGTCGAGGAACGCGTTCACCGGCGCCCATTGCCACATGCGGAACGCATCGCGCGGCGCGAAGAACGTTACGCTTGCAGCAGATTCTGCGCTCCGCAGTTCCTGCAGCGGCCGCAAATCGTCGAGGATCCAAAGGCCGCGTCCGTGCGAGGCGACTAATAAGTCGTCGGTGATCGGCTGGATCTCTATGTCGTACACGGCGGTAGCCGGCATATTGAGACGCAACGACTCCCAATGGTTACCGCGATCGAACGAAATCCACATGCCCCGCTGCGTCCCGGCGTAGAGCAGATTGCCGTTGCGTACGTCTTCGCGAACCGACCGTACGAATCGATCGGCCGGTAGATTCGAGACGATCGAACGCCACGTCGTGCCATAGTCGTCGGTCAAATAGAGGTGCGGGCGGTCGTCGCCGACCATATGGCAGTCGATGGCCGCGTACGCCGTGGCGGCCGAATAGTGTCCGGGTTCGACCGTCGACACGCGGCACCACGGTGGGGCCGATGCCGGCGTAACACTCGACCAGTGCGTTCCGCCGTCACGCGTGAGTTGCACCAAGCCGTCGTCGGTCCCGACCCACATCACGCCGCTCGCGAGTTTGGTCGTCTCGATGTCGAGTATAGTGTCCGACGTTTCGGCTCCCGAAATGTCAAGATCGATGGGACCGCCCGACGCCTGTTGATGCGACTTTTCGTTGCGCGTCAGGTCGGGGCTGATGGCGGTCCAATGCCGCCCCCGGTCGGCGCTTTCAAAAACGACGTTCCCCCCGACCAGCACGCGCGGTTGCGAACCGGCCGTGAACGCAATCGGCGTATCCCAGTTGAAGCGATACGCCAGGGTTGCCGGCGCCATGCTGTTGCTTCGGGCGAACGGAGAAAGTTCTTCGACTTGCTGCGTGCGCCGGTCCCAGAGAAAAACCTGTCCGGTATCCGAGTTCGTCGACGTGGTCCACACGAGGTTCGGATCGGTTGGATCCACCAGCGCCCACATGCCGTCGCCCGGCCCAACGATGTACCAATCGCGATTCAAAATGCCGATGCCGTTATAGGCGATCGACGGACCGCACCACGAGTTATTGTCTTGAAGACCGAGACACACCTGATAGTCGGGAGCGGTGTTGCCGAAACCAACGTGATACGGCTGCGCGAACGGTAAGTCGTACGGCTGCCAGAAGTGCGCGCCGGAATCACCCGAGAGAATCGCGCCTTCGTCGGTGCCGACCACGACGCGGCGACCGTCGCCGGACCACCAGGCGACGTGATAATCCCATCCCGCGTTGGCCGCAATCGGATGAAAGATGCGCCCACCGTCGCTGCTGAGCGATAAGATGAGCCCGACGTCGATGACGCGGTCTCGATTCGCCGGGTCGACGAAGATCCGGCTGAAATAAAACGGACGTGCGCCGACGTAGGGACTGTGCGGCATTAGCTTCCACGAAACGCCGCCGTCGTCGGAGCGCCACAGATCGCCGCGGCGCGACTGCACGATCGCATAGATGCGACCGCCGCGTGCGGCCGCGAAGCCGATACGGCCCGTTAGGCCGCTCGGCACTCCGCCGCCGACGAGCTTGCGCCACGTCGCGCCGTCGTCATCCGAACGATACAGGCCACCCTGCGGGCCGCCGCTGGACATCATCCACGGCCGGCGGCGAAACTGATACATTCCGGCGAAAAGCGTCGACGGATGGTCGGGGACGCGAACCAAATCCGAAATGCCGCTACCGGGTCCGACGAAGAGCGTCCGCGTCCAGTGTTTGCCTCGATCGCGCGTGACGTAGACGCCGCGCGTAGCGTTGTCGCGAAACACCTGGCCCAACGCGCCCACGGCGACGTCGCGCGGATCGCGGGGATCGATGGAGACGCTCGAAATCTGCCCGGCGTCGAGCAGCCCGGCGTGCGTCCACGTTTTTCCGCCGTCGGTCGAATGCCATAATCCGTTGCCGCTCTCCACGTCGTTGCGGGGATTGGATTCGCCGGTTCCGACCCATACGTCGTCGACGTTGCGCGGATCGATCGCAATCGCGCCGATTGCCGCGGCCGACGCGCCGTCGAACACCGCAGTCCACGATGCGCCGCCGTTGTCGCTCTTGAAAACGCCTCCGTCGGCACCGCCCGCATACAGCAGCAACGAATCGCGGTCGCTGCCGGCGACCGCAGTCGTCCGGCCGCCCGAAATCGCCGGACCGAGCGACCGGTATTGCAAATCGCCGAAGGTGCTTCCGGCGTGGACAAGGATCGGTACGTACGACGCAAAAAAAATCGCACAGGATGCGACGGCACGGTATGCGATACGCCTAGAAGCCATGTTCGCACGCTTACCAACGAAACAAAAGGTCTCCTTCCAACCGCCGTTGGCCAGGAGTCTCGTGCGCAAGGCGTAAGGCGACGACGTGCTCGAAATCGCGTCCGGCGCGGTGCGCGCTTATTATCTGTTCGACGTTGCCGATACGATCGATCTGACGATTGCCGGCGCGCGCGGGTCCGAGAGCCGGGGTGCCTCCGAACTTCCTCTCGGGCCGCAAACGCCGTCGGCATATCTGCAGTTTCCAATCCCGCCGCTGATCGTGCCGCTGCCCGATGCGGAGATCGCAGGCCTGTCGTGCTCCGTCCGGCTCAAAGCCTACGATTACGGCGTCATGTCGCTGCGGCTCTCGTTCGACGCCGCCGGAACGTGGAACGCCCTTGCGGTACTGGCCGATCGGATTCGCACCGACGATCGCGTGTCGGCTTTTGCCGAGGCGACGGTGCTCCGTTTTTGCAACGGCCATTCGTCCGCCCTCGGCGACCGGCACACACCGCTCGTCGAAGACTACTTCATCATCGAAATCGACCGCTTTAAGGAGGCGGTCGACGCCGACACGCTTTTGAGCGAGCACTTCGCCGAACTTGCCGGTCTGCTGCTCGGGGAACGCAAACGGCTGGCAGCCGGCGAAGCCGAGGAAGCGTTGCGCACGCGCTTTTCCTATCATGAAGACGATCTCACGATCGTGCAGTGGGATACCGCCTTCGTCTACGATCGAACGGAGAGCGCACGTGCCATCGAAGACATACTCGAATTCGCCAATACTCAGCTTCTCGAACTGCGAACCTACGACGCCTTGTTGGATCGCGAACTCGACGGCATCTACAAGATCGGATCGGAGAAACCGGCGCGATCGCTGCGCGGCCGGCGGGAAGCCGATCAGGCCGAAACCTTGCGCTATTTGATCGTCGACGTACTCGAATTGATCGATCGTTCGAGCAACGCGCTCAAGGTCGTCGGTGACGCCTACTACGCGCGAATCTACCGGTCGGTCGCCAAACGCCTGGGATTGGCCGATTGGCAGCGGCAAATCGACACCAAACTCGCATCGGTCGGAGACATCTACCGCTTCCTCAGCGACCAAGCTCGCAGCCGCCGCGACGAATTTCTCGAGTTGATCATTATCGCGCTGATCGCACTCGAACTGGTCGTCGCCGTCGCGACGTTATTCCATCGTTAAGCGTGCCGGCGCAGCGTGCGGTAGTCGCCGTTTCGGAGCGTGACGTTGTGGGCGTCGAGCCACTCGAGCAAGGGTACGGCGTATTTTCGCGACGTGCCGAGTAAATCGCGAAACGCGGCCGCCGTTATGCGCTCGTTGGCACCGAGATATTTCTCCAGCCGCGCCCGTATCGATGCAATCTGCGAGCCGCGGTACAAGTCGTCGCCGACCTTCACTAATGCGCCGCCCAACAGCAACGTGTCCAGCGCCTGATCGGCTCCGTCGATCGCCGACCTCCTGACGGCGGTTGCGACGTCCGCAAACGGCACCGGCGAGAACGGCTGCGCGTCGGTGCACGAAACCAAACGATCGAACAGCTCGCGCTGCTCGGGCGTAAGCGACGGCTGATGGTGGAGCGTTGCGTAGTAGCCGCTTCGGCTTGCCAGCCGGCCGTTTTCGGCGAATTCGGCGAGGACCCGCACCAGCAGCGATTCGGCGATGTCGAGTTCCCGCGCGAGGGCGATCGACGTGGCACCCAGCGTCCACGGCCGCGTGCGAGCAAACTCGTCGAGATATTCCAGAGCCTGAGCCAGCATTTCACGCGCCGCGACGCCGTCGACGTACGCCGGCGGTCGCCGCAGCGCCAGCACGTCGTCGCGCGCGGCCAAGCTCTCGAGCGCTGCGTGCGCAATCTCTTCGCGCAGGTTGGCGGCGCGTGCAACGGCGGCAACGTCGAGGGCGAGAAAACCTTCCGCACGCAACGCCGCGAGCACGGCGCTTTCGGCCGCGGTGCGCGACCCGTCAGCCGGCGCTAGACCGAGCCCTTCGACGAAGCCGCCGCCCAACAGCGTTTTGGGTGAGGGCCTCCGTACCACGAAGCGCACGCCCGGAAACGCGACGGTCGCTTCGCGCAGATGCAGTTCGGCGCGGACTTCCCGCGCGCCGTCGGGCGCGCGTTCGAACGTCAGGACGCCCAAAATCTCGGCGGCGCCGAGGTACGCGCGCACCGGAGTACGCCGGCGCAAGAGCGGCAGCGCCGGCTCCAGTGGCGTAAACCGGACGGCGAAACTCGAACGAACGGCGCAGCCCTCGCTGACGACCACTTCCCCACGCCCGATCCGATGGCGGTCGACACCGGGTAGATTGAGGGCGACGCGCGTGCCCGCGGCAGCGCGCCGGCGCGTCGCGCCAAAGACCCCAATGCTGCGGATGCGCGCCCGCATGCCGCTGGGTGCGAGCGTCACCACGTCGCCGGTCGCGACGCTACCCTGCATCAGCGTTCCGGTGACGATCGTTCCCAGGCCCGGTAGCGCAAACACCCGATCGACGGGAAGGTAGGCGGGTGCGTCGTCGTTGCGCGGCGGCAGCGCGCGCAGTGCCGCAGCGATGCAGTTGCGCAGATCGGCGAGACCCTCCCCGGTGACGCTCGAAACCGCGGCCAACGGCGCACCGTCGGCAAGCGTTCCGCGCAGTGCGCTCGCGATGCTCGCGTACGCGCCATCGCGCGCCGCCGGCGGAAGCGCGTCGATTTTCGTGACGACGAGAATCGTTTGGCCGACGTTAAGATATCGCAGGATATCGAGATGCTCGCGCGTCTGCGGCATCACGCCTTCGTCGGCGGCAACTACGAGCAGCAGGACGTCCATGCCGGCCGCGCCGGCCAGCATATTGTGTAAGAAGCGTTCGTGGCCCGGAACGTCGACGATTCCCGCTTCGAGTCCCTTCTCCAGAACCAGATGCGCGAACCCGAGGTCGAGCGTCATGCCGCGCAACCGTTCCTCGATCCATCGGTCGGGATTGGTTCCGGTGAGCGCCGCAACCAGCGCCGACTTTCCGTGATCGACGTGACCGGCGGTGCCGACGATAGGCAAACTACGGCCCCCCGGTCATCAGCCTACGGACTTGATGCGATAGTCGTTTAGAATTTCGCGCGCGGCGCGAAATCCCGACTCGGCGCCGCCTTCCATGAACCCTTGATCCGCAATCGAGGTATGCTCGCCGGCAAAGTGCACTCGCCCTTGCGGCAGCGCTTCGTGACCCGCGATCGTCGTGTATTGTCCCACCAGCCAGCACGAATAACTGGCTAGAATGTTGGGATCGGCCTGCGCGTTGCCGAACGTCGCTTTTCCGTTCCACGTGGCCGAAACGCCGGGCCAAATTCGATCGAGCTGTTCGAAGAATGCGTGCACGTGTCGCCGCACGGCAGCGGAATCGCCAATGCGCGCGTACGGCATCGGCGGCGTATCCGTCATGGCGGCGGCGCCGGCGGTAAAGACTTCGATGATGCCGTCGCGTCCGGGCTGGCCGAGGGTGAAGTCGAGCGCGCTCTGAACCGGCAGCGTCGTCCAAATTTGTCCCGAAGCCGGTTCGGGCCAAGGCCCCCGGCGCATCCATTCGCGCCGGTCGAACTGTACGTGCAGCTTGGTGTGATAGCCGTACCCCAGGTTATCGATCGCGCGACGCTTGGCGGCATCGAAGCCGGCGCCCGAAACGTCCAAGCCGCGCAGCACGATAAAGGGAATCGCCAGCACCACACGATCGGCGTATACGTTCTCCGTCCGTTCGCCGGTGGCAAACGTCAAGGCGTAGGTTCCGTTCTTGAGCCGCGCGATGGCGGTCAAACGGTGGTCGAACCGAATGCTGCCGTCCGGCAGCGCCCCGGCGATCGCCTCGGGCAACGCTTGACTGCCGGCAGCGAAGATGTACTTTTGGTCGGACGAACCCAAAACGTTCATCTCATGATTTTCGTGGTAGCGCCGCTGGCTGCCGAGCTGGACGACGAGATTGAGGGCGCTCAGCTCGTCGGTCGTCCGCCCGTACTCGTTGCAGTAGGCTTCGTCGATCAGGCGTCCGAGCTGCGACGTCTCGCCCCCGGGTACGTAGCGCACGATCCAGTCGCGCATGCTCATGGCATCGAGGCGACGCGCCTCCGCGGTTGCGTTGGCATACGTCGTGAGAACGTTGACCTCGCCGAGTTGGAGTTGCATGATCGGATAAATTTTCGCGAAATCGCGATCCGCGTCGGCCATCGCATAATATCGGCCGTCGAGGTAGCACGTGTCGCGGGAGTGCGGCGTCCGTGCCGCGATCGTGTCGAGGAGATTCAAGTTGAAGCGGCGCGCCAAGCGGCGCAGGTTGACGTGAAGCGAGTCCACCATCGCACCGCACCATTCGGTGTGCTGGCCTTGGCTCCAGTACGTCCGCTCCGAATGCATGCGGCCGCCGACGCGCGACGACGACTCGTAGATCGTCGACTCGATCCCCGCGTCGCGCAATTGCAGCGCCGTTACCAGTCCCGCGATACCGCCGCCGACGATCGCGATGCGCTCGCGCCCGCGCGCCTGCGAACTGCCGCACGCCACGAACTCGGGTACGATCGCGGCGCCGAGGGAGAGCATCAGCGAGCTTCGCAAGAATGCACCGCGAGAGGGCCCGTCACCGGCGGCGACGCTGCGTAGCGCGCGCATCAGCGGAGTCCTCGGCAATTTACGGTCCGCCGTTTTTCGCCGAAGCCAACGGAACGGCAAACGCCGGAACGTCGTCGAATTCGAGGAGCCGCACCGCCAGTTGCAATTCGAACCGCGTCTCGGGCTGATCCAGCCTCAAGCCTAGGATTTCAGCCGCGCGATTGAGACGGTATCGCAGCGTGTTCGGATGGATGCCGAGCGTCTGAGCGGTTTCGCGCATGCGGAATCCGCTCCGTGCGAGCGTTAGCGCCGCTTGCGCCAAGCCGGGGCCACCGCGCTTCGAAAGCAGCGGGTCCAGCAAGTCGTGCAAGAACGTTCGGCGCGCCTCTGCATCCCCCGCAATGACTCGGGGAACGAGCACGTCGTCGAAGTTGCACGCGGCCTTGCGATTGCGGTGGGCAATGAGTGAGAGCGCCTCGCGATAACTTTGCCGCGCGCCGGCAGTGCCGCGACACGTGCGGCCGGCGACGATCGTCAAGCTGCGATCGTCGAGAGCCCGCAGAATTTCGTCGAGCGCGACGTCTTCGGGCAACAGCAGCGGCACGCGGTTGAGCACCGCCGAGACGAGCCGCTCGGCGCCGTGCCGTTTCAAGAACTCGCGGGCCCGCTGGGCGACGCGATCGCGGCGCAGAAAACCCTCGCGACCGAGCGGCATCTCTTCCGGAAGCAGCACGATGGCCACCCGATACGCGCGTTCGGGATCGAAACCCAGAAGGCGTACCCGCTCCTGCGCTGCCGGAGTCGGATCGCTCTCCGATTCCAAGAGCGAGAGTACCGAAGCGTAGCCGAGCGTCGCTTCGAGCGAAGCGAGCTCGCGCTGATGCGCCACATGGATCGCGGCAACCAGCGCCGCGTACTCCGCCGCTCGATGATCCAGCTCGGCGAGGGGTTCGTCACCCTCGAGAATCCAAACCACGCCGACGAGTTCGGCCCCGAGCCGAATCGGACACGCGACCCTTGCCGCCAAACCGATCTCCGGCATCGCCGCAACGCGAATCGGTTTTTCGCTCGCGCGCAAGCGCCGGTCGAGTCCGGCCGCTTCCAGCGCGGCCAGCATCGGCGCCGGCGTTTGCGCGCGTTCGAGGGTTTCACGGCGCACCGCATCGGCACGGTCGTCGATGGAGCAATGCGCCAGCAGTCTACCGCCCGGATCTTCAAACGTGACCGAACGCCCGATAAGCGGACATAGAATTCTCGCGAGATCGTCGAGGGTCGCTTCGCGCGAGGCCGCGCGCATGAGCGCGTGGTGAATCTGCTCGGCTCGATCGATGATGCGATACGGCTCGGCCATAATCGCCCGATGCAGCTCCTCGGTGACGGCGGCAAACGGAACTTCGAACGGTATTTCCACGAGCGGCAAGCCGGCACGATTCGCCGCCTCTCGCTCCTCGTCGGAAAAGGCGGTTACGTACCGCGGCACGGCCAGTCCGACCCCGGCGATGCCCCGGGCCGCCAACGCGGCGATGAGCGCCGTCTGATCGGCAGCATTCTTCGGCCAGCTATAACCGGTGGTCAGCAGGAAATAGCCCGGCGGCACCCAGGGCGCCGGATCGGGCATATCGACCACGTGCGACCACAACACCGGCCGATCCAAACCGCTCTCGCCCGCGACCAGGCGCGCCGTTCCCAAGGCGGCCAAACCGAGGACCTCCCGAACGGTGAGCTGACTGTTCTTTTTGGATGCCTCCTCCAAAAAGGACGGTAAAATTGTGCTTGCCATACGTGGTTCTTGCCTGCGAGCAGCGTTTACACTCGGAGAACGGCACCTCCTTGAACCACGACAGGCGCCGTGAAGGGGTTCATTACCGTTGCCAAGTTCAACCGTGAGTGCCGACGCGCTGATCCGGCGGCGCGAGGCCGCCGTGCCGCGCGGCGTATCAACCGTGCATCCGATCTTCGTCGACCGCGGCAGCGGGGCGCTGCTTTGGGATGCGCAGGGACGCCGCTACCTCGATTTCGCGGGCGGAATCGGCACGCTCAACGTTGGACACGCGCATCCTAAAGTCGTCGCCGCAATCGCCGATCAGGCGCAACGGTTGACCCACGCGTGCTTCCAAGTCGCGATGTACGAACCGTACGTCGCCGTCGCCGACGCGTTGAACCGCCGCGCACCCGGTCCGTCGCGCAAGAAGACGCTGCTGCTCTCAACCGGGGCCGAGGCCACTGAAAACGCCGTCAAGATCGCGCGCGAGTTCACCCGCCGGCCGGCCGTTATCGCATTCCAGCACGGCTATCACGGCCGTACGCTGCTCGCCCTCTCCATGACCGGAAAGAACGAGCCGTACAAGCAACACTTTGGCCCGTTCTGCAGTGAGATTTATCACGCGCCCTTCCCCTACGAACATCGCGGGCTCAGCACCGAACGCGCGCTCAAGGCCCTCGATGAGATTTTCGAAAACATCGTCGCCGCAGATCGCGTTGCCGCCATCATCTTCGAGCCGGTGCTGGGCGAAGGCGGTTTCGTGCCGGCGCCGGCCGACTTCGTGCGCGAGCTACGGCGGCTTACCGCCGAACGCGGCATCGTGCTGATCGCCGACGAGATTCAAACCGGCTTCGGGCGTACCGGACGGTTCTTTGCATGCGAACACTACGGCATCGAACCGGATCTCATGACCGTCGCGAAGTCGCTGGCCGGCGGTTTGCCGCTGGCAGCCGTCGTCGGAAAAGCCGAAATCATGGACGCGCCCACGCCCGGCGGCCTCGGCGGGACGTTTGCCGGAAATCCGGTCGCGTGCGCGGCGGCGCTCGCGACGTTCGAGATCGTCGACGAAGCCTTTCTGAAGCGGGCACGAGAAATCGGCGAACGGCTGCAGGCGTCGCTGCGCGCGTTGCAGGCGCGTTTCCCGCAGATCGAAGACGTGCGTGGGCTGGGAGCGATGGTCGCGATGGAACTCACGACGCATGCGCCGGAAATCGTCGAAATAGCCCGCGAACGCGGGCTCCTTCTGCTCCTCGCCGGAAAACGCAACGTTATCCGGATTCTCGTTCCGTTGGTAATCGACGACGCCCAGTTGGCCGAAGCGCTCGAGATTCTGGCGTCGAGCGTGGAGTCTTCTCTTACGGCGACGGCGTAACGAGATGCGGACGAAAGTTTCGATCGACGGCCGCCGCGACGCTTACGAATATACGCAACGCGTGTTGCGTTTGATCGGCACGCAAGAAATTACGGCTGACGAAGCGGAGTGGATCACGCGCGAAACGGTCGAGTCGTTTCGCGACCACATCAATCCCGGCTTCTTGGAATATCGCAAGGCGACGAACGTTGATTCCGCAGAGGCGGTCGTCGAGTGGGCCGACGCGGGCCCGAACTCCTATCGCGACGTCACCGGCCGTGAATATCTGGATTGCCTCGGCGGCTTCGGCATCTTCAACGTGGGGCACCGCCATCCTAAAGTCGTCAAGGCGGTGATGGACCAGCTCCGCCGGCAGCCGTTGCACAGTCAGGATCTGCTCGATCCACTCCGGGCGATGCTCGCTAAGGCGCTGGCCATGCTCACTCCGCCGGGCCTGGATTTTGCGTTCTTCTGTAACAGCGGAACCGAAGCGGTCGAAGGTGCGCTCAAGCTGGCGCGGGCGTACGATGGATCGAAGCAAACGATCGTCGCGGCGACCAAGGGCTTTCACGGTAAGAGTTACGGTTCGCTTTCGGCAAGCGCGAAGGCCGAATTTCGCCGTCCTTTCGGCCCGATGCTGCCGAACATCGAACACGTACCGTTCAACGATCTGCCGGCGCTCGCCGACATGATGACGTCGTGCAAGGCCGTGGGTGAAGACGTCGGCGCGGTCTTGCTCGAGCCGATTCAGGGTGAAGGCGGCGTCAACATTCCGTCCGACGCGTATCTTCCGGGCGTGCGCGCTCTCTGCGACGAGTTCGGGGCGCTGCTGATTCTCGACGAAGTCCAGACCGGCATGGGGCGAACCGGAACGATGTTCTGCTGCGAACACTACGGCGTCGCGCCCGATCTCATGTGTCTGGCAAAAGCCTTCGGTGGCGGCGTCATGCCTGCGGGTGCCGTCGTCGGACGGCGCGCCGTTTTTTCCAAACTGTTCGATAACCCGTTCCTGCACACGTCCACCTTCGGCGGAAACCCGCTGGCGTGCGCCGCCGCCTTGGCGACGATCAACGTCTTGATCGAAGAGCGTTTACCCGAGCGTGCCGCCAGAATGGGCGAACGCATGCTCGCTGGGCTGCGGCGGGGCGTCGCGGGCCACGAGGATCTGATCGTGGACGTGCGCGGGATGGGCTTGCTGATGGCGCTCGAATTTTGCGACGACACGACGGGTTTTGAGTTCGCGAAGCGTATGCTCGACCGCGGCGTCCTCGTCTCCGGCACGCTGGTGAATGCGCGCACGATCCGCATCGAGCCGCCGCTGACGATCGAAGAGGAACAGGCGGATTACGTGTGTCAAGCTCTCACCGAGAGTCTGGATTCGATCGCGGCCGAAACCAGCGTATAAGTTCGAGCGAGCCTAGGAAGAGAGGGGAATCGAGGATGCAAACGGTGTCCAGCCATCCGTCGGTCGACGCCGGCGATATTCTGCGCAATCTCCCGCGCATCGGCGGCGTCATTCCCGCGTACGTCGACGGGCACTGGCGCTTGGCACAAAACGGAGCGACCCGCGATCTCGTCAATCCGGCCAACGGCGAGCGAATTGCGGCGGTAACGGAAAACACGCAAGAAGATGCCGAGTTCGCAATACGCGCCGCGCGCAAAGCCTTCGACGAAGGGCCGTGGGGATCGACCGGTGCGGCCGACCGGGCGGCATTGTTGCTGAAGGTCGCCGACGCGATCGACGCCCATCGCGACGAGTTCATTCGCATCGACACGCTCAACAACGGCAAGCCGTTGCGCGAGTGCGAGTACGACGCGATCGACGCTGCCAACTGCTTTCGCTACTACGCGGGCCTCGCGACCAAGCCGCACGGCCAAACCTTCGAAGTTCCCGCGCCGTCGCAGAGCTTTACGGTACGCGAGCCGATCGGCGTGTGCGGGCAAATCGTTCCGTGGAATTATCCGTTGCTCATGGCGGTGTGGAAGCTCGCGCCGGCGCTGGCTGCCGGTAACGTCTGCGTGCTCAAGCCGGCCGAGCTAACGCCGCTCTCGGCGTTACGCTTGGCGATGATCTTCCAAGAGCTCGATTTCCCGCCGGGCGTGGTGAACGTCGTCACCGGCGCCGGCGCCACCGTCGGACACGCGCTTGCGGCCAGCCCCCTCGTCGACAAGATCGCGTTCACCGGTGGCACGAAGACGGGACGCAGCATCATGCAAGCGGCGGCGGGGAACTTGAAGAAAATCTCTCTCGAGCTTGGCGGAAAGTCGCCCAACGTCGTCTTCGCCGACGCCGATTTCGACACCGCCGTCGACTACGCGCTGTTCGGGATCTACGCCAACGCCGGGCAGGTCTGCTCGGCGGGTTCGCGCCTGTTGCTCGAAAAAACGTTGCACGACCGCTTTGTGGATCGTTTGGTCGAGCGCGCGAAAAAGATTCGCGTCGGCGACGGCTTCGATACGAGCACCGAAATGGGGCCCATCATTTCACCGGTGCATCGCGAGCGCGTCGAATCCTACATCAAATTAGGAACCGCCGAAGGGGCGGCGCTTCTGTGCGGGGGGCATCGAATGGGCGGCGCGCTCGCCGCCGGCAATTTCATCGAGCCGACGATCTTCGACCGCACGACGCCGACGATGCGCATCGTCCAGGAAGAAATCTTCGGCCCGGTGCTGGTGGTCCAAACGTTCGAAGACGAAGCCGACGCCGTGCGCGTTGCCAACGACACCGTGTATGGATTGGCCGGTGCCGTCTTTACGCAAGACGTTGCCAAGGCGCATCGCGTCATTCGAAAGCTTCGAGCCGGCATCACCTGGATCAACACCTATCATCCAACCTACAACGAAGCGCCGTGGGGCGGCTATAAACAGTCGGGGTTTGGGAGCGAACTCGGCACCTACGGCTACGACGCTTATACCGAAGTCAAGCAAATCAACGTCAACTTGGACGTGACCCCTTCGGGCTGGTTCGCCGATTAGCCGGTAAGGTTCGGTTTAGCTCGTTGCGATGCCGACGTAACCCGTCGAGCATCCAGTTCCACAAACCTTCACGGCTTGCAGCCACTTGTACTTGCCGTGACTCGGTTTGACGTGGCGCAACTCGGTGACCGTATCGGTCACCGGGTCGCCGGGATTCGGATCGAACGTGGCGGTGAACTTTCCGAACGCCGTGCCTTTCTTTCTGCGCAAGAACGTCGACGACCACTGGTAGTGCACCGGGCCGCAGGAGCCGTAGCAGAGGAGGATCGAGCCGCCGCTGGCGGCGTTGACGATAATGCAGCCGCTGTAAATCTTCGGGCAGTTCGCGTCGGGACGAGCGCCTACGACGTGAATCTCCGACGCTCGCATCGCCGGCGCTTGACGCGCGCCGGGGATGGCTTGGGGTCCGGCGCCTCCCGAGCAGGCCGCCAAAACCGCGGCCGCAAGCGCACCGGCATAGAGAACGGAACCACGCATAAATCGACTCCTTCGTAGCAAACGATGAGCCAGGCCAGCCGCGAGCGACCATTCGTCGTCGAGGTCGGCGAAAGCCTCGGCTCCTTCAAAACGCAGCCGGGCGGGTGTTGGATTCTTTGCCGGTTCGACGCGGACCGCCGTCGGCCGGTCGCTAGGCTGGAGAGCGGCCGCCGGCCTGGACGGTCGCGACGACGGTGCCGTCTTCGTCGGGCGCGATGGTACGCAAATCGAAGAGGACGCATCCGTCGCCGACGCGCGCGACAATCGCCGGATTTTCGCGGCGTAAGCCTGCGGCAAATGCATCCGGGCGTCGCACCGGCAACGCTATTGCTAATGACGGGATGCGCGTCTGCGGAAGCGCGCCGCCGCCGACGTAGGCATCGCTCTCGACGATGCCGGCGCCGAGTATTGCGGCGACGTACGGCCGCGCGCGCGCCCGAAGTTCGTCGAGCGTATAGCCGAGCATGCGATAGAGCGGAATGCTCGCGCGCGAACGCGGGTTACGGTGTAACCGCAACGTCGCGGCGAGCGCGGCGAGCGTCATCTTGTCGACGCGGAGCGCACGCAGCAACGGATTGGTTCGTAAGCGCGCGATCGACCGCACGTTTCCGACGACGATCCCGGCTTGCGGCCCTCCGAGGAGTTTGTCGCCGGAGAACGTCACCAGTCCGATGCCGTCGGCCAAGCAGTCTTGAACCGTTCGCTCGTGAGGCAGACCGTACTCCGCCAGGTCGACCACCGCACCGTTGCCGAGATCTTCGACCACCGCGATTCCGGCGCGCCGGCCGAGCGCGGCGAGTTCATCGCCGCCGACTTCGTGCACGAATCCTTCGATTCGATAGTTTGACGGATGGGTTCGCAACAGCAGCGCGGTGCGCGCGGAGAGCGCCGTTTCGTAGTCGCTGAGATACACCCGGTTGGTGGTTCCGACTTCGCGCAAGACGGCGCCGCTGCGTTCGAGGACGTCGGGCAAACGAAATCCGCCCCCGATCTCGACGAGCTGGCTGCGCGCGACGATCGCCTCGCGCCCCTTGGCAAACGTGTCGAGAACCAACAGCACGGCGGCGGCGCCGTTATTGAGGACCAACGCGTCCGGCGCGCCGGTGATTTCGCACACGAGATCGGTTACGCGCCCGTAGCGCGAACCGCGTTCCCCCGCTGCCAGATCGTATTCTAGATTCGAATATCCGCGCGCCAGCCGGTCCACCGCCGAGAGCGCTTCCGGCGCCAGTGGAACCCGGCCGAGATTCGTGTGCGCGACGATGCCGGTCGCGTTGATGACGACGGCGAGGCCGTTGAGGGCAACGGAGCGCAGTTCCGCGACGACCGCTTCGAGAAGCTCGTCCAGCGCCGACGATCCGCCGGAAGCGCGGGCGCGTTCGAGCACTCGCCCGACCGCTCGTTTGACGCTCGTTCGCCCTAGCGTCGCCTCATATTCGGCGACGGCGGGCAGCTGCAAAAAGCGATGCATGGCCGGCAGTCGCCGGCGTCCATCCACCTCGAACGCCTCCCGTTAACGCGCCTTGCGTATTTACGACAGATGCTTGCTGAGCATCGAGACGATCGTGTTTTCGGGAACGTATCCGACGATGCGATCGACGGGCTGGCCGCCCTTGAACAGAATCAGACACGGAATACCCGAAATCTGATACTGGCTTGCCAAGTCCGGATTGTCGTCGGTGTTCAGTTTTACGAACTTCGCCTTGCCGGTATGCGCGCCGGCGATTTTCTCGACGACCGGGCTTAGCATCTTGCACGGGCCGCACCAAGGCGCCCAAAAATCGACCAGCACCGGTTGGGTGCTCCGTAGTACTTCGCTCTCGAAATCGGTCTGCGAAACGTTCGCCAATGCGCTCATATGCTGTGCTTTGAAATCCTCCGCTTGTTGAACTCGCCGGCCGGCCTTGCGGTTGCAGACGCGCGAGTGAGTGCCTATAACTCGGGTTGCTGCGGCTCGCCCGTGATCTCCGTGATTTGCTTTGCCTGCTTCCCGAGATTGGTGATCGCGATGACTTCTTCGCCTTCGCCGAGCCGTTGCAAGCGCACGCCTTTGGCATCGCGTCCGGTCTTGCGGATTTCGGCAACTTTCAGCCGGATGACCTGATTGCCGGACGTGATCATGAGAATTTGGTCGTCCGGAGCGACCAAGATTTGATCGACCACCTGTCCGATGTCGTCGCGCTGACGCGCAAAGGCTTTCACACCCTTGCCGCCCCGGGACGTGTGGCGGTACTCCTCGATCGGCGTCCGTTTGCCGAATGCCAGCGACGTCACGAGGAGCACCTCGCGGCGATGGTCTTCGATCACGTCCATGGCGACGATCGTTTCGCCGTTCTCGAGCTTCATCGCTTTGACGCCGCGGGCCTGGCGCCCCATCGGCCGCACGTTCTTCTCGTTGAAGTGTACCGCCATGCCTTGTGTCGAACCCAAGATGATGTCGTGCGATCCATCCGAGAGATCGACGGCAAGCAGTTCGTCGCCTTCGTCGAGATTGATCGCGATGAGCCCGTTGCGCCGCACGTTGGCGAACTCTTCGAGTTTGCTTTTCTTGATGATGCCGCGCTTGGTCACCATCACGAGATATTTTTCGCCCACAAATTTGTCGATCGGGAACACGGCCGAGACTTCTTCGCCCGGGGGCAACGTCAACAAGTTGACGAGCGCGGTGCCGCGCGCTTGGCGCGTCGTATCGGGGATCTCGTATCCGCGCAAGCGGTACACGCGTCCCTTATTCGTGAAGAACAGCACGTGGTCGTGAGTCTTGGTAACGAAGAAGTTTCGCACCACGTCCTCACGTTTGAGATTTGAGATGCCGGTAACCCCGCGTCCGCCCCGGTTCTGCGTCCGGAACGTGTCGAGGGTTACGCGCTTGATGTAGCCTCCGACGGTATAGGTTACGACGACGTCGATGTTCGGCACGAGCTGCTCCATCGAGATTTCGTCCTCGGCAGCTTCGATGGAGGTGCGCCGTGCATCGCCGAATCGTTTCTTGATGTCGAGCGTTTCACTCTTGACGATCTGGGCGACGCGCCGCGGACTGCGCAGAATGTCCTGCAGTTCGGCGATCGTCTTGATCAGCTGCGCGTACTCGTCCTCGATTTTCTGGCGCTCTAGCCCGACCAGGGTGCGCAAGCGCATGTCGACGATGGCCTGCGCTTGCACGTCGGTAAGACTGAATCGCGCCGAAAGGCGCGCTTTGGCTTCATCGGTCGTTTGACTGGCGCGGACGATTTCGATGACTTCGTCGATGTTATCGAGGGCGATGCGGTAGCCCTCGAGCAGGTGTGCGCGCTCTTCGGCCTTCCGCAAATCGTACTGGGTTCGCCGGGTGATGACGTTGCGCCGGTGGGCGATGAAGTGCACGAGCAGCTGCTTGAGGCTGAGCACCTGCGGCTCGATGGCGACCGAGCCATTGGCGCGCGGCTCGCCGACCGGAACGAGCGCGAGCATGTTGAAGCCGAAGCTCGCCTGCAGCGGGGTGTGCTTGAAGAGTTGATTCAGCACCACTTTCGGCGTCGCCGATCGCTGGAGCTCGATGACGACCTTCATGCCCTTACGATTCGACTCGTCGTCGAGGCGGGCAATGCCGCCGATGCGCTTCTCGGAATGCGCTTCGGCGATGGCCTCGATGATTCGCGATTTATACACCTGGTACGGAATCTCGGTAATCACGATCTTGTGACGGCCGCGATCCTCCACGATCTCGGCCTTGCCGCGAATGGCGATCGAACCGCGACCGGTCTTGTAGGCTTCGCGAATCGCCTCGCGGCCCAAGATGGTGCCGCCGGTTGGAAAGTCGGGACCCGTGACGATGTCGCACAAGGTGTCGTCGGTGGTTTCGGGATCGTCGATCAAGGCCGCGATGGCGTCGGCGATTTCGCCGAGGTTGTGCGGCGGAATGTTGGTGGCCATCCCGACCGCGATGCCCGAGGAGCCGTTGATCAGCAACTGCGGCAGGCGACCCGGAAGTACCGTCGGCTCGACGCCCTGGTTGTCGAAGTTGGGAACGAATCCGACCGTCTCTTTGTCGATGTCGGCCAAGACTTCGAGCGCGGTGCGCGCAAGACGCGCTTCGGTGTACCGATAGGCCGCCGGCGGATCCGGATCGATCGACCCGAAGTTGCCGTGTCCGTCGACCAGCGGGTAGCGCAGCGTGAAGTCCTGAGCCAACCGCACGAGCGCATCGTACACCGACTGGTCGCCGTGCGGGTGATAGCTCTTGAGCACCTCGCCGATGATTCCGGCGCACTTGCGGTGCTGCTTGCTGGGATCGAATCCCATCTCGCGCATCGCGTACAAGATGCGGCGCTGGACCGGTTTGAGGCCGTCGCGGACGTCGGGAAGCGCCCGCGACGCAATAACCGACATCGCGTACGAGAGATAACTCTCTCGCATCTCGTCTTCGACGTTGACCTGTTGAATGATATCGCTATTCAATTAATTAGGCACTCGCTCGCGGTCGGCGCGTTCCGCGA
Source organism: Candidatus Tumulicola sp. (assembly GCA_049585095.1). Classification (GTDB taxonomy): domain Bacteria; phylum Vulcanimicrobiota; class Vulcanimicrobiia; order Vulcanimicrobiales; family Vulcanimicrobiaceae; genus Tumulicola. Next base: position 63,005 of record JBAUZB010000222.1, read on the forward strand.
AGAAATCGGCAATCTCCAAACGAAGTGGCGGCTGCGGTAACCTTTGCTTCCGAGGGGAAAATACCCTCGGAAACGCCCGAAAGGACTCCTTATTCGGTGTCGAGCGGGTGGTTCGAAGGCCGTTGGTGGAGGAAAAATGCGCGCGAGTATTTCGCCGGTATCGGCGAAAACCGGCGCGCGCGCTGCTGGAAATTGAAGGAATCGTCGATGCTGTTCGCGCGCACGTCGGTGGTCCCGAGGCTGCCGAGCATCCACGTTTGTTCGATGAATTTGACCAGGCTGCCGAACTCGTACTGGGTATGGGAAACGTAGCCTTTCTTGGCGTACGGCGAAACGATCAGCATCGGCACGCGAAACCCGAGTCCTTGATAGTCGATCTGCTGCGGCGCGACGTGATCGTAGAGACCGCCCCAATCGTCCCACACGACCACGATGGCCGTGGTATTCCAGTATTGGCTCTGGCCGATGGCGTTGACGACTTGCGCCACCCACGACGGCCCCGTATCCGGCTTCGACCCGGGATGGTCGGAGTTGGCGAAATCCGGACACACCCACGCGACCGCAGGAAGCTTTCCGCTCGAAATGTCGGGCAAGAGATTTTCCGGCGCGGTAACGTTGGTTTTCCATTCGGAGCCGTAGCGCACGGCCCGAATCGCATCGAATGCATTCCAAATATCCGCGAAACCGCTGCCGATCGGCGGCGCGTAATACTTCCAGGTAACGCCCTTGGCGTCGAGGAGATCGCGCAACGTCTTATAGCGCAAGCACGGAAACGGCCCTTGGCCGGGGAGATACTGCCCGCTGGTGGTGATCAGCGACGTTACCGTGGGCGGATTCGTCGGAGAATCGCAGCCCCACGGCTGATTGCTCGGGTTGTCGATGATCGCCTGGGTCGCGTTGATCAGCGTGCCGCCGGCGATCAGATCTTGATGCCCGGTGAAACTGCCGCTTCCTTGCGTTGAAAACGCACGATCCGCCAGCACGTACTGCTTGGCGAGATTCCAGTACGGTGCAACGTCGCTCGGATTCGCGTACTGGTACACGTAGGATCCTGGATTGTTCTCGACCTTGATGGTATTGAAACCGTCCATCTTTCCGCCGTCGTACGAGGTCAGGAACTGCGCGTGGGTGTTTTGCGGTGACAATCGCATTTCGAGCGGGAGGCGTTTGAGTTTGATGACGATTTGCTTGCCCGGATGGTTGAGATCTTGGCCCAGGCCTTGCGTGACCGTGTCGGCACCCGGAAAACCGTTGAACAGGTCGTCGACGGTCCGGTTTTCCTGGATTAGCAGCACCACGTGTTGGATTTTTTGACCGGCCGGCGTCGGGGCGGCCGTCGGCGGGACTGGCGGCGCGCCGCCACCGCCGCCCGA
>JBAUZB010000223.1:0-4818 GCA_049585095.1 Candidatus Tumulicola sp.
CGGCCGGCGTCGCGACGCCGACGCTGTGTTTTCTTCCGACGCTCACGCCGGTCAACGCGTGCCGCGTCTGCGTCGTGGAACTCGAAGGTTCGCGCGTGCTGGTACCGGCGTGCGCGCGAAAAGCGGAATCGGGCATGGTCGTGCATACCGATTCGGAGCGGGTGCGCCACAGCCGCAAGATGGTGCTCGAGTTCCTGGGATCGTCGGTCGATCTGCGCACCGCTCCGGAGGCGCAGCGTTTCGGCGCGCAATACGCCGCCGACCCGAATCGCTACGGGCCGCAGGCGGCCACCGTCGCGCAGCCGGCGAAGGTCGACAACAATCTCTACGTGCGCGATTATTCGAAGTGCATTCTGTGCTACAAATGCGTCGAGGCTTGCGGAACCGACGCGCAAAACACGTTTGCGATTGCCGCGGCCGGGCGTGGTTTCGACGCGCACATTTCGACGGAGTTCGACGTCGCGTTACCCGATTCGGCCTGCGTCTATTGCGGCAACTGCATCGGCGTGTGCCCGACGGGCGCGCTGATGTTTTCTTCCGAACACGCCCTGCGCGAAGAAGGTCTCTGGGACGAAACGCGCCAGACGCAATCCGATACGATCTGCCCCTACTGCGGGGTCGGCTGCACCCTGCGGCTGCACGTTCAGGACGATGCGATCGTGAAGGTCACGGCGCCGCTGGAAAACGAGGTGACTCACGGAAACTTGTGCGTGAAGGGGCGCTTCGGCACGGTGTACGTGCAAAACCGCGATGCCGGCGACGGTCGCGATGAAGGTTGACGACACCCGCGCCCGTCCCGGGCGCACGGTCGATATCGAGGTTCTGGCGCTGAACGGTTCGGCATGGGCGTCCAAGAGCGACTCCGTCGTCGGCGAGGAGCCGCTCGAACTTCGCCTCCTCGCCGGCAACGCGTTTAAAACGCTGGCCGTGACGATGCGAACGCCGGGAAACGACTGCGAACTGGCGGCCGGCTTCGTTTTCAGTGAAAGCATCGTGCGAGCGCGCGAGGAGGTCGCGCAGATCACCTACTGCTTGGATGCCGCAATCGATCCCGACCAGCGTTACAATATCGTCAACATCGAACTCGCGCGCGCCGGCTTTCCGGCGCTGGAGCGTTTCGAGCGCCACTTCACGGTGAGCAGTGCGTGCGGCGTTTGCGGCCGCGCGCAGCTGGAATCGCTGCGAAGTCTCGGCGTCGCGCCGATCGCCGACGACGTCCGTGTCGGCACGGAGTTGCTCTATTCGCTTCCGGAACGCATGCGCGAAGCCCAGCGCATTTTCGATTCCACCGGGGGCTTGCACGCGGCGGCGCTCTTCGAACAAAACGGCGAGCCGATCGTGGCACGCGAGGACGTGGGCCGCCACAACGCCGTCGACAAACTCGTCGGATGGGGAATGCTCAACGGCCGCGTTCCGTTCTCGGGCTGCATTCTCGTCGTCAGCGGCCGCGCGGGATATGAAATTTTACAGAAGAGCGCGGTCGCGCGGATTCCGATCGTTTGCTCGATTTCCGCACCGAGCAGCCTTGCCGTCGAACTCGCGCGCGAGTTCAACATTACGCTCGCGGGTTTCGTCCGCAACAACCGTGCCAACGTGTATAGCGCGCGCGAGCGAATCGAACCGTAGCGGCTATGCGGCTCCCCGCGAAACCGGATTAGACACGGGGCAAGAACGCTCGCAACAACGTATTGAACGCTTCCGGCGCGTCGGCATTGGAGACGTGGCCGGCGCCGTCTATTGCGGCGAACGTCGCGTCGGGAATACCTCGAACGATTTCCTCGGAAAGCGGGCGGGGAGCGACCGCATCGTGTTCGCCCCAGACAACCTCTACCGGAACGTCGATGCCCGGCAGAACGTCGCGATAGTCGCCGGTCCACGTCGCTTGCGTCGACGCGAGATAACAGGGCACGGATTTGCAGGCCATCTGGTCGATGGTTACGCGCCGGCGCTCCGGCGGCAGGCCGAGCTTCGCCGCTCGCAGCTCGGCAAAAGCGCGCATATCGCCGGCCTGGAGAACCGTAGCGCTCACCGAGTCCGCATACGCCTGCCCGTCCGGATAGTGCGCAAAACTATCGGCAATAACCATTCCGGAAAGGCGCCGCGGCGTGCGCTTCCACAATTCGAACGCCACGACGCCGCCGAGGCTGCAGCCTACCAGCACGAAACGGTCGACGTCGCGCGCCTCGGCGACCGCTAGCACGTCGTCGGCGAATCCCGCTCGCGAGATCAGCGCCGGATCGGGATCGGGATGGATTGCGCCGTTGCCCCGCAGCTCGATCGCCAAACACCGGTAGGAATTCGCGAGAGCCTCCAACTGCGGGTCCCAGATCGATGCCGTCGAGCCGACGCCGTGCACGAAAACGACCGCCGGACCTCGATCGCCCAGGCAGCGTGCGCCGGTAACCGCACCTCCGGATGCGTTCAACCGAATCGTCTCGATCACGTGGCTCTCGCGCGTTTGGTATCGACGAACGCGCGCATCGCTTCGAAGGGTTTGGTATTCAACAGGTCGTCCTTCGTCAGGCCGGCGCGACGCGCCTGACCGACGGCGAGTTCCGCGTCGATCAGGTCGCGCGTGCGATGGGCATCGCTATCGGCAGCAAACGTGACGCCGAACGTCCGAGCCTTTCGAATCAGTGGAGCGGGAAGATCCAAGCGCATTGCCTGACCGTCGATCTCGAGCGCCGTGCCGGTTCGCGCGGCGGCGGCAAAAACGGCGTCGTAGTCGAACTCGTAACCGGCGCCGCCGTCGAACCGGCGTCCGGTCGGATGACCGACGATCGTCACGTAGCGATTTTCACACGCGCGTATGAGACGGGCCGTCATTTCGTCGCGCGATTGGTGCATCGCCGAGTGAACCGACGCGATCACGACGTCGAGTTCGGCTAGCACCGCATCGTCGAAGTCGAGCGATCCGTCAGGCAAAATGTCGACCTCGCTCGCACACAGTGTCCGAATGCCGTGACGGCTGCCGAGCGACTCAATGGCCCGGCGCTGCTCGCGCAAGCGTTCGGGACTCAAGCCGTAGCGCCGGCCACGGCCTTGCGAATGATCGCTCACGGCGTGATATTCGTACCCGCGCGCCGCCGCGGCGGCGATCATCGCCTCGAGCGAATCGTCACCGTCGCTCCAGGTCGTGTGCATGTGGAAATCACCGCGCAGATCGGTCGGCTCGACGAGCGCCGGTATCGCGCCTGCGAGCGCGAGCTCGATTTCGTCGAGCCCGCTGCGTAGCTCGGGCGGAACGTATTGCATGCCCAACGCCGCGTAGACACCCGCCTCTTCCGAGCAAACGGTAGCCTCGCCGTTTTCCAGATTCAGAATGCCGTTTTCGCTCACGCGCAATCCTTTTCGGACGGCGTGCTCGCGCAGCTTGATGTTGTGTTCCCGCGACCCCGTAAAATGCTGCAGCAGATTGCCGTAAAGGTGGTCCGGCAGAACGCGCAGATCGATCTGCAGGCCGCCGGGAAGCCAGATACTCGCCTTGGTCGGTCCCTCGGCCAGAACGGCTTCGGCGCGATCCCACCGGGTGAAGTGCGCGACCACGTTCGCAGCGTGCGGCGACGTGCAGACGATGTCGATATCGCCGACGGTTACTTCTTGGCGGCGCACGCTGCCGGCCGGCAGAAGGCGATCGACCGGAGGGCCCTCGCGTAAGAAACTCATCGCTTCGTAGGCCACCACCAGCGCCCCGGCGAGCGGCGTGCGACGCTGCCGCCCGCGAAACGCCAGAATACCGCGTTTCCAATTTTCGATCGTTTTCGGGCCAAGCCGCGGAACGCCGGCGAGCACGTCCGAGGCGATTGCCGCTTCTAAATCGGCAAGCGATGCAATGCGATAGTCGGTAAAAAGCATCCCCGCCGTCTTCGTTCCGATCCCGCTTACGGAGAGCACTTCGAGAATCGACGCCGGGAAGCGCTGATGGAGCTCGTCGAGCTGGTCTGAGGTGCCCGTCTTGCACAGCTGCTCGATGGCGCCGCCGATCGACTTTCCGACTCCGGGAAGCTTGAGATGCTCGCCGCCGGCAATCAAATCGCCGAGCGGGGGCGCGTTCTCGACCGAGGCGGCCGCTTTCTCGTAAGCCATGTATTTGTAGAACGACTCGCCGGCCATTTCCATGAGCGTGCGAGTCTCCAGCAGTTTCGCGGCAACTTCGGCATTCGAGAGCATCAGGCGTTACGGGCCACTAGTAGGCATCCTTTTGAAGGGACGTTGAAAGATACGTGCCTTGACGTTCCTCTTACGCATGCGCGACGCATCCTTCAACGCGAGCGGCGCGGCGGTCGGTCCGGTGACGCTCGACGTGCAGCCCGGCGAGCGTGCGGCGCGCGTTTTTGGTTCGGCCCGGGAAGCCAACGTCGTCGCCTTGCTGGCCGCCGGAATCGTCAAAGCCGGGTGTGGATGCGTCCTCATCGACCAATTCGACCCGCGCGTTCAGTCGGCGCACTGTAAACGCATCGCCGCGTTCGTTCCGCACGCCGCCTTGCCTTTGGACGAGTCCGAGTTCGAGCCCTATATTGCGTACCGGGCGGCGCTGTGGGGCGTCGAAACGATGCGCGCCGTCGCCCACGCGAAACTCCTGATGGAACGCCTCGACGGGATGCACGAAGCGTTCGCATACCCGCTCGTCGGCGCGCTCGTCGGGAGCCCGAAGCTTCTGGTGCTGGATCGTCCGCAGCCTGCATACGCCTCCTACGTCCTCGCGGCGGCCGGTCCGCGCGCGATCTTTTCGACGCACGTCAGCGCGGCAGCGGCCGCGGCCTTCTGCGAAAGCACGCTTCGCGGGCCCCCCGCATGAGCCGGCGCGCTACCCTGGCG
>JBAUZB010000224.1:0-9756 GCA_049585095.1 Candidatus Tumulicola sp.
AGCGCGGCGAGGCGCCGGCCGCGCAAGATGCCGACGAAGTTTGCTCCGGGCGGGGCGAGCACGACGTCACCGTTGCGATAGGCAAAGCCCGAGATGCTGACGAGTTTGGCCGGCGACACGGGGTCGGCCGGAACGAAGCGTTCGTCGACCACCAGTTCGTCGCCGCCGAGCGTCAAGCTGCGTTCGAAACGAGCGCCACCGGCGGGGATATCCGGCGCGTCGTAGCTGCAGGCGACGCCGAGCGCAACGCCGGTATTCGCCGGCGAAGCGCACTCGTAGGTGCGGTTGAAGGTTCCCGCCGGTAGCGGATGGGTGTAGGCGGCGATGTAGTCGCGCTCCGAGGCCGGCGGTTCGGGAGCGGTCGCGTCGCGCAGCAAGCCGATGCTGGTTGCAACGTTACCGAAACCCGGCGCGGCCAACTCCGAAATGCGCGCACCGGCATTGGGCGCAAACGCAACTCGCAAGCGTCCGTTGTCGAGGATGTGCGCGGCATCGTCGGCGAACGGCGGCGGCGTTGCAGAAGAAGATACCGGAACGATCGTCGCACCGTCCGCGTGGGCGAGTCCCACAGGAACGAGGCGCGCGCTACGGGGTGCGACGTCGAACGGCGCAACGGCGACGTCGCGCCCGGCGAGCGCAACTTGCCCGGGCGCGTAGGTGCGCGCCGCGCTGCTCGGGTTGACGGCTTCGATGAACGCGTACGAATCGTCGTCGGCGAGCAGCAGCGTTGCGCGGGAAGGCCCGCCACGCAATCGAGGAACGATGTCCGGCGACGCAAGGGTGTCGACGATGCGCCCGCGTCGTCTCCAGCGATTGAAGGTTCGGGCGACCGGCGCCACCATGGCTGCGCGCAGTCTCGGCGAAAGGGCAATCGGCAGAAGCAGTCGCGGATAGCGATCCAGCAGCGCGTCGCCGGCGTAGGCGAGATCGACGAGTTCGCAACTGAGACCGCGCGCGTTGCAATCGTGCTGCATCGCGATGGTTGCATCAGCAAATGCGCGAAAATCCCGGTTGGTGAGCGTGAGCGACCAGAAAAGACTCGGCGGCCAAATGATCCCGGCGTCGGCTGCGACGTGGGTCCGTGCGAGCAGCGTTCCGTAACGGCGAACGTCTTCACCAAAGGCGGCGGTGGGCTCGTAGCGCGCTGCCGGCTGAAGATCCGAGGTTAAAGCGGCGTCCCACGCGTACGACCAGTTCGCCCAGGGCGCCTCCCAGCCGTCGGGGTAGATCGTGTCCTGAAGGGGGAAATTCACGATGCCGTGGACTCCGTCGCGAAGCAACTCGCCCAACGCCAAGGCCGTGTTGGCCGGGTCGCTCGGGCGCGGCAGCGCCTCGTCGGCGCTTTGCAGCCAGCCCGCTTGGAATTCGGCATACATCACCGGTGCAGCAGGTTGGGTTTGCAGCAACCCGGTCGCAAAGTCGAGTTGCGCGAGGTCGTGGGCGCCGATGGCGTAGGCGTCGCTTTGGTACCAGTCACCCCAAGCCCAGGCGGGCGATGCCGCAGGCACCTTCATCTCGAACGTGTTCACGAACACGGGTACGCGCGTTCCGATAACGCTTTGAACGGTTAGCCGCAGCCAGTCGATGTAGGCATGCCAGCGCGGTGCCGGCCAAGTGTCGTTGTCGAGGTAGGCTCCCTGATCGTCGTCCAGAGCGACGGCGATGACGTCGCCGGCGTAGGGTGCCGCGGCGCGCAGCACGCTTCGGAGCCAGCCCTGCGACCCGCGCAGATGCGTAGCATTGCGCAGCCACTCGTCGCCGGCGGCATCGGCTTGCGTGTTTTGCAGCGTTGCGGTGGCCGGGTAGCGTCCTTCGAGAACGTCGTGCAGCGGCATGTTGTATTCGGGGAGCTCCAGCAGCCACGCCGGATAGCCGCCGTTGCGCCACTCGTTGCGAATCACCGGGCCCGGGCGCAACACTACCTTCAGGCCGAGCCGATGACACAGGGCGAGCGCGCCGACGAAGTCGCGTCGCGGATCGGTGGCGCCGTTGAAGTCGGGCGGCTGCGCTTGCGCCGGCTGCTGCCAGTTCCAGACGGCGTAGAGGTCGATGGTGTTGATTCCGGCTCTGGCATACGCGCGTAACGCATCCAGCCAACGTACCCGCGGCACGCGTTCGTAGAAGAATGCCGCGCCGTACACGAAAAACGGCTTGCCCCCAACGGCGAACACTGGATAGCCGTGCGCGGTGACGACCGACGACGCGTTCCACGCCGCCCATTGCGCCGGCATCTGCTGGGCGCGTGCCGCGCCCGGTGTCGAGAATGCAAACGCCAGCAACATCGCGGCAAACGGCCACCAGCGTTGCGCGTGTGCCACGAACGCGAACACGACGGCGCCGGCAACGAGCCAACCAACGCCCAACGCAATCGCCGTCGGCCCGGTGTAGATGAATGCCAGCGTCCAGCCCGCCAGAGCGATCAGGGCCGGAAGCGGAAACAGCGGCATGCGAAAGGGCGCGACCATCGAGCGGGCGCGCAACCGGAACAGCGCGATGATTTGGGCGATGCCTTGCACCAGCACGATGCCGGCAGTGAGAAACGCGATCACCTGGTCGAGGGTGAAGACGCTGGCGATCAGTGAAAGCGCCCCAACCGATAACAGCGCGACGTGCGGAATATCCTTGCGCGGATGCAATCGAGCAAACTGCGGAAGAAACGCGCCGTCGCGCGCGGCGGCAAACGGAATGCGTGAGAAACCCAGTAAATTGCCGTAGACCGATGCAAACGCGGTGACGAGCACCAGAACGGTCACGCCGATCGCCGCCACGCGTCCCCACGTCAGCTCGACGACGAGCGACCCGACATACTGCGCTTGAGGCGTCGGCGTTCCGTCGTGCCCCAGAAGAGAGCGCCACGGAATGACGCCCAGTACGCCGATCTGCAGCAGCACGTAGAGCACTGCGACGATCGCGATTGAAAGCAGAATCGCCGTGGGAATGGTGCGCTGCGGCCGCACCACCTCGTCGCCGAGCAGCGCGACGTCGGCATATCCGACGTAGTCATAGAGCGTGATGTAGAGCGCGCTTCCGAAACCGGCGAGCAGTCCGGCGTTGAACCGGACCGGCGCGCCGAGCGTAAACGCCTGGCCGAAGTGGGCGTGCGTTAACGCCGCGACGATCACCAGCACCAGCGTCAACACTGCGGCCGCCGCCAGGACGGTCCCAACCGCGGCCACGCGCGACGTTCGTCGATAGAGCGCGAAAATGGTGACGGCGCCGATTCCGATTGCGATCGCGTCGTGCACCAACGGGTTCGATCCGGCGGGCGGAAATACGTATGCTGCATAGTTCGCAAAACCGATGTAGCCGCTGGCCAGCAGACACGGTGCGTACAGCAGAAATTGCCAATTGAACAAGAAGGCCAAGGCGCGACCGAGCGTCTTTTCTCCGAACGCCGCGCGCAAGTAGACGTACGTGCCGCCCGATCCCGGAAACCTGGAGGAAAGCTCCGCCCACACCAGGCCGTCGCACGATGCAACGACGGCCCCGGCGATCCAGCCGACGACCGCAAGCGGGCCGCCGAGCGCGGCCACGACCAGCGGAATCGTTACCAGCGGACCGATGCCGATCATTGTAATCACGTTGATCGCAACGGCACCGCGCAGGTCGATGGCGCGCTGCATGTTGAGGTGCGAGCTTCGGTGGGGTGAAAGCGGGACCTGGCGGCGAATCACGGCAGCATGCAGGAACGCTCGGCTTTCGCCAAACTCTTAGGGCTGCGCGGTGACCTACGCCTCGACCTGGTTGCGAGCGATGCGCTTGCCGGAAACGCTTTGGGCGACCCGTCGGAACGCCCGCTGGCCGTCTACCTTCCGCCGCAGTACCAAACGTTTGGGACGCGGCGGTATCCGGTGCTTTACGTCTTGCACGGATATACCGGTGACGTCGCGGCCCTGCTGGGATCGCGCCCGTGGGAAGTCAACGTGTTTCAGTGGATCGACCGTTTGATTCACACCGGCCGCATGCCGCCGGCGATTCTGGCTGCAGTCGATGGGTTCACTCGCCTGGGCGGTTCTCAATACGTCGATTCAGTTCACAACGGTAACTACGCCACCTACACGGTGCGCGACGTCGTCGGCCATGTGGACCGGGAGTATCGCACCATTGCCGCCGAAGGCGGTCGCGCCGTGCTCGGAAAATCGTCGGGCGGTTTCGGAGCGATGCATCTGGTCATGGAACACCCCGGCGTTTTTGCGGCGTTTGCGTCGCACAGCGGCGACGCCTATTTTCGCTACGCGCACATTCCCGCATTTCCCAACGTCCAGCGCACGCTCGAACGGTACGACGGCGACATCGAGGCGTTCGTGAACGCCTTCGAACGACAGAACAAACGTACTCCGGCGGAGTACGTCACGATGGAGATGCTGGGCTACGCCTCGGCGTACTCGCCTCGCAGTGCCCGGGCGTTCGATCTGGATCTTCCGTTCAACCTCCGCACCGGCGAGTTGGACGACGGCGTGTTCGGCCGATGGCTGAGTTTCGACCCGGCCGAGCGGGTTGCCGGCCACCGCGCCGAACTCGCGCGCCTGCGCCTTCGTTATCTAGATTGCGGGCGCCGCGACGAGTACGGACTCGACATCGGCGCCCGCGTTACCGCGGAACGCATGCGCGATGCCGGCCTCGAGGTCCAGAGCCAGGAATTCGACGACGACCATCGCAACGTGGGCTACCGCTACGAAATCTCGCTGCCGGCACTTGCCGGCGTCTTGGACACGGAATGAAACCAATCGCCCCCACTGCCGCCGCTCTCTTACTGCTCGTCGCGTTCGCGCCGAATAGCGGAGTGCGCGCACAGGTTCCCGTACCGACGCCGTCACCCGATCCGCACGTGTTTTCCGACCCCGCCATGAACTTCACCGCCCCGCCCGACGCGGTACTGGCGGGTCGCCGGTATGTGAAGCTGAGCGAGCTCGGCAACGATCTCCAGACCGTAGCCGTGTGGGTGCTGCATCCCGGCAAAGAAGACATGCGCACGATTCAGATCTCAATGGAGGCGTTCGACGGCGCACCCGATCAGTGGGAGGGACAGTTCGAAAGCCAGATGCACAGCGCGGGCGGCGACGGGCTCTTAATCCGCCACAAAACGGCGATGTCGTTGCTCAACGGGATGCCGGCAAGTTTCGTCGAGGTGACGTCCGGCAGCGGCTTTGGATCGAAAAAAGAGTTCGCGGTCGTTTGGGCCGACGGACAGCGCGGCATCGTCCTGGCCGAATCAAGCCGTCTGGGCGACGCCAATTCCGACGAAGCCAAAACGGTGCTGCGGAACGTAACCGCGGTGCGCTATCCGATCGACCGGCCTTAGGAGGTAACCGGAAGCGGCGTCGCCGAAAGCGCGCGTTCCAGGTCGGCAATCAAATCGTCGCCGTCTTCAATACCTACCGACAGCCGAAGCAGCCCGTCGGTGATGCCGCGTCGCTCGCGATCGTCCTTCGGAATCGAACCGTGCGTCATGCGGGCCGGATGGCAGATGAGCGATTCGACGCCGCCCAAGCTTTCTGCAAGGCTGAAGTATTTGAGGCGCCGAGCAAAGTCAATTCCACGTTCCGGCGCGCCTGCGAGCACGAAGGAGACCATCCCGCCGAAGCCGCTCATCTGGCGCTGCGCCAGTTCGTATTGCGGGTGTGACGGCAATCCGGGATAGTAGACGTGCGCTACCTCGGGATGGCTTTGCAAAAACTCGGCAACGCGTTGGGCGTTGCGCGCATGCTCGCGCATACGGATCGCGAGCGTCTTCGCGCCGCGCATCGTCAGCCACGCGTCGAACGGTCCGGGAATTCCGCCGACGCTGTTTTGATGGAATCGCAACACGTCGTACAAGTCGCGGTCGCTCGTAATCGCGATGCCCCCGACGGCATCGCTGTGGCCGCCGATGTATTTGGTCGTCGAATGCACCACGACATCGGCGCCGAGTGCGAGCGGCTGCTGGAAGTACGGCGTCGCAAAGGTGTTATCGACGGCGACGATCGGCCGTCGCGCCGCCGCTCCGGCCACCGACGAACGGATATCGGCGATGGCGCGCACGTCGATGAGCTTGAGCATCGGATTGGTGGGTGTTTCCACCCAAAACAGCTTCGTATTGGGTTTCACGGCAGCGCGAACCGCGGCGAGGTCGGTCATGTCGACGTAGGTGAACTCCAGCCCGTATCGCGCCAGTACCTGTGAAAAAAGACGGTAGGTGCCGCCGTAGAGGTCGTCGGTCACGATGGCGTGATCGCCCGCCGAGAGCGCGTTGAGGACTGCGGCGGTGGCGGCGACGCCGCTGGCAAACGCACTGCCGAATGCGCCGCCCTCGAGAGAGGCAAGCTGTTTCTCCAGCGCCGAGCGCGTCGGGTTGACGGTGCGGCTGTAGTCGTAACCTTTGTGAATGCCGACTTCGTCTTGGGTGTAAGTCGACGTCTGGTAGATTGGTACGATGGTCGCGCCGGTCGTGGGATCGGGTTCTTGACCGACGTGGATCGCTCGCGTTGAGAACTTCATTTGCGCACGACCTCGGAGCTGGTCGACAGAAAACTGATGATGTCTTGCCGGGTGAGCACGCCCACCGGCTCGCCGTCGTCGGTCACGACGATGGCCGGATTGGAGAGCGTCAGCAGTTTGTAGGCCAGCTCGATCTCTTCGAACTGTTCGAGAATCGGAAAGGCGCGGCCCATGACATCGCTCACCGGCTGATGGAGGATGTCGGCGTGATCGAAAACCGCTTGCATCACGCCGATGTCGTTGATGCTGCCGGCCTGTTCGTGGCCGCGCATCACCGGTATCTGAGAGATTTCGTATTGCCGTAACAGATCGAGCGCGGTTTTGACCGTATCGTCGAACTGCACCGTGATGAGAGACGGGAGCGGCGTTTTCGCGCGTAACACGTCGCCGACGGTTGCGCGGCGTTTGGCGTCGGCCAGAAAACCGTTGGCGATCATCCAGTCGTCGCTGAAAATCTTCGACATATAGCCGCGTCCGGAATCGGGAAAGATGACGACGACGATCGCTTCTTTGGGTAACGTCTTGGCCAATTTGACGGCGGCGACTCCGGCCGTGCCCGAGGAGCCGCCTACGAGGAGTCCTTCCTCGCGCGCGATGCGCCGGGCGAGCAAGAACGAGTCGCGGTCGGAAACGCGGATGACTTCGTCGATCACGCGCAGATCCACCGTCTCGGGCAAATAGTTCATGCCGATGCCCTCGACGTGATACGAGCGCGGAATGTCACCGGAGTAGATCGAGCCTTCCGGATCGGCGCCGACGACGTGAATCTTCGGGTTTTGTTCCTTCAAAAAACGCGCCGTGCCGGAGATCGTGCCGCCGGTTCCGATGCCCGCCACCAAGTGCGTTACCGTGCCGCGCGTCTGCTCCCAAATCTCGGGGCCGGTGGTTCGGTAGTGCGCCTCGGGATTGAACTGATTGTGAAACTGATTCGGCTGAAACGCGCCCGGCATCTCGGCAGCCAGGCGATTGGCGACGCCGTAGTACGATTCGGGTGAGTCCGCAGGAACGTTGGTGGGCGTGATCACCACGTCGGCTCCGTAGGCGCGCAGCAGATCGATTTTCTCCTTCGACATCTTGTCGGGCATGACGAGAATGCAGCGATACCCGCGAATCGCCGCGGCCATCGCCAAGCCGGTTCCGGTGTTTCCGCTCGTGGGTTCGACGATCGTGCCGCCCGGCTTGAGCAGGCCGAGTTTTTCGGCGGCGTCGAGCATCGCGATCGCGGGCCGGTCTTTGACGCTGCCGCCGGGATTAACGTACTCGACCTTCGCGAGCACCAGACAGGCAGCGCCGTCGGTAACCTTATTGAGCTTGACGAGGGGCGTGTGCCCGATGGCTTCGAGCGCGTTTTCGCAATACGCGGGACCGATTGCGCGGTCCGGTCCGGCGGTCGTGGCCATAGGAGCGGCGGCTTCCGCGCGGCGAACAGGAACACCTATGAAATCGTTCGCCCGCGCCACGCTCGCAGCACTTGCTTTACTCGCGCTTGCGACGGCGTGCAATAGCGACGCACTGCCGCCGGCTGCGGGGTTCACGACCGTTCAAGGGACCGTCGTCGACGGTGCCAGCAATAAGCCGGTGGCCGGCGCGGTGGTGACCGTCGACACGGTTTTGACCGCGACGACCGATGCCAGCGGCAAGTTTTCGATCGAGAAAGTCCCGAGCGGTATCGTCGATTATACGGTGCAAGCCACGGGTTACACCGTGTTGTCGTCGACTGCGAACGTCGAACCCGGCAAGCCGTTCGAGCTGGACCTTACGCTGGCGGTATCACCGCACTAGCGCTTACGACGAGGCCAGCGAGCGGCGGTAGGCGCTGGCGGGTTTCATCAACGTGGCGCGATCGGCGACCGCGCGATCGATGATGCCGACGACCGTCGTGGCAAGACGATCCGGATCGTGGCGCACGGTGTCGGTTTCGCTGATGACGCCGGCTCCGACCGATTCCACGCCCATCGCGGCGATGCGCTCGAGGTCCGGCCGAACCGGAACCTGCCCTTCCTGCGCGTAGGCGGCGACCAAGCGTGACGGCGCCTCATCGTTGACCACGACGAAGTCGCAGACGCGCTCGCCGGCGCTGTCGAAGAGCGCTTTAACGTGATCGGCAGCCGTCATGTTGTCGGTTTCGCCCGGCTGGGTCATCACGTTGCACACGTAGACTCTCACCGCATGCGCGCCCGCCACTTCGCGGGCGATGCGGCCGATCAAGAAATTCGGAAGAATCGAGGTGTAGAGGGATCCCGGTCCCAGCACGATCGCGTCGGCATCGCGAATGGCGGCGATGACCTCTTCCAGCGGACTAGCCCCCGGCGGATCGAAGAAGATGCGCCGGATTGGGCGCTTCGCCAGCGATATGTTTGATTCGCCTTGGACGATGCTGCCGTCGTCCAGTTCCGCGCACAACCGAACGACGCCCAGCGTCGCCGGCAACACGCGGCCGACGATATTCAGCACGCGGCTCGATTCCTTGATCGCCCGGTCGAAGTTTCCGGTGATGCCGCTCATTGCCGCCAAGAACAGATTGCCGAACGAATGTCCGCTCAGACCTTCACCCTCGGTAAACCGGAAGCGAAAGAGGTCGGTGACGAGTGCCTCGTCGTCGGCGAGCGCGACTAGACAGTTGCGAACGTCGCCGGGTGGTAGAACGCCCAACTCTTTTTGAAGACGTCCGGACGAGCCGCCGTCGTCGCTGACGGTCACTACCGCGGTCAGATTGCTGGTGCGCCGTTTTAAACCGCGCAGCAATGTGGAGAGCCCGGTGCCGCCGCCGATCGCGACGATCTTATACCCTTGTTGGAGACGAATTCCGGCGAGGGTCGCGCGCACGCCTTCGGGGGCCGGATCGCGTGCGATGCGCACTACCGACCGCAACCACATCCGCGCGCCGATTGCGACGAACACGGTGCCTGTGAACGCGAGAATCCAGGTCAAATAGGCCGGCTGAAAATAGTCGTCGACGATGTCGTCGAGAACCTCGTTGACGTTAATGCCGGCGCCTTCGGCGACTAGCCAACGCACCACGGCATCGAGCAGCAGCACGATACCGACTGCAGCCAAAATCATCCAGCGTTTGATTCCGAGTCCGGGCAACAGCCATTGAAACCAGCCGCCGAGTCGTTTACTCACGATCGCCCCAGATCGCGGGCCTCGAAACTGAGATCGAGTTGCGGATCGCCGGCAAATCGGTGCAACAGGCGTCGTGCCACGAAGACCGAGCGATGGCGTCCGCCGGTGCATCCGATCCCGAGCGTGAGCTGCGTCTTCCCTTCGGCCACATAG
>JBAUZB010000225.1:0-4311 GCA_049585095.1 Candidatus Tumulicola sp.
CCTACGATATGCTCCGCGACGGCGCCGGCTCCAACGGCGACCGCACCGCTTCGGACCGCCTTCCAACGATCGTAAACGCCCGGTTCGCCAAGCCGCTCGATGAAGCGCTGTTGCTCGAACTGGAGAGCGGCCACCGGCGCTTGATCACTCTGGAAGAACACTCGGTTGCGGCCGGCTTCGGCTCGGCCGTCGCGGAATTCGTGTCGGACCGCGGATTGAATCTCTCGGTCGAACGCATTGGGGTTCCGAACGTGCTCGTGCAGCACGACTCGCAGGAGAAACAGCGGGCGATGTTCGGTTTGAGCGCCGCGGCGATCGCCACGCGGGTCGCCGCCACGATGGATCTGCCGATCGCGCGTTAAGGCGTTTCCGGCCGTTAGGGCCGCACGCTCAATCGCTGCACCCAGTCGCCGCTCGCATCCGACCAGACGACCCAGACGTCGTTGGTGCTCTCGTCGATGCCGACCGTGTGGATCCCGGGATGTCCGGTGTCGAGCCGCGCGACGACCTGCGGCGCGGCGTCGCTCCTCATGGCAACGACGGAGATAATCCCGCGTCCGGCACAAGCCACCAATAATCCCTTGGATCCGGTGCCGCATTGATCGATGTGCGGCTGCACCGCGACGGTTCCCGCCAGCGTTCCGTCCGGGGCGTATGCCGAAAGCACGCCGTTGACGCCGGCCACCGCCACCTGATTCGCACCGGGGGCGAACACCAAGGCGTGATTGTCTTGTAACTCCGGCGTCTTCACGACCTTGATGACCTGCATCGTTGCAGGGTCGATCGCGGCAAAGCCGCCGCCGTTTTCCAGATTTTGGTAGAGCGTACCGGTTTTCGGATCGACCGACGGCGATTCCAGCCGATCGGCCGGCATCGCAATCGCTCCCAGCAGCTTCATGCTCGCCGCGTCGATCACATAGACGTCGGCACCGCCGCTTTGATCCGCATAGATGCGCCGGCGGACGGCATCGTAGGCAATCGCATCGACGTGTCCCGGAACGGCCACCGACGCGAGCACCCGCATCGCGACCGGATCGACTTTCGAAACCGTATCGTCGGTCCCGTTTCCGGTAAACACGTCGCCCGTCAGGGGATCGACGGCCACGCCGTGCATCGGCCCGACGCCGACTTGCCCCGGCGGCGCGGCACCGCGTTCGTCGACGATCAAGAGGCGCTGACTCCGAGTGTGCGCCGCCAGGGCGCGGTGGTGCGCCTCGTCGATGGCGACGTAGTCGAAGCCGCCGAAAACGGGAACGGGTTCGGGAGGCGCGGCGAGAATCAGCGGCATCGGTTTTGGTGCTTCTCTAGTGCAGCGGCTGCGGTAGGATGCGCGGCGCGAAACCGGCCGGCGGAGCCGAAGGCGCGTTGGGCGGCAGTACGGGCGTTATCCCGAGCGAGCCACAACTCATCGCCGGCGGAAACGCGTTGACGACGGCGTCTGGAATTTCGGCGTCGGCGGCCGGAATCGGGGGCGCGCTTCCGTCGAGGCGCGCGGGATCGAAAGCGCCGAACAAATCGGTGATCGCCGGATTAGCGTCGCGCGGCCCTTCGGGCAAGTACGGTTTCTCGTCGGGGAGCGATGCCATCGGCGGAAGCGCGAAGACGTCTTCGGCAAACCTCGCGATCGAAGCCGTGTCGCCGGCATCCTGAACCACGACGCCGCTGCGCGCGTAGGGCGAGATGACGATGAACGGAACGCGCGGTCCGTCGCCGCACGAGCGCGCATCGGGACAGGCTTCGAACTGCGGCGGAGGCACGTGGTCGTACTCGCCTCCGGGGTCGTCCCACGCAATGAGAATCGCCGAATCGCTCCAGTAGCGGCTGCGCGCGATCGCGTTGACGAAGGTTGCGACGAACGACTCGCCGATTTGATGGTCGCTGTCCCCCGGCCCCGGATGGTCGTCGTCACCCAAGTAATGTGTCTGCACGTACGGGTCCGGGTTAGCCGGCTTCCACCCGAAGCCGTTTTGCGACGATCCCTTCACGTAGAAGACACCCGCGCCGGGCAGCGAGCCGCTCTTGAGGTCGTCGAGTAGCGGCTGCAGGCCGTGCACGTTGTTCCAAAACACGTCGTTGTTTCGCAGATAACCGAAATATTGCGGCGCATTGTGATGCGTGATGTAACCCGGCAACGCCACCGTCGAAGACACGTAGCCTTCTTGGTACCAGGCCCACGGAATCGGTGCGCGCCCCAGTGCGACGAGCGCGCTGAGATCGCGCTCGACGCCTTCCGTGTCGTGACCGACCTGGGCGTTGGCGCTGCCGTTGAGCAGCAGCATCAGCGTCGCATATTTTTGCGAGACTTGGCGCGTCTTGTCGAGTTGGTTGTACGGGCCGAACGCCGGATCGACATCGCCGAGAGCCGGAACGCCGCGGCCTCGACCGTCGGCGTCGATCGTGGAGGCGGGATCGCGCGCTGCTTGGGTTTGGCCCGCTTGTGCGGCGATCGCGGCGATGTTGTTCGGCGTCGACGGGGCGGCCATCGCCTCGAAGACGTGGTCGAACAACGCAAACGAGCGCGCATACTTCCAAAGAAACGGCACGGTATCGCAGTCGTAGTAGGCCATGGTTTGCAGCCCGGCGATGCGTGCGTCTGCGTCGCCGGCGAGCCGTTTGCGAGAATACGCTTCTTGTTCCGCGACGAATCGGTCCATCTTGCCGCCATTGACTTTGGCAATGATGACGCGCCGCGCTTGTGCCATCGACTCGACGTCGGGGTCGGTGATGCGAAACGGCACGATCCACGTCTTGCCGATGGGATCGTACTGGCGAAAACCGTGCGCCTGCGCCTCGGCGCTCGCCAAATTGTCGGCTCCGGGATAGGTGCCGAAGTAGTTGTCGAACGAGTGATTTTCTTGAAAGATGACGAAAACGTGCTTGATGTGCGAGCGCACTGCAGCGGCGATGGCCGCGCCGGCGGGCGGCGGGGCATTCTGGCCGGTCAGCACGGCGATCGCGAGCACCGCGGTCGCGAAACCGCGCGTCGCGTTCACTGCGGCGCCGAGTACGTTTGTATCGAGTACACTTGCATCATGGAGGCGACTTCTTCACCGGCGGCGACCGCCATGCCGGCTGCGCAGTTCCAACGTGCGCCTTCTTAGAACGTCACGCGCTCCGCGACCGTCACGGGCGCTCGAGTTCGGGCGCTTCAAAGACGTATGATCGCAGCCGCGGTGCTCGGCGTCGTCACCTTGTTCGTCGGCCTCACCCAGACCGGCAGCGGCGATTCCACTCGCGTGATCGGAACGGTCACCGGAGGCCCGGCGTGCCGGCCGGTTCCGCATGCACGGGTCGTCGCCTCGTCGCCTTCGGAGGTTGCCGAGACGAAAGCCGACGGTCGTGGACGGTATGCGTTCCTGACGCTGCTGCCCGGGGTGTACGACCTGACGGCCACTCCCGACTGGGCGGCGAGCTACGACGCGAAACCGTCGCCGGCTCGCGCGACCCAACCGTCACGTTCGCGCTGTTCCAACGACGAGCCGGCCTTGGTCGAGCTTTCGGCCGGCGTCGAATATTTGATCAACCTCGGATTCTGACGCGCGCCGCAATACGGCGGAAATGCGGCGGTCGTCTCGGGGAAAGAGCACCGCGATATCGTTGCGGATTATGGATATCACGTGGAAGCCGGTACGGTCGCCGGACGCTCCCCGCGGGCGCCTTCCAGCGAGTGCCTTCGCCTTTCCCACCGAACGAAAAGAGCCGCTGACCGATGCGACGCACGTGCGCAGCGCCGTGGCTCGCTTTGCTCAAGTTAGCGACGTGACCGACGCCGAGCGGGCGCAAACCTTTGCGAACATCAAGGCAGCGGCTGCTTATTTCGGCGTTACCGTCGGAGCGAAAAGCTGGCACGACATCGTGGGGTGAGCGTAGGGTCCCCCCATTTTGGGGAATATCCGGTAGAGAAGAAACCGGAGGTGCCGATGCAAGGGAAAGCGACCGTCCACCATCAGTGGCTTCATCCAATGTTCGCCGCGTTTCCGGCCGGTTGCTTTGGCGGTGCCTTGATCTCCGACGTTGTCTCGAGCCGCGGTGACGCATCTTTTTGGCCGTACCTGACCCTGTGGTTCATCGCGTTCGGCGTCATCGGGAGCTTGGCGACGGCGATTTCCGGGTTCACCGACTACCTCACGACCCCGGTGCCGGCCGCCGGCAAGCGCACCGCAGCGATCCTCGCGACGCTCACCCTCGCGGTGCTGGCGTGCTACGTCGCTGCCTTCATCCTACGCTACGGCTCGCCGACCTCGCCGCTGGGACACCTGCTGACGTGCGTCGGGCTGGGCATGTTCATTGCGTCCGGCTGGCTCGGCGGAC
>JBAUZB010000226.1:0-4505 GCA_049585095.1 Candidatus Tumulicola sp.
GACCAGTTCGATGGATTCGCCGCGGGCGTCGTACCCGTAGCGCGCGCGATGCGCTCGGTGAAACTGCTCCGCGACCGATTCGCACGTTGCGCCCGAAATCGTCAACTCGTAACTCTGCCCGAAATACCGCGCGTCGAATTCGCGCCGGAATTCGATCGTTTCGGGCACCGCCCCCTGGTCGAGCAGCGTTTCGCGCCCGCGCGCTTCCCACGCGCGGAAGTCGCGCTCCACCGCTTCGAAGTCCACGGTTTCGAGCGGCTGCAACAGCGGGCGCACGAAGTTTTCGCGGAGGCCGGCATCCAGCAGGCCGTACGCCGAAAAAATGCCGGGGCGTTCCGGAATCAAAACCCGTGCGATGCCGAGCTCGTCGGCGAGCGAGCACGCGTGCAGCGGACCGCTGCCGCCGAATGCCGCCAGCGTGAAGTCGCGCGGATCGTGGCCGCGCTCGATGGTGACGATACGCAAAGCCTTGGACATCTGCGCATCGATCAGCGTGACCACGCCGGCGGCGGTTTCTTCCACGCTCAACCCGAGTCGCGCGCCGAGTGCCGCAATGGCGGCGCGCGCGCGCGCCGCATCGATCGGAAAGGCTCCCCCGAGCAAGTGCGCCGGATTGAGGCGTCCCAGGACGACGTTCGCATCGGTGACGGTCGCGCAATCGGAGACTCCGTAGCATGCGGGTCCCGGGTCGGCGCCGGCCGACATCGGGCCGACGCGCAGCGAACCGGCGTCGTCGATCCACGCCATCGTACCGCCGCCGGCGCTCACTTCGGCGAGGTCGACGAACGCGAAGCGCACCGGATACCCGCTCCCCTTGACGGCTCGTCCGCTGTGCGTTTTCCCGGCCGCCTCGAACTCGGCGACGACTTGCGCGACGCCGTCGACGATCGCGCCGGCTTTGGCGGTGGTGCCGCCCATATCGAACGACAACAGCCGGCCCACGCCTAAGCGGCGGCTCAACGCCGCGGCCGCAATCACGCCGCTTGCCGGACCGCTTTCCAGAATGGCCGCCGGCGTCGCGGCCGCATACCGCGCCGCGGTTAATCCACCGTCGCTGCGCATCACGTAGACCGGCTTGCGCAGATCGCGCGCGCGTAACGTCTGCGATAGGCGATCGAGGTAGCGCGAGACGATCGGCGCGAGCGCCGCGTTGACGACCGTCGTCGAAAACCGTTCGTACTCGCGATATTGCGCGTCGACCTGCGAGGAGCACACCACCACGGCATCAGGCAAGGCCTTGGCGACCGCTTCGCCGACGCGGCGTTCGTGAGAGTCGTTGGCGTAGGAGTGCAGCAAGCAGATTGCGACCGCGGCAACGTTCTCGCGCGTTTGCAGTTCGGCGCAAACCTGCGCCAGCGAGGCTTCGTCGAGCGGTTCGAGCGTTTCACCATGATAGTCGATCCGCTCGCGCACGGTGAAACGATCCTCGCGCTTGACCAGCGGCCGCGGGCGCTCGACGAAGAGATTGTAGACCTCGCTGCGATTCTGGCGGCCGATCTCGATGACGTCGCGAAATCCCTGCGTCGTCACCAGCCCGACGCGAGGAATTTCGAGTCCGAGCTGACCGAGCAGCGCGTTGGTCGCAATCGTCGTCGAGTGTCCGAGGAATTCGACCGCGCCGGCGTCGCAGCCGCACCGCTCGAACAGCATCGCGAGCGCATCCAGGACCGCACGCTGCGGTTCCAGCGGCGTGCTCGGCACTTTGAGGGTGACGATTGCTCCGTCGCCGGAATCGATCGCCGCCAAATCGGTAAACGTTCCCCCGACGTCGATTCCAACGCGTAGCATTTACGAAGGACGCCCCCGGCTCATCCGATATCGTTGCCGGTTCGGATCGGGTTTAGCGTACGAACTTCGTTAGTCCGGATTGATGCAGGCGACCTGATTCTTCCATTTCACCTGCACGTTTTTCGCGCTCACGGTGCTGGTGTGCCCGTTGGCCTTGGCGACGGCCGACTGGCCGGTCTTGTCGTTGGTAAACGTCACGACGTCGATTCCAGCCGACGAAGTATCGGTTTGATCCGAAACTCCGGCCACGCTGGCGACGCGCGCGTGCCCGAGCGTGAACGTCACGCTTCCAAGCGAACCGGCGCACGTCGAAATGGCCTGTTTGAACGTCAGCGTCGACGGGTGCAGGGTGACGGTGGACGTGGCCGCGATCGCCGAGCCCGCACCGGCTATCAAAAATAGTAAAACCGCCGAAGAAACCACCGGAGCTTTCATAACGAAGGTAACTCCCCTAAGAGGCGTGAGGTGCCACAACCTTTGGGCGCCGGAGAGAGCAACCCTTTACGCAAGCGCGCCTGCCGGGAGGTGCCGCGTTCCGGATCGAGTACGCTCACCACGTGGCAACTGCACGCTTTCGCAATGCGGCCGGTGTGATGCTCGCCGTTCTTTCGACGGCGTCGTGCGGCGCTTCATACGGCTCGGCCCCTTCGGGAGGCGTGGCCGTTGCGGAACGCCGTTCGGCGAGCGCGCCGCAAACGTGCCGCCCGGTTTTCTATACGCCCCAAGGTGCGGCGATGCCGAAAAAAATCGTCGCGCAAGGACCCGGGCTGGTGTTGGGAGGCGGCGGAACCGACGTCGACGCCGAGTTCGTGTGGATTCACGACACGATCGTCGGATCGCATACCGCGCGCGGCGGCGATCTCGTCGTGCTGCGAGCCAGCGGCAACAACGATTACGACCGCTACATCTACCAGCTGGCGCCGTACCACTCGGTCCGCACGCTGCGGCTACCCACGTGCACGCCGCCGAACGTTCTGGCGGCCGCGGCGCGCATCGTGAACCGCTCGTCCGCGGTGTTCTTTGCCGGCGGCAATCAAGCCGATTACGTCATCTGGAAAGGTACGCCGGTTCAAACGGCCGTCCAAGGCGTCTACGCGCGCGGCGGCGTCATCGGTGGAACCAGCGCCGGCGAAGCCATCCTCGGTAACTACGTGTTCGACGCGGTCGCCGAAGGCGAACGCGACACGACGACCGACAACGCGGTTCACAATCCGTACGAGAAACTCATCAGCTTCACGTACGATTTTCTGAAGTTTCCACCGTTGGACGGTGCGATCACCGACCAGCACTTCGTCACGCGCAACCATTTCGGCCGCACGGCGGTGTTCATGGCGCGTCAGATCGCCGACGGAAAGGTGACGCGCCGGCCGGCGGTGGTGCTCGGCGTCGCCGTCGACGAAGCCAGCGGCATCGCGATCGATAAGCACGGCATCGGTACGCTGCTCTTGCAAGGGTCCGGCGGATCCGCATTTCTCATTCGCGGCGGCCCGGCCAAGCAGATCGTTGCGAAACAGCCGTTCGTTTCGGCGACGCTGCGGGTAACCAAACTCGGGACGCAAGGCGAGCGCTTCGACTTCAAGACGTGGTGCGGGAAAGAGCCGACCTACGACGTCACCGTGAACGGTGCCGAACCGGATCGGCTGATGTATTCCCCGCGAAATCCTTACAAGCCGCCGCCCGGAAGCCGAATTCCCAAGTGTTCCGGGTGACCCGCGGGCCTTTCGGCACTCGCGCGCTCGGCGAAATCGCACAGCAGGTTCGCTAGAGCCATCTGCTCGATCGTACGGCACGCGACGTCGAGCAAGCGCGGACTGCACACCAGCACGCTCAGCGCTCGCGCGCGTGAAATCGCGACGTTGAACCGGTTGCGCTCGAACAAGAATTGGAGGTCGCGCGGCACGTCTTCGCCGCTGGAGGCTGCCATCGAATAGAAAACGACCGCGGCTTCGCGCCCTTGGAACTTGTCGACGGTGCCGACCTCGACCGCCAGGCCGTGCTTGCGCAGCTCGTTCGTCAGCAAGCGGCGCTGCGCGTTATACGGCGTCACGACGATCACGTCGCGGTCGGTCAGCGCGCGCGGAATGCCCGATTGCCCGGGCGGCAACGAGTCGGTCACCTCGCCGGCGCGCAGCAGTAGAATCTCCTGGACGATTCGGGCGGCTTCTTCCGGCGAACTCGACGCGTTGCCCGAGTGTTCGACCGGAAGATACTCCAACCCGGAGCGTTGCCGCCCCGCGACGGAAATGCTATGCAGCCGCGTTCGGGGATCCGGTTCGAGCCGCCCGTCATAGGTCGCGTCGGAGACGTAGGCGCAGATCTCCGGATGCATGCGATACGAAACGTCGAGAAAAATTCCGCGCTCTTCGGGAATCGTTTGCGCTTCGCCGAGCACGTGTTGCAGCACCGAATCCCCGGCGTGCAGCGGATGAACGCCTTGGCTCACCTGCGCGAGCTGCGACGGATCGCCGAGCAGCACTACGTTGTGGGCACACGCCGAAACGGCGAGCGCATCCGCCAGCGAGACTTGCCCGGCCTCGTCGATGAAGAGATAGTCGAAACCGCCGGCGAGTTCTGGGCGCGCAAACAGCCACGACGTGCCGGCCGCAAGGTCGTAGTCTAAGCCGTCAAAGGCCGCGTTCTCGGTCGCGTTCTCGACGAACGGCGTGGCCGTTTCACTCTCGTAGCGCGATCCGGGGTTGTTGCTACTGCATTTGTAC
>JBAUZB010000227.1:0-9123 GCA_049585095.1 Candidatus Tumulicola sp.
AGCCTCGATTGCCGCTCGGGAGGGAATCGGCGCGACGATTCTCTACGGCGGCTCGCCGTCGCCGGGGAGTGCGCTCGCGAAGACACTTGTTCGCGACGGCATCGCGGTAATCGACGGGGGCGTCTCGTCGGAGCTGTTCTACTGGGAATGTCATCGCACGCATACCGTGAAGCCGCCACCGAGCGGGCCGAACTATTACTGTCCCACCGACGAAAACCCGCGCGTGCGCTCGGAGCAGGTCGTGTTGCGCGACGTCTCGGCGCTGTTAATGCGCGACGCCGACCGGACGTACGTCGTCGGGTTCTGGGTGCTCGACGATTGGCCCGGATGGGATTATGGAAGTGCGCGGTCGCTGTTGGCGAAGATTCACGCGCTGATCGTCAAAGCGGCGCCGGGCGAGCCGGCGATTTGCGGCTTCGGCGCCGAACTCGCGCGGCGGGGGGACGTCTCGTGGGAACCGGGCACGGCGAAGAACTACTCTAACGCGGGTTGCGACATCGTGGGCTGGTACGTCTACTCGCCGTTTGGGCGCCGGCACCCGTCTTCGGGAAGGCATCTCGACTGGTCGATGAACGCGCTTCTTCCGGCGATGACCCGCAGCCTCACGACGTACGGTTGGGCGATGGCGCGAACGCCGCTGCTCGGAATCGGTCAAGCGTGGTCCGGACGCTACGGGCGGCACGACTACCAGCCCGGGCTGACGCGCGATCAAATGCGAACCCAGGCGGGTGCTTTCTGCGCGTTCGGGGCGAGCTCGATCGCATGGTACGCGTGGGACGATAGCGGCTTCGGGACCCAAACGCATACGCCTGAAAACTCGCCGGCGATCGCCGACGGTATCGGCGCGGGCATCGACGCCTGCCGCCGGATCTGGCGATAGCGTCAGCCGCCCTGAATCACCACTTTGCGCGCCGCAGCGCGCCACACGATTGCCGAAAGCGCGGCAAAGATCAGCAGCCACGTCAGTTGAACCGCGAAGCTCGCGACCCATTGACTCGGCGGAATGATGCCGACGTAGATCAGCAACGGCGTCGAATAGATGGCCGCAAACGGAAGCGCAAACACGATTCGGCCGAGGATTCCGGGGAAGAACGTCAGCGGGATAATTTGACCTGAAAGCAAGTCGGAAGCCCAGCGGACGATGAGCTGAACCGCAAACGATTCGAGAGTCCAAAAGGCGATGCAGTTCATCAAGAAGTTGACGAAGAAGTTGACGCCGTAACCGATTAGGAATGCGACCAAAAACGCGGCGAACGTCGCCGGACCGGGGACGTCGATGCGCACCAGCAGCAGCGCGCATAAGAGCGATGGAACGACCAGCACGGCGTGCAACAGCGTCTGTCCGATGCCGTCGCTGAAGAAGTAGACCGGCAGGCTGATCGGCTTCATCAAGTCGGTCGCGATCGTTCCTTCGCGGATCTTTTCACGAATCAGGCGGGTTCCGTCGACCTCGAGAATCAGCGACATCAGCATGGCGACGGTCGCGTAGGTAATCATGCCATGCAACGGCAGGTTTACCGGAGCCGCGTTCTGCGCGTAGAGCGCGGTCCATAGCGAGCGTAAAATGTACACCCGGAGCACCAGCGACCCGATCTCGGTGAGGACTTCCATCCGGTAGGTGGCCTCCCGAGAAAAGGCCTTTTTCGCAAACTCGAGATAGGGCTCGAGCAACTCTCCTACCGCCCCTTTTGGCGCTTGATCGCTTCCTGGCGCCGGTGCTCCATCTCTTCCAGCTCCAGCATCATGACGTCGACGACTTTATCGACTTGCGTCGCTTGCGTCTGCGGAGGTTCGTCGCCGGATCGGCGCGGCGGCGGCTTCACGTTCTTGTGCTCGTCCAACGTCGCGTCGCGAGCGTGGGTTTTCCGCAAGAATTTCGCATAGGCTTCGGCCGCACGTGCGCGGACGTCGCCGGACGGCTCGAGGTTGAACACGGTCTGGTAGAAGGTGACGAGCCGGTGGACTTCGGGAGCTTTCTCCGGCGGATAGATCGTTGCCGGGTCGCCAAACGCAATGTGCTGCATCGGGACGCTCGCATGCGCCGGGAGCCGCGTGTTGACGTGAACGATGGCTCCGAGCGCCACGCCGCTTCCGTCTTCCAGCGTCGCTCCGTTGAAAATCTTCGTACCGCTTGCTACGAAGCAGCCTTCGCCGATCGTAGCGCCGACGACGTAGGCGTGCGGCCCGACGATGCAGCGCTCGCCGATCGAAAGTGGGAACTGCAGCGCGCTCCCGCCGCTGGCTTTGAGTACGGCGTTTTCCATAATGACGGTGTCGGATCCGATCGTTACCGGAGCGCCCTCGGAAACGATCACGGCACCGTGCAGCACGGCGCAGCCCGACCCAAGCGTCACGTCGCCGCCGATCGTCGCGCTCGGCGCGACGTAACAACTCGAGTGAATCTGCGGCTTCTTAGCGTTGCTCGATACGATCATCGCGCTGCCTCCTCGTATCCTTCCACGTAGATGCGCCGGATGATCGACTCGAGATCCGGCTCCTCGATATTGACGTCTTCGACGCGGTATCGCTCACTTGCTTGTCGCACGAGTTGGTCGACGCGTTGATGGTTTCGGTCGAAGCGGAAACGCGCGCTGCTTGCATCGGACCCCGCGAGTTCGGCTCCATCCAAGCGCGGATCGAGAACCGGCTCGCTGAAATGAACGACGAGCGTGCGAAACCGCCCGTATTCGCTCTTGATCCGTTCCACGCCACCGTCGTAGATGATCGCGCCGTGGTCGATCAGAATGATGCGCCGGCACAAACGTTCCACTTCGGCGAGGTCGTGCGTCGTAAGGACGATCGTCGCGCCGCGCTCCCGGTTGATCCGGGCGATGAACCCGGTGATGGCATCCTTCGCAACCACGTCGAGTCCGATCGTCGGCTCGTCGAGATAGACGATCGCGGGGTCGTGGAGGAGCGCCGCCGCAAAGTCGCCCCGCATCCGCTGTCCTAGTGAAAGCTGACGCACCGGCGTTCGCAGGAATTCGTCCATCTCCAAGATGGTGACGAACTCGTCGAGATTGCGGCGGTAGCGGTCGCGCGGTATTCCGTAGATCGCGCGCAATAGCTCGAACGATTCCACCAGGGGCAGGTCCCAGTAGAGCTGGCTGCGCTGCCCGAACACGACGCCGATGTTGCGGGCGTTCTCTTTACGCCGTTCGAAGGGCACCAGACCCGCAACCTCGATCGTGCCCGACGTCGGGACGAGGATGCCGGTGAGCATCTTGATGGTGGTCGATTTTCCGGCGCCGTTTGGACCGATGTAGCCGACGAGTTCGCCCGGTTCGAGCGACATCGAGAGGCCCGCAACCGCGACGCGCTCTTCGTACGATCCGGAAAAGAGTGTGCGCAGAGCTCCGAGCGGACCCGGCACGCGCTTGACCGTTCGAAAAACCTTGCGCAAATTACCGGTCTCGATGATGGGCATCGAGGTCCTATGCTGCGACGCTGCGTACACCCCTCCCATGGTGGTGACGGTCTCCAACGAGTACGGTGCGGGAGCGCTCGCGATCGCGAAGCGCGCCGCGGACGAGCTGAGCTACGAATACGTCGACCAGCAATTGCCGGTCGTCGTCGCCAAGCGTTTGAGCATCTCTCCGCAAGAAGTGGAAGCCAATGAGGATACCGGACGCACGCTCGGAGAGCGCTGGCTGACGAGCCTCGAACGAGCGACCCCGGAAGTCGCCGAATCGTCCGTGGTCGAACCCTTCGACGAGGAGCTGCTCAAGGCTATTCAGGAGGCGGTTCGCGAGTACGCCGCGCGGGGGAACGTCGTCATCGTCGGGCGCGGTGCGGGCGTCATTCTGGGTCCTAGCCCGGGCGTCTTGCGTGTTTTCATGTACGCGCCGCGCGAATGGCGCATCGCCCACGTCCTGAGCGCTTTCGAAGCCGATCTCAAGACGGCGCAGGCCGAAGTCGAGCGCATCGATCGAATGCGCGCCGCCTACTTGAGCGATTGGTACGACGTAAAATTCGGCGACCCGCGCAACTACGATCTCTGCATCGATACCTCACGTTTCGATGAAATGCAGAGCGCCGCGGTGATCGTCAGTGCCGTTCGGATTCGCCAAGCGCGATGATCGAACAGCCCGCGCCAAAGCGATCGGCATCGATCGTTGCGGCGCTGCGCTATCGGGACTTCCGGCTCCTCTGGCTGGGTCTCATGGTCTCCAACGTCGGCACGTGGATGCAGTTCACGGCGATGGGCTTCTTCGTGGCACGCCTCGCGGGATCGCCCCACGTTGCCGCGCTCGATTTGGGCATTCTCGGCGCTTCGCGAGCGATTCCGGTGCTGTTGCTTTCCCCGATCGCCGGCGTCGTGGCCGACGAACTGCCACGCCGCCGGGTGCTCTTCGTCACCAATACGACGATGGCGTTCGCCGCCCTGATGTTGGCGTTACTGGCGAGCACCAACCGGCTCGACATGGTTGGGCTCGTCGTGTTTGCGGCGCTCAATGCGGGAGCCAACGCCTTCGACGCGCCGACGCGCCAAAGTTGGGTGCCGTTGCTGGTTGATCGACAATACGTGGGCAACGCCGTCGGACTCAATTCGGTGGCGTTCAACGCGCCGGCAGTGATTGGCCCGGCGATTGCCGGAGTGCTCATCGTCTGGGTCGGCATCGCCGGATCGTTTTACGTCAATGCCGTGCTAACGCTCGCGGTCGTCGTCGCCGTGATGATGATGCGCCCTTCGCCTCCGTCGGTGAAGCGCCGCGAGCCGATGCTGCTGGCGATGCGGCAAGGCATCGTGTTTCTCGTCGGCCATCCAATCCTACGCTGGATCGTTCTCGCATTTTTCGTCTCCGCGATCTTCGCCCGCCCCTACAGTCAGCTGATTCCGGCCTTCACCGAGAACGTGCTCCACTCGGGCCCGCGCGGGCTCGGCTGGGCGGTCTCCGCGATCGGTCTGGGAGGATTCGGTGGCGCCCTGGCGACCGCATATTTCGCACAGCGGGAGCGCCGCGCGCGTTTGTGGCTTCAGGCAGGCCTCCTGATGTCGTGCGGGATCGTCGCGCTCGCCTTCGTTCCGTCGCTCGCCGTCTCGCTTCCGGTACTCTTCGTCATCGGCATCGGAACGATGACGCTGCTCGGCGCGACGAACACGCTGATTCAGATGCTCTCGCCGGACGAGGTTCGCGGGCGCGCCCTGGCGGTCTACACGATGATCGCGATCGGTTTCGTTCCGGCCGGCTCGCTCGTCGACGGTGCCATCGCCGCCGTAATCGGCCTGCACGAGATGTTCGCCTTTTCCGGGACGCTCTGCGCCCTCACGTTCGTCGCGATCTGGCTATTCCAACCCAAAGTTCGCACCGTGTAAGGAAAGCTTCCGGCCGCCCAAAAAAAAGCGAGCCGCTGGTGATGCGACTCGCCGCCACAAAAAAAACCGCGGAGCTTACGCTGCTGCGGCTTTCTTGCGGCGAGTGATTTTCCGGCGTTTGCGAGCCACTTTACGCGTAGCTTTGCGAACCTTACGGCCCGCTTTGCGCGTCGCCTTCCGTACTTTGCGGCCGACTTTACGCGTCGCTTTGCGGGCTTTGCGAGCCTTGCGCACGCCTTTTCGTCGAGCCGTTTTCTTGCGGGCCACCTTCCGACGTACGATCTTGCGGGCCTTGCGTACGGCTTTGCGCACGGTGCGTTTCTTCGCTGCCGGCGCCTTCGCGGCGGCCTTCTTCTTACGGGTTCGTTTGACTGCCATTGTTTGTGGAGTCATCCTTTCTCGGTCGAAAACCGACCAGGGTTGTTGCCTACCTTATACAGTATTACGAGCGTTGATGCAAGTTTTTGCCGACGACGGCACGCGCGTGGACGTGCGCATCGACGGTTCGGACGGCACTCCGATCGTCTTGATTGCGGGGTTTCCGCTGACGCGCGACATCTGGAATTCGCAGGCGGATGCGCTCGCGAAACATCACCGCGTCATCCGCCCCGACTTGCGCGGCATCGGAAAATCCGGCGTACCGGGCGGTCCGTATTTGATGGAGACGCTCGCCGCCGACGTCGCCGCGGTGCTCGACGCGCTCGGATTCGAACGCTGCGCCATTGCCGGTCATTCGCTCGGAGGTTACGTCGGATTGTCGTTCGCGCGGATGTTTACCGAACGCGTGACGCATCTCGCACTGGTCTGCAGCAGGCTCGCGGCCGATTCACCCGAGCAGGCCGCGGCACGCCGGAGGATCGCGGATCGGATCGAGTTCGAGGGTTCGATGCGACCGGCGCTGGATGCGTACGTTCCGCGCTTGACGGCAGCGCAGACGCTCGTCCAACGCCCCGACCTCATCGAGCTGGTTGGCGAAATCGGTGCTCGGATCGACCCGAGAGGAGCTGCGGCGATGTTACGAGGGATGGCGATGCGTTCGGCGGCCGACGACATCGCACCCGATCTCGACGTGCCGGTGCTCGTCGTCGGCGGCGGCCGCGATGCCGTTATCTCATTGGAAGAAGCGCAAGCGACCGCGCGCGCGTTTCCGCGCGGGCGTTTGGTGGTTTGCGAGCGCAGCGGTCACCTTCCGATGCTCGAAGAACCCGACGTGCTGACCGAGGCGCTCGCCGCCTGGCTCAACGATTGACGGGCAGGCTCGGCCGGCGGCGGCGGAAGAACGAAAAGACGAAGAATCCGGCAATGACGATTGCCGCGATTATCGCCGCTACGACGACGATCTTCAGCAGGAAAGCCACGATCACCAACGCGACGATGACGAGGGTGGCGGCGACCGTGATTTTGAGGAAGAGTGCGAGAACGGGGTTCATGGTAAATTTCATCCAGCTGGCCTTTCCTCATTTGGTACCCGTCAGCGGCGGGCAGGTTTCGTTCACCGGACCTGAAGGTACGCCCGCCGCGGCGACAAAATCTTTTGCCGTGCGAGTCAGGGTCATCGCTGCTTCGACGGCGCTGACAGCGTCTATGGTCCTAACCGGAGGCCCGGCCCGGGCAGTCACCGTCAACCCCCAGGTGCGCCACCTGGTGTACTCATTTACATGGGGTACCCAAACGAGCCGCGAAGTCATGACCTCCGGCATCAATGGGGGAAACCCGACCGGTGGGAGCGGCCAGTCCGGCAGCTCGGGCGTCGCGGATTTCAGCGGCGGGATCGGCGACCAAGGCACAGTCCGCGTCGACATCGTGTCGCAGCAGCCGGATAAGGGCGTAGTCATCAAGGTGAGCGAGCAGGCGCAAAAGACGCGCTCCGCGCCACCGGCAACTTGCGTCGTGTATCCGACGACCGGCGTCATCTGCGATCCAAACGTAACGGTTAACCCCGAGGAGATGGCGCTCATCCGTTTTTTGGCGCCGACCTTCGTCGATCCGGACAGCCTCGATGCCGCACACCACTGGAAGATCGAAAATGCCACGCCGCAATATTCGCTCGTTTCGAATTTCACGATCGCCAAAAACGAAAACGGCATCATGACGATCGACGAAAATCGGGTGATCAAGCAGCAGCAGCCCGAGGTTTCGACGATTGACGCAAACGCGACGATCGGCTACGACTTCGGCCGGTCCGTACCGACGAGTGTCAACGAGTATTCGGTTGAGCGCAGCCAGGGTTCGATGGGCGAGTACGATACCGTCAAGACGCAGACCGTTCTCCAACTGCAATCCGATTCACAGGTGAAGGGATGAGGCCCATGCGCCTCGACAGTAAGCTCGCTGCAGCCACCGCCGTGGCTGCCTTTTTCGTCGCGGCGACGGCACCCGCTCTCGCCGTGACCACGGTGCCGCAGGTGCGCCACCTCGTCTACTCGTTCACCTGGGGCACGAGCGATAATACCGAAGTGCACTCGTCCGGGATGGCGGAGAGTGCCAGCGGCGGCGGCTCGAACGGCGGCACCATGGTGGGCGCGCCGTCTTCGGGCGGGAGCGCGTCGGGTATCGAGAGTTACGGTGGCGGTGCCAGCGACCACGGGACGATCGCCATCGACGTTGTGCGCCAACAGCCCGACAACGGTCTGGTGGTGAATATCAGCGAGCAGGCCGTGGAACGGCGCTCGGCGCCGGTGGCGACGTGCGTCGTATACGGCGACCTCACCGTCGTCTGCGATCCGAACAAGAAAATCAACGCCGAAGAACTCACGCTCTTGCGGCTGCTCGGCTCGAACTTCGTCGATCCCAATCAGCTCGACGCCAAACAGCACTGGCAGCGATTGCAGCAGAACGGTAGTGCATCGTCGACGTCGGACTTTACGATTTCGAAAAATGCGAACGGCGTGATGACCATCAGCGAGACTCGGGTGGAAAAAGACGGCAGCGGAGCCCGTCCGCGAACCTCCGAGATTACCGGCACGATCGGTTACGATTTCGGGCGCACCGTTCCGACGTCAATCGACGAATACTCGATTCTGCGCAGCGAACAGGGCGAACAATATCAGACCGTCAAGTCGGAAACGGTGCTCCAATTGCAGTCGGATTCGTCGGCCGCAAAAACGTAACAAACGCCCGGTCACAATTTCCCG
The DNA here is from genome assembly GCA_049585095.1 of Candidatus Tumulicola sp. GTDB lineage: Bacteria > Vulcanimicrobiota > Vulcanimicrobiia > Vulcanimicrobiales > Vulcanimicrobiaceae > Tumulicola. Next base: position 8,452 of record JBAUZB010000227.1, read on the forward strand.
AGAGCGTCGAGGGCGCGATAACCGGCCACGAGCACGTGACTCGCATCGATTCGGCCGTCCGACAGCATCGCGCGAAACTGCCGGAAGCTCGCGAGTTCCACCTCCATCGCTTCGGTGGGGTCGAGAGCCGGTTCGCGAACTTTGCGCGCGTCCTGCGCCAGAAAGATGTAGGCTCGTGCCGTGGCTCGGACGGGCTCGGCGTAGTAGGAGCCGACGAACGTCCAGCGGGCGGCTTCGAATCCCGTCTCCTCGAGGAGTTCGCGGCGCGCGCAAGCGAGCGGATCTTCGCCCTCGTGAAGGCCGCCGGCGGGCAGCTCGAGGTGAAGCGCATCGCTTCCGTAGCGGTATTGCCGCACGAGGACGATCTGGCCGCCCGCGGTTACCGGAAAGGCGATAACGAAGCCGTGCGACTCGCGCACGTAGTAGTCGGGAACGATGGTGCCGTTGGGCAGTTCGAGTTCGTCGACGCGCAAACGCATGTGCGGTGAGTCGACGACCAAGGCCGACGCGCGCCGAACCCACTGCGGCTTCTCCATACGTTCGTGACTATCGACGACGAAGCGTTTGAGCCTCCTCTCGCGAAGGCGCCCGGATGGACGAACTGGTGCTGATCGCGGGTGGCGGAACGATGGGCGCCGGCATTGCGTTGGTCGCGGCGCAAGGAGGCTACCG
>JBAUZB010000228.1:0-8058 GCA_049585095.1 Candidatus Tumulicola sp.
GGCTTCCTGCGCGTTGCTCGCCGCGATCGCGTGGCTGGCGTGGCCGGCTCGACGGCTGCCGCCGCCCTCAATCGAGGTCGCGGCGATTCAGGGCAATATCGCGCAATCGTTGAAATGGAACGCGCTCGATCTAGCGGTGCGGCGCTATACGAACATGACTCGGTTCGCCGCCGCGCAAAAGCCAAAGCTGATCGTGTGGCCGGAGACGGTCATTACGACCACCCTCGATTTCGACCCGCAATTGATGCTGCGATTCGGAAATCTCGCCGCCCAAACGCACGCGACGATCGTCGCCGGAAGCCTGAGCGTCCAGCGCCGCCGCATGTATAACGCGCTCTACATTTTTCAGCCCGACGGTTCTTACGAAATATACGACAAACGCCAATTGGTGCCGTTCGCCGAATCGTTTCCCGGCCGCGCGTTCCTTTCGTGGATGCCCTACGTCGGCGAGCTGAGCGGCCGGTTCTCCACCGGAAAGACCGACGGCGTCTATTCGACGGCGGCGTTGCGCATCGCGCCGTTGATCTGCTGGGAATCGGCCTTCGCCGATCTGGCGTTCGCCCAAATGCGGCGTGGCGCGCAGCTCTTGGTGATCAGCACCGACGACGCATGGTTCGGAACGACTTCCGGGCCTTACATGCACGCTCAGATCGCCCAACTTCGCGCGATCGAGACCGGCGCGTACGTGGTCCGAGCGGCCGCGACCGGGATCAGCGGCATCATCGCCCCCGACGGAACGTGGCAGAAACGCAGCCGCATGGAAGAACTCACCATCGTCGACGGGAAAGTCGGCCCGCCCGTGTCGACGATTTACGCTCGCATCGGGCCGACCGCCGTTGCACTCGCACTGGCGTGGCTCTACGTCGCGCTGTTGCTGGTTCCGCTCCGGAGATCCGACGTTGCTTAAGCGCATCGGCTGGAAACGCGCCGCGACGGTGGCCGCGATCCTCTTTAGCGTTTACGTCGTCGTCGAAGTGATTTTGGCCGGCGGTGGAGCCCCGCCGTTGCCGCCTTCATCGGTTTCCATGAATCTGCACGGCGGGCACGTGCTCAACAACCGCATCACTACCAAATCGTGGAGCTTCGACTACGACTACGCCCATCTTTCCCCCGACGGGATGGCCGGCAGCGTCGACGGCGTTCGCAACGGCATCGTCTTTCGCAAAGGAAAGCCGTATCTCAAGATCTCCGCGCGCCACATTCAGGTCGACGTCGAAACGCTCGATTTCACCGCCATCGGAAAGGTCCACGTCGAGCGAATCAACGATCCGCAACAACGCGCCTTCGACACCGATCTCGTCACCTGGACGAATAACGCGAAAATGCTGCACATGGATCATCCGGCATACGTGCACACCAACGGCCAGACGCTACGCATCGACGGAATCACCGTCGACTTCGACGCGAATACGATCCACCTGGGAAAGCTCAACGGTCAGATCGACGTCCACAAATAGGCGGGGTGCGCGTGTCGCGGCAGCGGCACGCAAAGCCAGTGCTCAGCTCTCCTTGTCGCGGAGTTTCTTCTTGGCTTCGGCAATGAGCTTCTTGACTTTTTGGCCGCCCTTGTGGCCGATTTCTTCGTAGAAATCCGAGCCGTATTTTTCCTTGACGACTTTTCCGCCCTTTTGGCCAATCGTTTCATAAAACTCGACGCCGTGCCGATCGCGCGTCGCCTTACCGCCCTTGCGGCCTATATCTTCGTAAAACGTGGAGCCGTAGCGGTCGCGAACGGTATCGCCACCTTTTTTGCCCGCTTCACGCACGGACATCTCGCGCCCCGGAGCGCCCGGTTTTGTCTTGTCAGCCATCGGTCCTTACGAGCCATCTGGAAGGGGAAGTGCTTTCAGAGAAATGCCGGTGCCGGTTCCTAGGCAGAAGTCGCCTTGCGTTTGGGACGCTGACCGCCCTTTTGGCCGATGACTTCGTAGAACGACGGCCCGTATTTACTTTTGGTGGCTTCGCCGCCCTTACGGCCGATTTCTTCGTAGAACTCGGAGCCGTACTTGGCTTTGACTCGTTCGCCGCCTCGGCGACCCGCTTCGCGAACGCTCATGCCGCCGGATTGCCCGGGTTGCTGCGTGGCCATGTCTAGACCTCATCGATTCGGATACTGAGTGAGTACACGGTACTCTTTCCCTTCCGAGCGCTCGGTAAACTTATGAATCTCTCAGGAACGGCTTGGCTGCTCGGCGGAAGGCGGCGATCCGCCGGCGAGCCGGTCGTAAATCCGGCGTGCGCGCTCGCGGAGCGACCCGAGGTCGCCGTCGTTCTCGATAACGAAGTCCGCTCGTGCCCGAGCCATGTCGACGGGAATTTGCGCGTCCATGCGCGCCTGCACCCGAGTCTCGTCGAGCTGGTCGCGGGCCACGATGCGCGCGATTCGCGTGGCCTCCGAAGCGACGACCAGCACCGACCGGTCCACGATCGCGTCATAGTTCGTTTCAAAGAGCAGCGGTACCACCACCACCACGAGCTGACCCGGCCGTGCACGCGCCTCGCGTTCGATCGCGAGGCGCCGAACGTGCGGATGCAGGATTGCATTGAGACGTTCCCGCGCGGCCGGATCGCTGAAAACGATCTCGGCGAGGGCGGCGCGGTCGAGCATGCCGTGACGCACGGCTTCCGGCCAATCGTGCGTAATTGCGAGAAAGCCGTCGCTATTGGGAGCGACGGCTTCGCGAGCCAAGAGGTCGGTATCGATGACGAACGCTCCGAATTCTTCGAAGAACGTCGCCACGGCGGTTTTTCCCGAGCCGATTCCGCCGGTCAAACCTACGCGCATCGGAGTTGTGCGCTCGAGCGCGGCTATTCCGTGGCTGGCGTTTCCGGCGGCAGTGCGATTTCGCCCTCTTCGGGCACCGGCGCAATGACGTCGATCTCGGGGACTACGAGTTGCTCGATCTCCTCCGGAGGTACGTCGGCAACGTGCTGGATCGAGGCGGTGATGCGGCGCGTCGTGTGGTTGATCGTCAGTAGCGTTACTTCGATCTCCTGCCCCGGATTGTACTGAGCCGCCGCATCGAACTCGCCCTTCGGAACCATCGCCAAGATGCCGGGAATGACTTCGACCAACAGGTAGTTCGGGGTTACCTTCACGACCTGTGCCGTGAGTTTGTTGGTCTCGTACAACTTATCGGCGTGCTCGTCCCAAGGATCCGGCAGCGCGTGCTTGAGCGAAAGACTGACCTTCTTCGCTTCCGCATCGAACTTCATGATTTCGACGTGCACCACGTCCCCAATTTTGACGACCTCAGACGGATGCTTGATGCGAGCGTAGGAGAGCTCGCTGTTATGAATCAACCCGTCGATTCCGCCGAGATCGACGAACGCTCCAAAGTCGGCGAGCCGCACGACGACGCCTTCGCGAATTTGTCCGACCTCGAGGGTATCGAGCAGCTCTTGTTTCTTGGCCTGCAACTCTTCTTCGAGCACGAGCCGCTGCGAAAGCACGACGCGGTGTCGCTTGTGATCCAGATCGATCACTTTGAGCCGCAAGCGCTGGCCGACCAACTCGTCGAGATTTCCTACCGGCTGGCGCCGGATCTGCGATGCGGGCACGAATCCGCGCATCCCGAGATCGACTAAGACGCCGCCTTTGACGACCTGCGTAACGGTGGCTTCGATGACTTCGTCGCGTTCGTGCGCCTCGATCACTTTCTCCCAGGTCTTGAGCGCGCGCGCACGGCGCTCCGACAGAAACAACGTTCCGTCCATGTCGTCGATGCGATGAATCATCACTTCGAGAGTGTCGCCGACCTTCAGGAGTTTTGGATCGATGGCGAGCGAGAGTTCGCGGAAGGGAAGAACGCCTTCGGACTTTCCTCCGACGTCCACCAGCAACTCGTCCTTGTCTTTTTGAACGATCGCGCCGTTGAGGACTTGGCCCTCGTCGAGAACCTTCAGCGACTCTTCGTAGAGCTGCTGTTCGAGTGCGAGTTGATCTTCCTCGTGAGAAACCGGGGCAATTTCAGTCGTAGAGATGTTGTGATTCCTACCTTTGCGTTATATATTTTTCCGTTGCTGCGAACGTCACCGCTGACACCCGCGACACCACCAGGTTCCGCGTTGCCGTAGAACCGTTCGCACGACCCGACGGCCGCATCGCGCACACGGCTCTCCGAGTCTTCCGTACACCGAGAGGACGTTTTGAAATCCGCCTCGGAGTCCGCCGGCATCGACGTAGTCGTCGACGCTCGTTCCGCGCAAGCGGATCGCGCGCCGCAAAACGTCGACGATGGCGTGATGCAACCGGCGAATCGCTGGTTTCGTCAACGCCCGTGCTGGACGGCTCGGACGGATCCGGGCCTCCCACAACGCCTCGCATGCATAGATATTTCCTATGCCCGCAATGCGTCGCTGATCGAGGAGCAAAGCCTTGATCGGCGTCGTCCGCCCCGCAAGCATACCCATAAAGGCTTCGGGTGTAAAGCCTGAAGACAGCGGCTCGACGCCGAGTTCCCGGTCCCAGGAGTCGCTCGGCTCCACGAGCCGCATCCGGCCGAAGGTCCGCGAGTCGGCGAAGCTGAGCCGGCTGCCGTCTGTGAACCAGAGCACTACGTGGGTCGCCGGAAACTCGGCGTCCCCCGGCGCTTGCGCGATCAGGCGCCCGGTCATGCGCAAACCGGTCACGAGACTCCGGCCCGAGGCCAGGTCGAGAATCGCGTATTTACCACGTCGCCGGCTTCCCGAAATAGCGTCGCCGGCCAGGTCCCCGGCGAAGCCGACCCCGGCCGGCGCGATCGCAATTTTCGCAAGCCGGACTTCGACCCGTTCGATGCGCTTGCCGACGATCGCACCGGCGAGCCCGCGAACGATCGTTTCGACCTCGGGAAGTTCGGGCATGTGCGGTCCTTAGTGGGTCGGGATGGTGAGCCGAACCCCGGTTGCAATTCCCACACGTTGCGCCTCGCCGGCGCCGAGCTCGATCACGTACTTCGCTTTTCCGGCTTCGCGGGGAATGCCGTCGTCGGAAACGTTCGGAAGCGGCGTGGCGACGTTGCGAAAGACCGTCCGCACGGTGCCGTCGGCGGCGACGAAGATCATATCGAGGGGCACCAGCGTGTTCTTCATCCAAAACTCGATGGGCGCGTCGGAATCGAAGACGAACAACATGCCGGTGTGCGGCGCGAGTACGGTGCGGTCCATGAGCCCGTGCTGTTGCTGTGCCGGCGTGGTTGCAACTTCCAAGCGCAGCGTCGCGTTCGGGGCGTGCACCACGATAACCGGAAGAGCCGGCGCCGGGTTCGCCGCAACGACCAGCGCCAGCGCCAGAACGCTCGCCAAGCCGTCAAACACCTGCGGGAGTCTCCACGTCCGGCATCGGTTCTACGTCGTACCAGTTGGCCGCCGACTTCAGCGTCACTTCCAGCGGAACCGCCAGTGCGATGGCGTGTTCCATGCGATCGCGCACCAAACGCGCGAATTCGTGCCGGCTCGCTTTCGCGACTTCGAAGATCAATTCGTCGTGAATCTGCAGCAGTAGCGTCGCGTCGAGCCCCGAAGCCGAAATCGCCGCGTCGATGTGCACCATTGCGAGCTTCATCAAGTCGGCGGCGCTGCCTTGTAAGGGCGCGTTGGTGGCCTCGCGTTCGGCCGCGGCCCGAAGCATGTAGTTGCCCGACGTGAGGCCGGGCATGTACCGGCGGCGGCCCAGAATCGTCGACACGTACCCGTTACTCCGGCCTTCTTCGATGGTGCGATCGATGAAGTTGCGCACCGACGGGAACCGCGCAAAGTAGGCGGCGGTGATCTCTTTGGCCTCGGCGCGGCCGATTTCGAGCCGTTGAGCCAGTCCGAAGTCGCTCATGCCGTAAAACAACCCGAAGTTGACGCTCTTGGCCATCCGGCGTTGATTTGCATCGACGCGTTCGGCCGGGGGTACGTTGAAAATTTGGCGGGCGGTGAAGTCGTGGATGTCCTGCCCTTCATCGAAGGCGCGGCGCATCGCTTCATCGCCTGAAAGGTGCGCCATCAAACGGAGCTCGATCTGACTGTAGTCGGCAGCGAGGAGCGCGTAGCCCTCGTTGCGCGCAACGAAGGCGCGACGAATGCGCCGCCCAAGATCGCCTCGCACGGGGATATTCTGCAGATTGGGATTGGTCGACGACAGACGGCCGGTCGCCGTCGCGGTCTGGTTAAAGACGCTGTGAAGGCGGCCGTCCCGCGAGTCGATCAGTTGTGGAATCACGTCGACGTAGGTGTTCTTGAGCTTGGTAACCTCGCGCCATTCCAAAACCAGCGAGCAAATGGGATACTCGCGCGCCAGGCCTTGCAAGACCTCGACGCCCGTCGCCCAGCCGGTCTTGGTTTTCTTGCCGCCCGGAATCTGTAGTCTTTCGAAAAGCACTTTCCCGAGCTGCTGGGGTGAGCCGATATTGAATTCGTGCCCGGCAAAATCGTAGATGCGCTTTTGTAACCGCGCCGCCGCCGCATCGACTTCGCGCCCGATCGCATGCAGTTCTTGCGGATCGATCGCCACACCGGCGTTCTCCATGCGCGCGAGAACCGGGGCTAGGGGCACTTCGACGTCTTCGTAGAGACGCAGCTGGTCGCGCTGCGTCAAGGCGGGACGGATTTTGTCGAGGAGCTGCAATGTGGCGTCGGCGTGCGCCGCGGCTTCGCCGGGAAGGCCTGCGCCCAGGTGTATGGCCGCTGCATCTTCGACGTCGAAAAAGCCGCGCGACGGATCCAGCAGATGGGCGCCGATCATGGCGTCGTCGGCGAATCGAGCGTTGGCGACGCCACCGCTCCACAACAGCCGCAGCAGCCGCTTCGCATCGTAGGCGCTCGCCGAAACGCGGCTGTCGAACAGCTCGCGCAACCCGTCGCGAACCGGTGCGAACGCGAGCGCGGCGGTCGAAAAGCCCAGCCCGGTTCCGGGCCGGGCGCTGAGCCCGAGCGCCTCGCCCAGCGCGGCGAATGCCACGCGAGGCTCGCGCGTCAACGCTCGCAGTTCCTCGCCGAGACGTACGAACTCGGGCGGATCGACCGACGTGACGTAACTGCGATAGCTTCCCGCGAGTCGTGTCTGAGGTTCGAGAAGCGGCAGGTCCGCCGGCGCTTGCAGCTTCGCCACCAGCGACTTGAACTCGAGTTCGCTGTACAACTGATAGAGGTCCCCATCCGCCGGTGCGACGTAACGGCTCGCTTCCCAGTCGATCGTCAACGGCAAGTCACGCCGGACGATCGAAACCGCCCGGCACAAGCAGGCCTGCTCGCCGTACGTTTCGATGAGCTTCTGCAGTTTCGGAGTACCGGCAAGACCCGGATCGGCGATGAGGGCGTCGAGCGAACCGGCCGTTTGCAGAAGCTTGATCGCCGTCTTTTCGCCGACGCTCGGGATCCCGGGAAGGTTGTCGGACGGATCGCCTTTGAGGCCGCGATAATCCGGAAGTTGCGCCGGGTCCAGGCCGAAGCGCTCGCGGACTGCCGCCGGATCGTATCGGCCGAGTTCCGTGATGCCGCGCCGAGTCGTCAGGACGGTCGTCCGTTCGCCGACGATCTGCAGTAAGTCGAGATCGCCGGTCACCACGACCGTTTGCTCTCCTGCCTCTTCGGCTTGGCGTGCGAGCGTCGCAATCACGTCGTCGGCTTCTTGACCTTCGAATTCGACGATTGGAATCCGATGTGCGTCGAGAACGCGCCGAACCAGCGCAAACTGGCTTCGCAGTTCGTCCGGCATCGCGGTGCGTTGGGCTTTGTATTCCTTATACAGCGCGACCCGCTCGGCCGGCATGCCCTTGTCGAACGCCGCGATCAGGTGCGTCGGTTTTTCGTCGGCGACGAGCTTGTTGAGCATGGTCGTGAAGCCGTAAGCGGCGTTGATCGGCACCCCTTTGCTCGTCGTCAAGCCCGGCAGCGCGAAGAAGGCGCGATACACCAAGCCGTAGGTGTCGAGCAACATCAAGCTCATGAGGCGTTGCGAGCCACTAGTGGCCTGTAATGCCCAGATGTATGGTGCCGTCACGGGCACCACGGGTGTGATTGGCTAGGCGCGAGGAGGAAGCATAGCCGTAGCTCTGTGACCGACGAGCAACGCCGCCAGCACACCCGTGC
>JBAUZB010000229.1:0-11628 GCA_049585095.1 Candidatus Tumulicola sp.
GACCAATCCCGACGACGTGCACGGCATGATCGCCGCCGAAGGGATCCTCACCGCCAAAGGCGGCGCGACGTCGCACGCCGCCGTGGTCGCGCGCGGCATGGGCAAGCCGTGCGTCGCCGGCTGCGACGCGCTCCGCATCGACCGCCGAACGAAGACGGCCACGTTCGCCGGAAAGCCGTTGGAGGAAGGCGACTGGATCACGATCGACGGTACGAGCGGTAACGTCGCGTTCGGCGCGCTGACGTTGATCCCACCACCCACGGCGTTGCCGCCGTGGCTCGCGACGTTTCTTTCGTGGGCCGACGAAATGCGGCGCATGGAGGTGTGGGCGAACGCGGACACTCCCGAAGATGCGGCCCGCGCGCGCCAGCTCGGCGCGCAGGGCATCGGGCTGTGCCGCACCGAGCACATGTTCATGCAGCAGGACCGGCTTCCGACGGTTCAGCGCATGATTCTCGCCAACGATCGTCAGGCACGCGACGAGGCGCTGGCGCTGCTCTTACCGTTTCAGCGCGAGGATTTCGTGGGGATTCTCGAAGCCATGCAAGGCTGCCCGGTGACAATTCGGCTGTTGGATCCACCGCTTCACGAGTTTCTGCCGTCGCTTCAGGACCTGCTGGTAGAAGTGACCGAGTTGCGCATCAACCGCGGGAGCGATTCGCCCGACTTCAAAATCAAAGATGCGGTCCTCCACCGCGTTCTCCAGCTCCACGAACAGAACCCCATGCTCGGATTGCGCGTCTGCCGTCTGGGCATCGTGTATCCCGAAATTTACGCCATGCAGGTGCGCGCCATCTTCGAGGCGGCCTGCGAACTGAAGCAACGCGGTGTCGACGCGCGTCCGGAAGTCATGATTCCGGGCGTCGGCACGCAGGAGGAAATGCAGTCGACGCGCGAAGCCGCCAAGACCGTCGCCGACGCGGTCTTGGCCGAACGCGGGGTCACCATCGATTATCACATCGGCACGATGATCGAACTGCCGCGCGCCTGCGTGGTGGCCGACGATCTCGCCCGTTTCGCCGACTTCTTTTCCTTCGGCACCAACGACCTCACGCAAACGACGTACGGATACAGCCGAGACGACGCCGAGGCGTCGTTTATTCCGGTCTACCTGGAAAAGCGGATTCTCAAAGCCGACCCCTTCCAGGTGCTCGACCGCCGCGGCGTGGGGGCGTTGATGCGCGAGGCCGTACGGCTCGGCCGCTCGGTGCGCGACGCCATGAAAATCGGAATTTGCGGCGAGCACGGCGGCGAGCCCAGCAGCGTTGCGTTTTGCCAAGAACTTGGGCTGGATTACGTGTCGTGTTCTCCGTACCGCGTTCCGATCGCGCGATTGGCCGCCGCCCAAGCCGCTATCGGCGCGCTGAAATAGTCAGCGGCGGGCTACGATTTCGGAGCAGATGCGGCGGGCTGCGGCCACGTCGACGGCGTCGCGCCGCACGAACAGCTTGCGCCAATAGGCTTTTCCGGTGAGCTTGGCGATCAGATCCGAAACTTCGCGGGCGTCCAGCAGCGCGGTTCCGGTTCCAACCCACACGGTATGCGTCTGGCCGATGCCGAGGGGAAGCCGATGCAGCACCTGGGTTTGCTCGTCGGCCCAGACGTTGTGCTCGCCGAACTGCTGCGCTAAGGCGCGCTCGCACGCTTCATAGGTGTTCAAATCGCGCTCGGCATTGAATTCCGCGGCCACGGCGTAAACCACGATGCGTTCGCGCAGCGCCCGCGCCGCTTCGCTCTGCTTGTCGGCGAGTTCGTTGAGCACGCGAAAGTCGTCCCAGCGCAGGAACTCTTCGATCGGATCGAGCGCGCCCGGCACCGGCCACAGCTCGCGCAGCACGTCCTGTAGCACGCGCTCGAATATTCGCGTCGTGTGATGAAAATACACCGAGGCAAACATCATGTAGCGAGCCATCACGAACGACTCGAGCGCGACCACGCCGCGGGCGTCGATGCCCATGACCACTTGGCCGGCCCGCTCGAAGAGGCGCAACGATGCCACCAACTGTTCGGCATCGTAGCGACCGGTCGCGACGCCGGTGAAATACGCATCGCGTTGAAGGTAGTCCATGCGATCGGCGTCGAGATTCGGGCCGCTGACGAGTTCGCGCAGTGCGGGGTACCGGCTTCCGGAATCGCCGACGATCAGCCCAAGAACGTCGTCGGCGTCGACCTCGAGTGCCGCCAGGCCGTCGCGCATTTCGGGCAAGCGCAGGATTTCGCCGGTGCGGGCTTCGTGGCGCACGCCGAGCACGGCCTCGCAGGCATGGCTGAAAGGCCCGTGTCCTACGTCGTGCAGCAGCAACGCGGCGCGCACCAATCGTCGCTGGTATTCGATGTCGGCGGTGCCGGCAAAATACGCGGAGCCGTGCTGCACGAGTTCGTCGAACGCCCGGGTCCCCATCGCCAGCGTCCCTAATGCATGGGTGAAGCGCGAATGTTCGGCCGACGGAAACGCGAGATACGCCAAGCCGAGTTGACGCAGGCGGCGCAGCCGTTGCATCACCGGCAGGTCCAAGAGGCGCGCCTCGGCCGACGAGAGGCCGATGAAATGGTGGATCGGGTCGAAAATGCGCTTCATCGCCGGGCAGTTTTCCGTCGCGGCGACGGCGGTCCTCGCGACGAGTCGATCGGGCGACTGCCGGCACGGAAATGGAGGGCCGTGTAGAAGCTTGTGCGGGTGAGGTTCGATCGGGGAGTCACTGCCGAGATTCACGCGCGCGTCGATATCGCGAGCTTGATCGGCCAGTACGTGCAGTTGAAGAAACGCGGCAACGACTTGGTCGGCTTGTGCCCGTTTCATGGCGAGAAGACTCCGTCGCTTCACGTCCACCCGGATCGTGGTTTCTTCAAGTGCTTCGGCTGCGGCGCCGGCGGCGACGTGATCACGTTCGTGCAAAAAGTGGAAAACGTCCCGTTCGGCGACGCGGTTCGCATACTCGCGAGCAAAGCCGGAATCGAGCTGGAGCCCGAAAACCCGTTTGCGGCGCGCGCTCGCAACGAGCGCGAACAGATCTACGAAGCCAACCGCATCGCCGCGGCGTATTTCGCTCGCATGCTTTGGACGAGCACCGGGCAGCGGGCGCAAACGTATTGCGAAGAGCGAGGATTTACCAAGAGCGTACTCGAGTCGTTCGCGCTGGGGTATGCACCGGATTCGTGGAACGGATTGGTTGAACAGCTCGAACGCGAACGCGTCAACTTGACGGTGGCCGCCGCGGCCGGCCTGGTCAAGCAGGGCCAGCGCGGTTTCTACGACTTCTACCGCGACCGCCTGATGGTGCCGACGTACGCGACGACCGGCGAGGTCATCGCATTCGGCGGCCGAGCGCTCGGCGGCGGCGAGCCCAAGTACCTCAATACGAGCACCACGCCGGTTTATACCAAAGGGCGGCACTTGTTCGCGCTCAACGTCGCGCGTCGCACGGCTCAGAGCGACCGCACCCTCATCGTGGTCGAAGGCTACCTCGACTGCATCGCGCTGCACCAAGCGGGATTCACCAATACCGTGGCGGCCCTGGGAACCGCCTTTACCGCAGAGCAAGCGGCCGAGCTGCAGAAATACGCCGACTACGTTTTTCTTTGCTTCGACGGCGACACCGCGGGTAACGCCGCCGCAACCAAAGCGGTGGATATTGCGTCTAAGACCATCGAGCACACCGGCTCCTCGGTGCGCGTCGTGCTCCTTCCCGCGGGAACCGATCCCGACAGTTTCATTCGAAGCCGGGGCAAGGCGGCGTTTCGAGAGCTGCTCGAGCGCGCCAAGCCGGCGATCGAATTCCGGATCGACGGTGAGATCGAGCGGCTGCGCGCCGGTTTTGATTCGCCCGCAAGAATCGTGCCCAAGGCGGAAGCACTGATACGCGAGATGATCCCGCGAGAGGAATGGGATCGCTGGCGCGTTTACGTTGCGGGACGGCTGCAGGTGAGCGTGGACGACCTTCGGAATAGCCGGTTCCTCGCAAACAGCGCTAATTTCGCGCCGCGTGCGGGGGGTGGCCGGTCCGGCAGCCGGCACGTGCCCGCGTCGGTCGAGCCGCTTTCATTCGAACGTGAGGTCGTGGGCATTCTGCTCGAAGAGCCGTCGTTGGCCGTTGAATACGGCGCGCGGATCGGCGCCGAGCGTTTCCGCAATGAGATGTACCGCCGGATCTACGAGCGCATCGTCGGCGCCGGTGGAACCGTGACGCTCACCGGCGACGTCTTCGGCTTGTTCGCGGAGGACCAAGCGAGCTTGGACGTGCTGGCGGCGCTGGGGACGCGCGGCCGAAGTTCGGCGGTGCGCTACGGCGGCTCCGAAGAACGGCGCGCGCATCTCGAGCAGGTGGTGGAACGGCTGCAGCTCGACGACGCGCGGGACCGGTATCGGGAACTGTCGCGCGTGATCGACGAGCACCTTACCAGCGGACGCCCGGTTTCCCCCGAACTGCTCGGCGAATTCGATGGGCTGGTCGCAAAACTCAAACGATAAGAACGGAAGTACGAATCTTGAACAGAATGGGCAACGACTCGAAAAGAAAGGAGGTGAAGCAGAAGATGGCTCGCAAAAAAGGCGGCGCCTTGGCCGAGGCGCCACCGCCGGCGGCGACGCTCGACGAACTCAAGAAAAAACTCCTGGCGCGCGGCAAGACCCAGGGCTCGCTGACGTACGAAGAGATCAACACGGCGTTCGACGCACTCGAAGAAGTGTCGCCGGAGCAACTCGACGAGTTTTTTGAAGAGATCACCGCCGCCGGGATCGAGATCGCCGACGATCAGAAAGAAGAAAAGCCCGAAGCGGAAGGCGAGGAAGAAGCCGAACAGCCGATTCCCGACGGGCTCTCGCTCGACGACCCGGTACGCATGTATCTCAAGGAGATCGGGCGCGTTCCGCTCCTGTCGATGGAGCAAGAGAAATCGCTCGCGATGCGGATCGAGGCCGGCGAGATGGAATCGCGCCGTAACGGCGTTGGCGATTGGACGCTGGTCGACTCCGGCGAAGAAGCGAAGCGCCAGCTTACCGAGGCGAATTTGCGCCTCGTCGTTTCGATCGCCAAGAAGTACGTCGGCCGCGGAATGCTATTTCTGGACTTGATCCAGGAAGGCAATCTCGGCTTGATTCGGGCCGTCGAAAAGTTCGACTACCGCAAAGGATACAAGTTTTCGACGTATGCCACGTGGTGGATCCGGCAAGCGATCACCCGCGCGCTTGCCGATCAGGCGCGAACGATTCGCATTCCGGTGCACATGGTGGAGACGATCAACCGTCTCATCAAGATTTCGCGCCAGCTGCTGCAAGAGCTGGGGCGCGAGCCGACGGTCGAGGAAATTGCCGAATCGATGGGCCTTACGCCCGAAAAAGTTCGCGAAGTGATGAAAATTTCACAAGAGCCGATTTCGCTGGAGACGCCGATCGGCGAAGAAGAAGATTCTCATCTGGGCGACTTTATCGAAGATCAAGAGGCCGTCGCGCCGGCTGAGGCCGCCTCCGTGATGCTGCTGAAAGAAAAGATGCAGGACGTGCTTCAAAACCTTACCGAGCGCGAGCGCAAGGTGCTGGTCCTGCGTTTTGGCTTGGAAGACGGGCACCAACGCACGCTGGAAGAGGTCGGCCAGGAATTCGGGGTCACCCGCGAACGGATCCGCCAGATCGAGGCCAAAGCCTTGCGCAAGCTGCGGCACCCGTCGCGCGGCAAGGCGCTCAAGGATTACTGGAGTAACGAGTAAGCCCGAAACGCCGGACCGTTTTCCGACGTTGAATTGGTAATGCTGCTTGCCCTCCTCGTGGCGCTTGCCTCGCCGTCCCCGGCGCCATCCGCCTCCCCGGTCGCCTCGCCGCGAGCCCTCAAGACGATCGTTACCGTGATTTCCTCGCCGTACTGCAACGCGCTGGAGCAGCACTTCAACGGCGCGTTGGTCCCGATGCTCGCCAATGATCGCGTCTTCAACGGCGTCAGCGTGCAGCTCGATGAAATGAACCAGATGTTCGATTATCCGGACTACGTCAACCGATTCATGGATTTGCGGGTCAAAACGGTCAAGGAGTCCGACAGCCTGATTCGCTCGCTGAAGCCGATACAGCAACAGGTCGACCTACTTCGTCAATCGGCCACCCTCTCGAACGATCCCGCCGCAACCGCCGAGATGCGCGCCGCAGCGGAGCAGCTCCAGCAAGCCTACAACCATCAGTTCCAGCTTTCGACCGATCTCACCAGCCTGGCGCAGTCGATGATGCAGTACGACATCCAGCGCGGACCGCACCCGATCGGCGGATGGACGCCGCAGGAGCAAGCGATGCCGGCCGACGAGAAAAACATCAAAATCTACTTGCACTTCGACAAGCAACGCAGCAGCATCGACGACGCGGAAAGCCGCGCCGTCGACGTCGCCTACTCGATCGCGCAAAACCGCTGCACGAAATAGAGACTTAACCCCCTGATAGAGACTTGAGCGCTGAAGGAACGCAGGCCACCCTATGCGGGCGGGCGTCTGGACGAGGAGCGAAGCCTGGATGGCGAGAGCGACGAGCCAGCGAGCAGTTTTTTCGCACGGACGCGAAAAAACGAGCGTCCCGAACGCGTAGGGTTGGCTCCGCGTTCCTTCAGTGAACGGGTCACCGGACAGCGTAGTGCGTGACGCTGGGGCCGCTCTCGCGAAGACGCTCGTCGCTCCCATCCAGGTTGCTCCTGCTTCGCCGCTTTTTCGCAACGACCAAAGGAAAACGGCATCCGTGCCTTTTGCGAAAAAGTCGGAGACTTCGCTCCGAGCGGCCCCACATCACGCGCTAGGCACTTAGGCGCTGCGCACTCACGCCCGACGAAGTCGCGCCCGACGCACTCACGAGCGAGGGTTACATGTCGTCTTTTTCGGCGCCGGCGCTCGGGATGACGAGCGGGTTTTTCAAGGCGAAGGCACCGTCGGGATTGGGTTTCACCCAAACGATCAAGTCCCAGATCGACGGAAAGAGAAAGACGCGCTTCACCGTGCCGACGTCTTTGACGATGCCCATTTTCACCAGGGTGGCGGCTTGCGGATCATCGACGTTGCCGCCGGCAGCCACAAACTTCTTGGCGCTCAAACCGCCGTACGTTTCGGTCCCGTTGGGGCCGGCCAATACGTAGTGCACGTGCTCGCGGAACGAAATCCAGCGCCGATAGTTTAGCCCCCAAAGCTTTGGCGGTTCGGGCGACCCGCTTTGCAGCACGGAAAAGTCGGCGCCCAGCAAATTGCCGTGGACGTCGTACCACAACTGACTAGGCTCCTGAGGATTGCCGCTCTGCCATTTCAGGTTGGCGTAACTGATCGCGCCATCCGAGTCCTCGTTGCCGAAGCGGAAGTAACCCGCTTGTTCGGCCGCCTGCGGAGTCGAAAAGCGCGCGGTGAGGTCCTTTTGGATCGAAGCGACGAACGCTGCTTCGGATCCCTGAGGAACCGGCGAGAGCGTCGCCTTGGGCGCCGGCGTTGCAGCGGATGCCGCGGTAATCGTGCACGCCAGCAGCGCGAGAAGCCAAGTTGGAATTCGTAAGCGCATGATGCCCTTTCGTTAGGTGGCCGCGGGAGACGGCGTCGGCGTCGGCGGCTCGGGGGTCGGCCAAGGTGTCGGCGTTGGTGTCGCCGGAGGCGCCGGCGTTTTCCTGCTCTTGGTACCGCCGGCGGGTCCAAAGGGCGTTGCCAGCGGCTGGACCGGGAACGACGCTTTGGGCATCTGCAGACTCTGTGCGACGGGATGCGGCGTTTCGATGGCGATCGTGCCGTTCGGCAACACGGTCAGCGTTGCTTCGGTGTGCGCCGGAAGCTCCGAGCCGGCGTTGAGAACGAAGTTCTTCCCCGAGCGGAAAATATGATAGAGGACATGGTAGGGAATGACTTGGTCTTCGATCGTGTCTTCCCAGGCAACGGTCGATTCGTGACCTGCCGAAACGTGCGGCTCAAGACGCGCCACCGGCGCGCGCAGCGGCAGGGGGCGGCCGTCGGGAAGAACCAGCGGTTCGAAGAAAATGTCGACGAAACCGTACACGTCGCCGATGTCCGCCGGCGACGCCGCGACGATTCGAATTTTGGCCGCGGTTCCGGCCGGCGCGACGACGCGTCCGCCGACGGTCAACGAATCCTTCAAATGCGCGGCAACGAACTGGCCGGCGCGCGATGATTTCGACGAAATGGCTTCATCGAGCACCAACGTCACGTTCGAATCGAACGGCAGCGAGTTGCCCGCAGGTACGGGCGTCGGGCTCGACGATGAAGTAGGCGCAGGAGTCGGCGATATCGGATACGCTCCGACCGATCCCGCGCCGAGAATGAGGACGGCTACGAAGGCGGCGCCGGCAACCCGAGCCGACGCGCGATCGCCATCGTTGGGAATCCTCGTCTCAGCTGGCGCGCTTTTCGCGGGCTGCAGCCGAAGCGCGTTTTCCTTCTTCGATGAGTTCCTTGACTTTTTGGCCACCTTTTTGTCCGATACGTTCGTAGAAGTGCGGTCCGTAGCGATCACGAGTCGCTTCGCCGCCTTTCTTTCCACCCTTCTTGCCGATTTGCTCGTAGAACTCGTGGCCGTGCGCCTCTTTGGTCGCTAGCCCGCCTTTACGGCCGATCTGCTCGTAGAATTCCGGACCGTATCGTTTCTTGACGGTCTCGCCGCCCTTTTGTCCGGCCTCGCGTACCGACATTCCGCCCGCACGCTTTTCCTGGTCTGGGGTCACTGGCATGTTGTTTTCACCTTGTCTTGCTCGTACCGCCGCAGAGGACGGCGGTCTCTCTCACTATAGTAGAACGCAAGTTCGCGCTCGAAGGTTGGATACGGCCCGGTATATCTCTAAGCGGCCTAGCGACATAAGTCGTGACCGCCGGAGCGCGCCCTTCCTGGAATTGGTACGCCGGCCCCACCGCCGGCACGGCGGGTTATCGCATAAACGCGGGTCAGCGCGTAAACATGGAAGACAGGGCAAACCAGGCGTTCTCGCGGCGCTCGAGGACGCGGCGATAAAAATATCCCGCCCAGTGCGTTCCGAACGGTACGTAGATGCGCATGCGATAGCCTTGATTCACCAGTGCTCGCTGGGTTTGGGGCCGGCACCCGTACAGCATCTGAAATTCGAACCGGTCCGGCGAGACGGCTTCGGCGGCCGCGAACTCTTTTACCGCCGCGACGAGCCGGCGATCGTGCGTCGCGATGCCGGGATATCGCCCGCGAGTCAAGAGCTCGCGCGCGAGCTGCATGAAATTTTCTCGAATTTCCGGCATGCTCTGATAGGCGATCTCGGGTGGTTCGCTGTATGCGCCCTTGCACAACCGCACGCGCGCGCCGAGTTCAATTGCGCGCCGCACGTCGCCGGCGGTGCGCTTGAGGTAGGCTTGCAGCACGATCCCGACGTTGTCGTACTTCGCGAAGGCGCGCTCGAAAACGCGCAGCGTCGCTTGCGTCACCGCCGAGCCTTCCATATCGATGCGCACGAATGGGTCGGGATTCTGCCGCGCGCGTTCGACCACGCGAAGCAGATTCTCCAACGCGAGATTTTCGTCGACGAGCAAACCCATCGCGGTCAGCTTTACCGATACGTTCGAGTCCGCGCCGCTTTCGGCCAGCGCGTCGAGGATTCTCAAATAGGTATCGGCCGTCAGGGCCGCCGCATCGGCTTGGCGCACATCCTCACCTAGATAATCGAGCGACGCGGCCATTCCGCGCGCGTTTAGCTCGCGCACCGTCGCAATCGCCGACTCGATGGTCTCGCCCGGAACGAATCGCTTCGCGAGGAAGAAGAAGTTCTTCTGAAAGCTCGATTCCGGAGCGAGCAGCCGATCGAGAATAGCCATGCGTCGACGCCTACAATACGACGCCGCGGCGCAAAATCCAGGCGCCGGCGAGCGCAGCTGCCGCCAGTACGATGAAACCGTAACACAACGCCAGCGCTTGGTGGACGCCGGAAGCCGAAAGCGCGACGTAGAGCGCGACCGGCAGCGAGGTGGGATGAAACGCGACGATGCTGGTGGCGCCGTATTCGCCGATCGCGCGCAGCCAGGCAAACGCGATCCCGGCCCCGACGCTTCCGGCCGCACTCGGCAGCGCGACGCGGGTGAAAATACGCCACTCGCTCGCCCCCAGCGTTCGCGCCGCATCTTCGTACACCGGATCGAGCGCACCGAATGCTGCGGTCGCGGCAATCGCGACGAACGACCCCGAGACGAAGAATTGGGCGACCGCCACGCCGAGCAACGTGTCCGCAACGACGACTCCGTGTGCGACCAGCCAACCGCCGACCGGAGACTGGATTCCGAACACGTACAGCAGCATCAAGCCGGAAGCGACGGGCGGAAACGCCAGCGGAAGCGCGAGCAAGAAGATCGCCGCAGCGCGCGCTCGCAGCGGCAGGCGTGAAAAGCAGTAGCCGGCCGGAACCCCAAGCAGAGTTGCCGCCAGGGTTGCTCCGAGCGACGCGACCAGCGACACGCGTAACGCGTCGCGGCCCCAGGTCGAAAAGGCGGTCGCCGCGTCGTGCGGCGACATTGAGACGAGCACCGCGGCGACCGGCCCGACCGCAGCGGCGACCAGAAGCAGCGCCGCAACCGGAAAAAGGGGGCTTGGAAGGCGACGCGGCATCATCGTGAGTTCGTGACTGCCGCTCTGAAAGTCGCTTTCGTCGCGCTGAGTCTGTCGCTCGACGTTTTTGCAGTCAGCATCGGGGTTGGCATTCGCGGCGTCCCTCCCGGAGTAAAATGGCGTATCGGCGTCGCGTTTGCCTGCGCCGAAGTCGCGATGAACGTAATCGGTGCCTGTCTTGGTTTTGCGGCCGGACGGTTTCTCGGCGACATTGCGGGCTATATCGGGTTCGTCGCGCTGGTGGCCTTGGGCGTTTATATGATCCGCGAAAGCCGCAGCGAGCTTTCGGGAGCGTCGAAGCTGGATCTTTCGAAAGGATGGGGGCTGGCGGTCGCCTCGCTCTCGATCAGCCTCGATTCGCTCGGCATCGGTTTCTCGATTTTGTACATCGGCGTCCCGCCCTTGATTTCGCTGGCCGCGATCGCAGTCGCTTCGGTGTGTTCGACGGCTGCGGGTTTAGCGCTGGGCGAGCGCTTGGGATCGTTCGCGGAGCGTTACGCCGCCTTCCTCGGCGGACTGCTCCTGGCGCTCACCGGCTCCGCGTTCATCATTCTGAAGATATTTCATTTGGGCTAACGAACAGCCGACTGATGAACGCCGGAGAAGCGATTTTCGATCTCGCACGCGCCGGCGGCGCACGGTCGGTGTTCGTGGTGGGGATCGGCAAGAACGTCGGTAAGACCGTCACCGTGCGCGCGGTTTACGAGGCGGCGTGCGCCCGAGGGCTGCGCGTCGGCATCGCGTCGGTCGGACGCGACGGCGAAGCCGTCGATTCCGGGGACGCCATGGCCAAGCCGCGACTCTTCTTGCATCCCGGAACCGCGTTCGCGACCGCGCGCGGCGCGCTGTCCGATTCTCCCGCGGTGGAACTGTTCGATCTATCGCAGCTTCAGTCGGCGGCCGGACCATTGCTGTATGCCCGCGTCGTCCAGGGCGCGTACTACGAACTGATCGGTCCCCCGACCGCGTCGGGCGTGAGCCAAGTCGTCGACACACTTGGTGCGAGTTGCGAAACGATCGTCATCGACGGCGCGATCGATCGCGTCGCCGCCCTGGCC
>JBAUZB010000230.1:0-15613 GCA_049585095.1 Candidatus Tumulicola sp.
CCTTCTGCGCTCGGATTCGGGGGCAGCGGCGATGCGCGCCGTGCCGCGGCACCGCTTTCTGGAGAACGTCACGCTGGACGAAGCGTATGCCGACCGCGCGATCGCCATCAAAATGCAGGATGGCGAAGTCGTTTCGTCCGTTTCGCAGCCCGGGATGATCGGACTCATGCTCGAGTTGCTGGCGCCGGCGCCGGGGGATCGTGTCCTCGAAATCGGAACCGGCAGCGGCTATCACGCCGCGCTGCTCGCCGAGCTGGTGGGGCCCGAAGGAAGCGTCACCACGATCGATCTCGACCCCGACCTTGCCGGCCGGGCTCGGGTCGTACTGACGGACCTCGGCTATCGCAACGTCACCGTTTGGGCGGCCGACGGCGGCCGGGAAACCGGCGGCCGGGAACGGTTCGACCGAGTGATCGTGACGGCACGCAGCGACGACGTCGCGGCCGCCTGGTGGCACGCGCTCAATGAAGGCGCGCGGCTGGTCGTGCCGTTACGTCTGGAGGACGCCGGCGAATACGCGGTCGGTTTTATCCGCTGCGACGACCGGCTGCAAAGCGTGGGCGTCCATCCGTGCGCGTTCCTGGCACTGCGCGGGGAAGCCGCCGATCCGGGCGCGAGCGACCTCTTCTATCGGGACCCCGCGCGGCACGGCCATCTGGCACGTTTGCGACGAGTCGGTTCGGTCGTTGGCGTGCGACGAGCGCACGCAACTCCGGCTCTCCTCGATGAAGCCGATGTGGTGATCGCTCGTCCGGTTACGGTTTTCGGGGTTACGTTTGCTTCTTGAAATACTCCGCGTTGATCTCGGTGTATTTCGCGTACTGCTCGGGAACGTCCGAGTCCGCAAAAATCGCTTCGACGGGGCACGCGGACACGCAGGCACCACAGTCGATGCAGACCTCGGGGTCGATGTACAGCATCTCGTCATCGTCCTTTCCGTGAATGCAATCGACCGGACAGACGTCGACGCACGACTTGTCCTTGGTACCGATGCACGGTTCGGTGATGATGTAGGCCACGAGTGATACCCCTTACGACGTGCGGTGGCGGCGGCCCCCTCGCCTAAACTGCGGGCCGGCCGCGAATGGCGCGGATGATAAAGAGTAGCACGATGGCACCGATGATCGCGCAGACTATGCTCGGCAAGTTGAACCCGGTGACGCCCGTGTGGCCGAAAAGGCCGTAGATCCAGCCCCCGACGATCGCGCCGATGATTCCGATGATGATGTCGCCGATGACGCCCCCGGGGCCCTCGCCGGGCACGAGCCAGCGAGCCACCAAGCCGGCAATGAGTCCCAAAATGATCCACGCTAAGATGCCCATGAGTTTTGTCGAGCCTCCTTCCTGAAAGCAACCGTTTCCCAAGCGCACGGCTTCCAAAACACCATTCGAACCCAGGGCACGTTCGCCTCGGTGTCGACGTTACCGGGATATGAAGTGCCTTGTAGCCGGTTTGCTGGCCGCGGTCGCACTGGCGGCGGCGCCGGCGCTGGCCGACACCCCTGCCGGCATGACGGAGATCAGCGTCTCGGGAAGCGGTTCGGTTGCGCTGCCGCCGGACGTTGCCAACGTCAACGCAAACGTCGAGAACAACGCCCCCAACGCCGCCGACGCGGTCGGGCAAAATAACGCGACGTACGACCGCATCGTCGCCGCGCTCCAGAAGGCCGGAGTCGCGCGCAGCGACATCACGCTGTCGTCCTATAACGTGAACTACAATCCCCGGCCGCACGTCCTTCCGCCCAATCCGGGCGGCGAACGCTACGGCTATACGGTTTCGCGCGAATTCAACGTGAAGGTGCGCGACATCGGAAGTGCCGGCCGAGTTGCCGACGCGTGTACCGGTTCGGGCGCAACGTCGATCAACGGCGTTACGTTCGGCCTCGCCGATCCCAGCGCTGCGCGTGTCGAGGCAACCAGGAAAGCCGTCGACGACGCGCGTGCGAATGCCGAAGCCCTCGCAGCGGCGGCCCACCTCCGTATCGTTTCGATCAAGAGCGTGGAGCTCGGGGGCGGCGCCGTCAATCCGCAACCGATGATGCGTATGGCCGCCGCCAACGCGCCGACCCAGTTCGACCAGTCCAACGTCAACGTCTCAGTGTCGGTGAGCGTCACGTTTTTGGCGCAACCGTAGGGCTTTCTTACGGAGCGAAACCCGGTTCGGCCGCCGCGAGTAGATCGATGCGATGAATACGGCCTGCGATAGCTGCGGAGCGCGTCCAGCCCCCGTCTTTGACGGCCGGCGCTGGCTCTGTTCCGAGTGCGCCAAAAAGCGCACGCTCACGGGTGCCCTGCCATTCCTCGGCGCCGCCTTGGCCGCCGCCGGCTTGATTGCCGGAAGCGCGCTGCTGGCCGAGCGCCTTGGAGGGGAGGGGAAGGAGCGCGGCGGACCGTCGCCGTTTGACGAACTGACGAAGCGCTTCCGCGGAACGCCGACGCTCGGCAATTTTTCCCGCGACCTCACCGAGTTAGCACGGGCCGGCAAACTCGATCCGGTGATCGGCCGCGACGACGAAATCGAACGTCTGGTTTCGATTCTCGCACGCCGCAGCAAGAACAATCCGGTGCTGGTCGGCGAGCCGGGCGTTGGCAAAACGGCGATCGTCGAAGGTCTTGCCCAGCGAATCGTCGCCGGAACGGTTCCCGAATCGCTGCGCGGAAAACGCGTATTGGCGCTTTCGCTCGGCCCACTGGTTGCGGGAACGAAATATCGCGGGGAATTCGAGGGACGCGTCAAGCGGATCCTGGACGAAGTCAAACGCAGCGCCCGCGACGTGATTCTTTTCATCGACGAACTGCATACGCTGGTCGGTGCCGGTGCGGCCGAAGGTGCGCTGGATCTCAGTTCGATGATCAAACCGGAACTGGCACGCGGCGAATTGCAGTGCATCGGGGCCACGACCTTCGACGAGTATCGCAAATACGTGGAGTCCGATGCCGCTCTCGAACGGCGCTTCCAACCGGTTATGGTCGAGGAGCCGAGCATCGAGCAGACCACGGCGATCCTTCGCGGACTGCGCGACGGCTACGCGCTGCACCACCGCGTCACCATCGGGGACGACGCGATCGACGCGGCCGCAACGCTCTCAGCCCGTTACATCGCCGACCGCTTTCTTCCCGACAAAGCCATCGATTTGATGGACGAGGCCGCCGCATTCGTGGCGCTGCAAAATCGGGGCGCGGTCGATCGGCCGGCAGTGACGCGCGAGCACGTCGCCGCCGTCGTCACGCGCTGGACCGGCATTCCTCAAGCCGCGCTGAGTGAATCGCAAACGAGCCGGCTTCTCGATCTCGAACGCGTTCTATCCAAACGCGTCATCGGCCAAGAGCGCGCGATCGGTTCGGTATCGGATGCGATTCGCCGCGCGCGCGCCGGCTTGCACGATCCGCGCAAACCATTGGGGAGCTTCCTGTTCAAAGGCCCCAGCGGCGTCGGAAAGACCGAGCTGGCAAAGACGCTCGCCGAAGCGCTCTTCGGCAGCGAGTCGGCACTGGTTCGCATCGACCTATCGGAATTCACCGAACAGCATTCGGTTTCGCGGCTTTTGGGCGCACCGCCGGGATATGCAGGGCATGACGAGCCGGGCCAGTTGACCGAGCCGGTGCGCCGGCGCCCCTATTGCGTGGTGCTGTTCGACGAACTCGAGAAGGCGCATCCCGACGTTGCCGCGCTGCTCTTGCAAATCCTCGACGACGGACGCGTCACCGACGCCAAGGGACGCACCATCGATTTCCGCCACGCGCTCATCGTGCTCACGACCAATCTGGAAGATGACGAGCTCGGTTTTGCGCTGCGGCCGGAGCTTCTCAACCGCATCGACGAAATCGTCGCCTTCGACGCCCTCGGCTTATCTCAGATCGAGGCGATCGTCGCAATCCACGTCGACGCGTTGGCCGCTCGCTTAGGCGCCCGCGACGTTCGGTTGCGGCTTTCGGAGGAGGCACGGCGCTTTCTCGCCGACGAGTCGATGGCTGCGGGCACCGGGGCGCGATTCGTGCAGCGCACGGTGTCGCGACACGTCTCGACGCCGCTATCGAGCGCGATCCTGCGCGGCCTGCTGCAAGCCGGCAGCACCGCCGGCGTCGAGCTTCATGAAGGCACGCTCGTCGTCAAAGCCGCGTAACCAACCGATTTTCTAGGGGATCATGCCCAAAGCGGAAGTGGGCGGCGACAAGGCCAGCGCCTGCGGGCTGCTCACGCCGTTTGAAAGCGTCACCCACGACGCGCCGGCGTAGGGCGGCGGATACTGCGTAACGGTGTTGTTTCCGTAGTTCGCGACGTAGAGATTTCCGGATGCGTCGATCGCCAGCGCAACCGGCTGGTTTTGGCCGCCCGCGATCGTCGTCGGCGCTCCGCCGTACGGCGGCTGGTACTCGGTTACCGTGTTGGATCCCTGATTTGGAACGAACAGATTTGCCGACGAGCTGATGGCGATTGCCCCCTGCTCGTTTACGCCGTTGCTAATCGTCACTGAGGGAACGTTCGAACTCGAAAACGGCGGCGTAAATTGAACCACCGAGTTCGGCGTGCTGTTTAAGTTCGACACGAAGAGATTGCCGCGGCCGTCGATCGTCAGCGAGTTGGGACCGTAGAGTCCGTTTGAAAGCGTTGTCGGCGTGCCGGAATACGGCGGAGAGTACTCCGTTACCGTGTTCGACGCTTGGTTCGCGACGAATAGGTCTCCGGAAAAATCGAGACTCAGGCTGACCGGATCGTCGATGCCGGTCGATATCGTTACGTTCGGAGCGCCGCCGTAGGGCGGGGAGTATTCCGTCACCGTGTTGCTGCCGTTTCCGTTGGCGACGAACAGGTTGCCGCGGTTGTCGAGTGCCAGCGCTTGCGGATGATTCACGCCGATGGCGATCGTCGCCGGCAAGCCGGTGTACGGCGCGGCGTATTCCGTGACGCTTCCCGGCTGGCTAGCGACGAACAGGTCGCCGGCGCCGTCGAACACCAAGGACTGCGGATTGGCCACGCCGTTGGTGATGGTCGCGACCGGCACGTTTTGACCGCCCGCGTAGAGCGTTACGGAATTCGCGCTCGAGTTTGCGACGGCGAGTACTTGCTTCACGTCGACGTTGACGCTGCCGGCACATGCGGCAGTTAACTGAAGGCACGGGTTGGACGGCTGCCCGGGAAAAGCCGCGGTGACGCGAAGCGTCGCACTTCCACCGCCGTACGCCGCGGGCGGCGAAACGCTAAAGACGTTCGGCACCGCCGGACTCGATTGGGCGATCGACAACGCGAGGGCACCCCCAACGTCGCCGGCGGTTACCGTCGGCGATGCGGAACCAACGACGATGCTCTGGTTGGAGTCGACCAATTGCGCGACGAGCACATGTTTGCCCGCACCGTACAAGTCGATGCCTCCCTGCGCGTTCTGATAGCTCATCGAAGATCCCGGAACGATTGCGATCTGCGAGGGAATGCCCGCAACGACGAGGTTTACCACGTTCGCCGTCCCGTACGCAACGGAAAACGCGATCGTTTGCGTGGCGCCGAACGCATTTGCCGACGCGTTGGCCGATCCGTAGGCGCTCACGACCGCAGTGTAGTTGCCGGGCACGAGCGGCAGCGCCGTTTGGCACACCGCACCGGAGGCGACGTTCGCGCAACCGCTCGATCCGGCGGTCAGCGCGATCGTCTGCGTCACCGTCGTCGGGCCGATGAGATTCAGCGTGAGCGCTTGCATTTGCCCGGAAGGTGCCGCACCGCTGGGGCCCGGCGGTGCCAAGGGCGTCGGCGTGGCGAATGGCGTGGGCGTCGTTCCGGGAAAGACCGGCAGCGGCGCAGCGCTGGGCGTCGAGCCGTTCCCCGGCGAGGTGCCGTTTCCGATCGTCCACGGGACGTGAACCCGAAACAGCGTTGCGCCGCCGCTGGCGCCGCCCAGCAGGTTGCTAGCGGGGCCGGTGGCACCGCCGGGCATCATCGAGTTTTGGGCACCGCCGCCCGCACACCCCGCAAACAGGACGGTCGCCGCGCACAAAACGGAGGGCCATTCGAGCGACCGCTTCACGAGAAACGCCCTGTTCTCCATCGTCACGACCAGTGCCCTGCACGCCGAGTGCCCTGCTCGGGAGGGCCGCCGGTCAATCCTTTCGGCCGCGCGCGAGCAAACGGAGAACGTTGGCGCGCATGTCGCCGGCCGAGAGTTCGCCGACCACGATACTGCGGACGGTCCCCTGGCGATCGATGAAGACGTGCACCGGCAGACCGTTGATGGCATATTGGTCGCGAAGCGTGCCGTCGTCGACCACCGCCGGGTAACTCAAATGATGTTCGCTGCGAAACAGAGCGGCTTTGCGTGCGTTCTCCAAGACGTCGACTCCGACGATCTGCAAACCCTTGGAGCCGTATTGCCGCTGCAGCGCATCGATCGCGGGCGCCTCCTCGTTACACGGCGGGCACCACGTGGCAAAGAAATTCAAGTACACCACTTTGCCGCGCAACGACGCGAGGGCGAGGTTGGTGCCTTGATCGGTCGGCTCCGACCAGTTGGGCGCGGCTCGACCCACGCGCGCGGTCCGGTCCTCGTTTTCAGCGGCCTTCTTGGTCGCGCTCGCGTTTCCGGCACAAGCAACGAGCGCGACGAGCGCAACCGCTCCGGCGGCGCGCCGGGCGCCTGCAACACTACCCATAGGTGGGAAATGCGACGGCTTCGAGGTCGCGGTGCATTTGAGCGATCAGTTCGTCGACTCCCCCGAAAAGCTTTTGGTCGCGTAGGTAACGGAAATCGCGCAGCGCGAGTTCGCGGCCGTAAATCGTGTGATGGAAGTCTCGGAGCCACGCTTCGACGGACCGCTGCTTTCCACCGAATTGTGGGTTGGTGCCGATGGATACGAGTGCCGGCCGGTCGCGACCGTCGTAGCGTGCGACGGCGGCGTAAACGCCGTCTTTGGGCAGCAGTTTGTCGGGCGGCCGCACGTTGGCGGTGGGAAATCCCAGGCCGGCGCCGCGACCGGCTCCCATCACGACCGCACCGCGAATCTCGTAACCGGTGCCGCCGATCAAGCGATCGGCGTTCGCGAGATCGCCGGCGGCGACGAGCCCCCGAATTCGCGTGCTCGAAATGCGTTCGCCGCCGTCGGTTTCGTTTTCGACGGCGCGCAAACCGACGTTACGGCGATCGAAATACTCTTTCATAGCCGCCACGTCGCCGGAACGCTTGTGACCGAAGCGGAACGTCGAGCCCACGACCACGGCGCGCGCTCCGAGCCCGTCCACCAGAACGTCGAGAAACGCCTGGGGAGACAACGTTGCGATGCTTTCATCGAACGTCACGAAAAAGCACTCTTCGAAGCCGGCGTCGGCAAAACGAATCGTCCGTTCTTCCGGCGTGCAGAGCAGCGGTGGTTCGGTTCCGGGGCGCAAAAACGACGCCGGATGGTTGGAAAACGTCAGTACGCCCGCGCGCCATCCGGGCCGGCGCAGGCGCAACGTTTGCCGGGCGATTTCCTGATGTCCGCGATGGAAGCCGTCGAAGAATCCGATTGCCAGCGCCAGCGGCCGGTCGAGCTTTCGCTCCATCCGGTACGCAACGTTCATACCAGCACTTTGCGCGGCGCAAGCAGTGCACCCATCGCCTCACCGACGCCCACGAGCGTGCGCGATTCGTCGCGCACGAAGACGTGACGCGCGCCCGAGCCGTCCGGAAGCGGCACGACCCTGCCCGCACGAAAGTCCGCCGATCCTCGCAAATCGAGCACAATCGTCGGAAACGGGATCACCTGCTCGGGCGAGGTCAACGCATCTTCGGGATCGCCCGCGATCTCGTCGAACGTTCGCGATTCGTATAAGACGAATGGTCCCGACGCCTCGCGAACGAGCGCTCCCATGTGCGCCGGAACGCCCATGGCAACGCCGATGTCGTGACACAGCGTGCGCACGTAGGTACCGGCGCTGCAGGCGATGCGCAAGCGCGCGGTCGCCGGCGCTTCGGCACCGAGTACGGTGAGCGCATACACCGTTGCCGGACGCGGACGCCGTTCGACGGTCTTCCCCTCGCGCGCCAACTCGTAGAGACGCCGCCCACCGTGGTGCACCGCCGAAAACATCGGCGGAATCTGCAGGATCTTGCCGAGGAATTGCGCCCGCGCCGCATCCAGGCGTCGCCGCCAATCGACTGGTACCGGCGCGGCGTCGACCGTCGCGCCAAGGGAATCTTGGGTGGTCGTCGAGCGCCCGAGTACCAACGTGCAGGCATAGGCTTTGCGTTGATCGGTCAGCAGCGGAATAAGACGCGTTGCCCGTCCGATTGCTACCGGCAGAACGCCGGCTGCTTGCGGATCGAGCGTGCCTAAGTGGCCGACCCTCACCTTGCGCTCGCGCGTGTAGACTCCGTAGATGCGCCGCAGCCGAGCGACCGTCTGCGCCGACGTCGGGCCCGCCGGTTTGAAAACGTTGACGAAGCCGAGACTCCTCAAAGGCCCGAGCGCAGCTCCTTGCGCAGCGCGCCGATCGAGCCGGCAATCGCGCCGGCGGCCATGAGCGCGGCCGCGCCGACGCCAATCGCGAGCACTCTAGAAAGCGCCCACACAACGAACAATGCGCCCCCGGCTGAGATCAACGTGTAACCCGCGCGCAAGAAACGCGCGCTCGAAAATCGTTTGGCGAGAAACCACGCACCGAGTCCACCGAATGCCGCGAGAAAGAGCCCGGCGGCAAGCGTCACGCTTGCATCACAGACCTTCGGCGACCAACGCCGCGTCGACCGCGCGAAATGCCTCCTGCAACGTCCCTCGACAACTCAAACCGGCGGCACGGAAATGACCGCCGCCGCCCAGCCGCGTGGCGGCCGCCTGCACGTTTACGCGTCCGCTCGAACGCAAACTGACGCGGATTTCGCCTTCGATCGCTTTAAAGAGCGCGGCTACTTCAACGCCGTCTTGACCGCGCAGGGTGTTGACCGTGTCCTCGGTATCTTCGCCATCGGCGCCGGTCTGAGCCAGCATGGCGTCGTCGACGTACGAATAGCAATATCGCCCGCCGTGATCGAACCGCATCTCCTCGATGATCCGCCCGAGCAGTTTGGTCGCGGCCACCCGTTTTCGCAGGAAAATGTTCTCGGTAATCTCTTCTTTGTTTGCGCCGGAGCGCATGAGTTCGGCGGCCAGCTCGAGCGCTTCGGGTGAAGCGTTGGAGTGCATGAATCCGCCGGTATCGGTCATGACGGTGGCCAGAACGCACGTCGCGATGTCGCGATCGATCGGCACGTCCAGTTCGCGCAGCAAATGCATGACGACCGCGCCGGTCGAGCATTCCGTTTCCAGCACGTAGTTGAGCTTGCCGAAAAGCGAGTTGCCGAGGTGATGATCGACGTCGAGCATGTTCTCGCGGGCGACCGCCGGCAAAAACTCGCCGGCGCGCGAAAAATCACTCATATCGCAAAAAACGAAGAGCGCGTCCGGAGGCAAATCGGGCGGCAGC
Source organism: Candidatus Tumulicola sp. (assembly GCA_049585095.1). Lineage (GTDB taxonomy): Bacteria > Vulcanimicrobiota > Vulcanimicrobiia > Vulcanimicrobiales > Vulcanimicrobiaceae > Tumulicola. The sequence continues at coordinate 9,428 of JBAUZB010000230.1, forward strand.
TCGCGCGATACCGAGCGCGCATCGGGAAGAAACCGCAAGTTGCGAGGGACCGGATCTTGGTTGAAGTAATGCACGCGCTTGCCCAATTTCTTAAGGGCAAGGCCGAGCGCCAGGCCGGCCCCGAGCGTATCGCCGTCGGGCTTCACGTGGCTTACCATGACGAACGACGAGCGTGCCCGCAGTTCGTCGGCGACGGCAACCGTCGAGTCGATCCTCGAAGTGCTTTCGAGCACGCTAGTGCACCTCGTTTTCCCGCGCTGCTTCGCGCAGCGTCTTTGCCAGCGCGATCGCCCGTTCGGCCGACCGGTCTTCAACGAAGACGAGGTCCGGCGTGTGACGCAGGTCGATCTTACGCCCGAGCTCTCCGCGCAGAAAGCGCGCCGCGTGCTGCAATGCGTCGAGCGACTGCCGGGCCGCCTGCCGGTCGCCGATAACCGAAACGAAGACTTTGCAGTGGCGCAGGTCGTCGGTCACTTCGGCACGCGTTACCGTAACGAACGCGAGCCGCGGATCTTGGAGTTCTTGCGAGATCAGCGTGCCGAGGATGCGCTGGATCTCGTGGTCGATCTTGGCCAAGCGTTGCGGCTTCATGCGTGTACCAGTTCCGCGGCCACCTGCTCCATCGCGTAGGCTTCGATCACGTCGCCTTCTTTGAGATCCTGGAACTTGGCGATCTGAATGCCGCACTCGAAACCTTCGGCAACTTCGCGAACGTCGTCTTTGAACCGCCGCAGCGACTCGATTTCGCCGTCGAACACCACCACCGAATCCCGAATGACGCGTGCTTTCGCGTTGCGAGCGACTTTGCCGCTGGTAATGTAGCAGCCGACGATCGTGCCCACTTTGCTGACCTTGAAAACCTGGCGCACTTCCGCCCGGCCGAGCGTGATTTCGCGGATGACCGGTGCGAGCATTCCGCGCATCGCCTTTTTCAGGTCCTCCTCGATTTCATAGATGACTTGGTAGAAGCGCAAGTCGACGCCTTCGTTTTCGGCCAGTCGCCGGGCCGTCTCGTCGGGACGGATGTTGAAGCCGATCAAGACGGCGTTTGAAGCGCTCGCCAGATTGACGTCGTTGGGAGAAATCGCGCCGACGCCGCCGTGAATCACGCGGATGTCGACCTCCTCGTTAGAGAGCGATTCCATGCGCGCGCGCAGCGCTTCGAGCGAACCCTGCCCATCGGCTTTGATGATGAGGTTGAGCGATTTCTTGCCTTCGGTCGGCATCGTCATGAACGTCTCGAGCGAAACGCGCTGCGAGCTGGTGGCCGCCATGCGTACGTCGCGGCGCCGCGTTGCACGTTTTTCGGCGGCTTCGCGCGCGACGCGTTCGTCGCTGACGACCGCGAGCGAATCTCCTGCGGAAGGAACGTCGGAGAGGCCCATGATCTCCACCGGGATCGAAGGGCCGGCTTTCTTGACTTGCTTGCCGTTGTCGTCGATCAGCGCCCGCACTTTTCCGAACGTGCCGCCGACGACGATGATGTCCCCCACCCGCAGCGTGCCGTTTTGCACGAGCACGGTTGCGACCGCACCGCGGCCTCGGTCGAGCGCGGATTCGATGACGACGCCGGTGGCGCGACGATTGCGGTTTGCCTTGAGGTCGCGGATGTCGGCCTCCAGCAACACCGTGTCGAGCAATCCCGGAATGCCGTCGCCGGTCTTTGCCGATACCGGAACCATCTCGACGGTCCCGCCCCAGTCGACCGGTTGCAATCCCTGTTCCACCAACTGTTGCTTCACGCGATCGGGCTGAGCGTCGGGCTTGTCCATCTTGTTGATCGCGACGACGATCGGCACGCCGGCGGCCTTGACGTGAGCGATGGCCTCTTTCGTTTGAGGCATCACCCCGTCGTCGGCGGCGACGACGAGAATCGCGACGTCGGTGACTTTGGCGCCGCGGGCGCGCATCGCGGTAAACGCTTCGTGCCCCGGCGTGTCGATGAACGTGATCTTGCGCTCGTTCTGCTCGACCGTGTACGCGCCGATTTTCTGCGTGATCCCGCCGGCTTCGCCGCCCGCAACGTTGGCTCGACGGATCTTGTCGAGCAACGACGTCTTGCCGTGATCGACGTGACCCAACACGGTGACCACCGGCGGGCGCGCCGTCATCATCTCCGGCTTGTCTTCTTCCTGCTCGACGGTGACTTCCTCACCGGCCTCCTTGACCACGGCGTTGAAACCAAATTTCTTCGCGACGGAAATGGCGACGTCGCTGGGGATATTCTGGTTGATGGTCGCCATCGTCCCCATTTTGATGAGTTCCGTGATCACGTCTTTGACCGGAACGATCATCGACGTCGCGAGTTCTTGCACGGTGAGCAGGTCTGGAATTTCGATCGCTTCCAGCGTTCGCTGGGCCACCGCCGGTGCCGCGTGGTCGCCTTTTTTCTTCCGCTGCCGCTCCTTGTCGAGCAGCAGTTCCGTCTCTCGATCTTTTTTGGCGGCGGCCTTGTCCTCATGCGAGCGAATGCGGTCACCCGGACGTCCCCCGCCGGCCGACGGCGTCGGCATGTCGGTGGGCGTGACTCCAAGACCCGGGCGCTGGCCCGGGCCTATTGGACGAAACGGCCCATTGCCGGCGTGGCGTCGCGGCGGCGCGACCACCGACGGCGCAACCGCCGGACGAACCGCGACGCTGGGGATTTTGCCTCCTTGGCCCGGCATGGCTTGACCCGGCCGGGGAGCGACACCCGGGCGGCCTGGGAGGCCGGTTTGCGGCCCGGGGGAGGCAGACGCCGTCGTCGTCGGCGGTGGCGGCGGACGGCGTACGATCGACGATTGGCCGGAAGGAACCGGTCGCAGCTGCGGAATGGCTTCGGCTGCCGACTTGGCGACCGGACGCCGAGGCGGCGGCGCCACGGGCTCGACCGGAGTGGCAGCCGGGACCGCCGGTGGCACCTCGGGTGGGGCGGCGGGCGCGGGGCGCGCGACCGATCGTCCGGTGGTTCCGGTAACCGGACGCAACCGGGGAACCGGAGCTTCGGTAACGCTCGGCCGAGCCGCCGACGGCTTTTTCGCAGTCCGAGTTTCGGTGGAAGCGGGGGCCTTGGGCGGAGCGGCGGGAGGAGCCGCGGTGGCGACGGCGCCCTTGGCGCCGTCGGGTGCCGACTTCAATAGCACGCTGCGAATCAGATCGGCGATCTGATCCGGGACGACGCTGAGCTGATTCTTTGCCTCGAAAACCCCGCCTAGGCGCTCGTTGAAGAGCGTTGTCAGCTCTTTCGACGACAGCCCGACTTCCTTGGCGAGCTCGAAAATCCGTACTTTGCCCGTAGCCAAAACTCCTCACCTTAGGTGGGATCGCCCCGACTACGGGATCGACCCCACTACGCGCTCAATTGACGCCCCTCATCGCTCAAGGGGCCGTAGCTGCCGACGATTGCCGATCATCACGTTGTTTATCCATCCGTCGAGCTTCTTATTAAACCACATTCGGCCGCGACCGCCGCAAGACCCGGGTAGCGCTTGTTCTTTGCCACCGTCTTCGCGCAGGCCGGCGAACAAAGGTACGCTCCGCGCCCAGGTTGTTTACTGCGGGCGTCGGGCGAATCCGCCTTCCAGCCAGTCGTGCCCCGCACCAGCCGAATCAGTTCCGCTTGGGGATACCGCCTACGACAACCCACGCACTGCCGAATTGGCTGCAAACCGCCGCTCCCTCAGCTCTCGTTTTCGGAACCGAGCCGTTCCCGGCGGAACTCTTCGAGTTTGCGAATCAAGTCGGGGTCGATATCGACGCCGTCGAGCGCGGCCGATGCCTCGACCGGTTCGCCCGCGGCCTCCTCGGGGCTGCGCTCCGCACGTTCGACCATGTAACGCTCGCGAGCCTCGTTCGATTCGGTTTCGCTGGTGATGTCGAGCCGCCAGCCGGTGAGCCGTGCGGCCAATCGCACGTTTTGACCGTCGCGACCGATTGCTAGGGACAGCTGATAGTCGGGAACGATCACCAGCGCGACGCCGTCGTCCTCGAAGAGCTCGACGCCGATCACCTTGGCCGGCGCGAGCGCGTTCATGATGAACGTCGCCGGGTCGGCATCGTAGCGGATGATGTCGATTTTCTCGCCGCGGAGATTGTCGGTGACGTTCGCTATTCGGCTCGACTTCGGCCCGAGACAGGCGCCGATGGCGTCGACCTCGGCCCGGTTGCTCTTGACCGCAACCTTCGAACGGCTGCCGGCGTCGCGCGCGATCGCCATAATCTCCACGGTGCCGTCGGCAATCTCGGGAACCTCGAGCTCGAGCAATCGCTGCACCAATCCTTCCGCGACGCGTGAAAGAATGACTTGCGGGCCCTTCGGCGACTTCTTGACGTCGACGACGTAGGCGCGAATAAAGTCGTTGATGCGATACGATTCACCCGGTACTTGTTCGTCGAGATACATCACCGCTTCGTCGCGCCCTTCGAGCGTGATGTACATGTTGCGCTGCTCGTATCGCTGCACCGTTCCGGTGACCAGATCGTTGAGCTTGCGCACGTACTTGTTATAGACCGTGTCACGCTCGGCCTCGCGGATCCGCTGCACGATCACCTGCTTGGCGGTCTGGGCTGCGATCCTCCCGAAGTCTTTCGGGGTCACTTCTTCGTCGAAGAAATCTCCGGCCTGGTACGGCGGTCCGGCTTGCGCCACCGACATCTCGAGTTTGGGATCGACGACTTCTTCGACGATCGAGCGGCGATGATACACCTTGTACGCGCCGGTTTGACGGTCGACGGTGACGATGGCATTCGACTCGCTGCCGAAATGACGTTTGTACGCCGTCAGCAATGCCGCTTCGAGTGCCTCGAGCAGCATCTCGAACGGAATGTTGCGTTCCTTCGCGATGAAGTGCAGAACGTCGATGAGTTTTTCGTCAGTTACCGCGTCAGTGACCGGCATGGGACCTCTTCCGTTGTTGTTTATTGCGTTGCAGATCCGCGCGCGGATCGTACTCGAGATTTGCAGACTTTATGGTTTCGATCGGCAGCGGCAGTTCGCCGGCCGGCGTTTCTAGGATCACCGAGCTCCCGCGCACGCCTCGCAACGTTCCCCGGTGCGTCTTACTGCCGTTGACCGTAAGCGTCGTAACGATACGAGTGCGTTCGCCCGCGAATCGGGTGTAGTCCGCCGGGCGCACGAGCGGCCGTTCCAAACCGGCCGACTCGACCTCTAAGCTGTAGGGCGCGTCGCAGGTTTCGAGCAATGCGTTGAGCCGCGCAGCAACTCGCTCGCACAGTTCTAAGTCGGCGCCGCCGGGACGATCGATCGTCACGCCGAACGCCGTCGTTCGTCCGACGGACCGCGCGCGGCGCGCGACGATCTCGAGTTCGGGAAACGACGCCGCGTCGTGCGTCATCGCCTCCAACTCCCGTTCGAAAACTCCCTGCAACTCGCTCACCGAAACCGACTACCCCGCGACAGGCCGCTAGAACAACGAAGCGCGGGACCTGCCCACGCTCCTTGATACCGAGCCTCATAATAGCGAAAAGCGTGACGGGCCGCAACCCCACGTGGGCGCGGCCCCTCACTGCTTGGTTCTCTTTGTTCCGATGCGATCGCGCGCCGCCGGTCATCGTCCGGCTTGCGTGGGCGCCCATTGGCAGCCCGCTAGGTGGCGCGTCCGTCGCTGGCTCGATGGCCCGGTGGATCTTGCGGTTTCAACCGCCCTCCTTCGTTTGACGAAGTGTGCCGAATCGGCGAGTTAATTGTAATGCGACGAATGTCGGAACTCAAGCGGGAAAGTGGGTGCGTTACGGCGACGTAGCAGGCGACGGCGCGTACGGTACCAAGAGCCGGCCCTCGCATGCCTCGGTGACCATGCCTTCGACGATCGGCGGAAGCACCGCAGGCACGCCGCGGCCGCCGCCGACCGAGACTTGCGTGCCGTTCGCGGGTGCGAAATCCCCGGCGTGCGGGGCGGTTGCATTGAACGGATAGCGCACGAGCCATCCGGTGCAGAGCGTCGTCACCCCCGCCTTCCGTATCGAGGTCACCCACATCTCGACCCGCGCCTCGGTTCCGCCGGGCCGCGAGCGATACAGATACTTCGTCTGCGCCAGAACGCTCGGCGGCGGCGTGGGCTCGAGCGAACCGTGCAAGGAAATCGCGGGCGAATACTGCTTGCTGGACGGATTCACCGGATTGTTCGGCAACAGCCCGCGCAGCTTGGCGTTGATGTTCGGCGGCGTCGACGGCGAACGGGTCGCGCG
>JBAUZB010000231.1:0-2378 GCA_049585095.1 Candidatus Tumulicola sp.
GATTGTGACAGCCTGCCGCGCGAATACGGCCCGACGGCGTCGCGGCCGATCTGCTGCAACGTCGGCGACATGACGGCCAGCGTCAGCACGAGTGCTAGCGCGGCGAGCACGGCGTTCGGCGGCAGAGCCGACGCGCCGATTGCCGAGCGCACGAGCGACAGGACCACCACGATCCGCACGAACGACGTGCAGGTCACGAGCGCAAACGGGACGAGCGAGAGCAGCGTCAGGATTGCGAGCACGTCGAGCGGCGCGGTCGCGTGCGCCCGCGAAGCGGCGGCGATCCACTCGTTCATGGACTACTTGGAGGCGCCGATCAGCTCGGTAATGCGGACACCGAAGTATTCGTCGACGGCCACGATCTCACCACGCGCGACCAATTTGTCGGCCACCAGGATATCGATCGGAGCCCCCGCCGCCCGGTCGAGCTGCACGATCGACCCGGTGCCGAGTTTCAACACCTCCGAAACGGTCATTTGCCGTCCGCCGAGCCGTGCGCTCAGATGCAGCGGCAAATGCATTAATACGTCGAGGCTGCCGCTGTCGGCGACGGGCGTTGCGCCGGCCGTCACGGCACCGACTCGACGGCGAGCGCGTACCGGCCGTCGTAGGTGCCGCACGTCCCGCGTGCGAGCGTACGGCCACCGACGTGCAGACGCCCGCGGAATCCGCTCGCGAGCGGAATCGCCAGCAGTGCGCCGATTTTCAATTGAGCCAGCGCACCGGCTTCGATGGCGGTCATATCCAACGACACGACCGGCGCGACGCAAATATCGCCGAGATCGCCGATTTCGAGTCGGCCGTGCGGCTCCGGTGCTGGATCGCGCGACACCGCAATGCCGATGCGCGCGTCGACCGATTGTTCGAGGACGACTTCGAAGTAGGTTACGAAAGCGCCGATCGTTTGCACGCGCTCGAGGACGTCGCGTTCGCGCGCGCCGCAAACGGCATTCAACGTTCCTGCGACCGCGGAGACGGCCCGATCGAGGACCTCCCGCTCCAGGGGAGAGAGTTCGCGTTCGGGAGTCGATGCGGCCGCAGGTTCGCCGAAAGCGGCGGCCGCAAGCGCCCCCGCGTCCCTCGGACGCAGGACGATAATCGCGTCGGCAACGCTTCCGTGAAATCGGTAGAGCATTGCTCCGCGTGCGATCGCCGCCCAGGCTTCCGGCGTCGGAATGACCGGTTCTAAGAGCCGCACCGCAACCGCGACGCCCAACAGCGCGGCCAACGTTTCACGCACGCCCGCGGCCACGACGCACGCCGCACTGACGGGTAGCGACGATCGCTCCTCAAAACGAGCGTCGCGGATGCGTACGCCCGCACGCGCCGTGACCACGCCGAACGTCAGCGATCTCATTTTACGACGTCCATTGCGGCCTTGCTCAAACGGTGCTTCGCCGACTCCGCGGCGGCGAGGGCATCGAATGCGACGTAGGCGTCCTTGAGCCGCATCAAGCTCACGTCGAGATCGACGCGGCTGCGCGCCCGGCGCATCGGCGCCAGCGTTCCAAACGCCTCGTCGCCCGGAAGGCCGGTGTGTGGTACGACGCCGCGCGGTGCGTACAACCGGCTTCCGTCGGCGGTATCGAGCTTGGTTCCCGCCGGAAAACGCGCCAGACCAATCCGGCCGACGACGACGTCCCCGGCGACGCGCTTTCCGGTTCGTGGATCGATCGCCGCGCGCCCGTAAACCAGCGCCCCATCCGGTTCCACGCGAAGGTTGCCGGCACGCCCGAGCGCGGCATCGACCGCATCCACGCGCAGCTCTCCCAACGCTGCGCCGGACGTAACGCGCCCGAGTACCGCGTTGCCGCACGCGTCGACCAATCGGCCATCGCGAACCGCAAAGGTTCCGTCGCGCGTATAGGTCGCGCGTCCGCGCGCATCCGCAGTGACGAAGTACGCGCCTTCTGGAGGAACCGCGGAGAGTGCGTCCAGAGTAAAGTCGGAACCGTCTGCCGGCGTCGCGACGTCGCTGCGTTGCGGCAGAGCGGCGGGCGTAAAGACGCGGCGCACGTCGGCGGCGCGTTCGGTGATGCGATCCAACGCGGCGCTCATCGCCGGATTTACGAACACGGCACCACTTTCACGTCGCCGCCACCGATCGCGCAACCGCGTGAGGCCAAAGCAAATCGCGCTTGCGCCAGCGCACGGGCGACCATTTCGCGGTAAGCCGGGCGGCAGATTGCAATCAGCCGCACGATGCCGCCGTTGCTTTGCAACACGACGTGGACGCGCGGACCGCCGCGTCCAATCGTAAAGGTCGAACGCTCGACGCGCGGTCGCGGATCGAGCGCGACGCTCTCGATCTTGCGCGCCAACGCCGAGCGCCGGAAGCGCGACTCGACGTCGCGCAGCCCGTTGGCAGAGCGCTGCTC
>JBAUZB010000232.1:0-8034 GCA_049585095.1 Candidatus Tumulicola sp.
CACGCGCACATCGCCACGATCAGTGGCGAGAGTTACCGGCTACGCGAGCGCAAGAAGGCGGGAATCAAACTGCCGGCCGCAAAACTCGCACCCAAGGTGGGTCAAAATTAAACCGGCGATCTGACCCCTAGGTGGGTCACTTTTCAGCCGACGTTAACAGCAGCTATTGCGCTCGTTTCAAACGCCTGAATTTGTTAACGCCGCCAACATCGTCTTCGATCTCCCAGAAGGATCATCAAGAAGCGACATTGAGGGTCGCCTGGGAAGTAAAATAACGAGCATTCTAGTCATGTTTGGGACTTTTGAAAGTCTGGGGATCCTGATTTTTAGGCGCGAAATCGATATTAAGCTCGTGGAAGACTTTTGGGGCGGGCTCATAATCCTCGCGGAAGAAAATTCAAACGTTATTTAGCGGAAATGCAACAATCAAGTAGTCGCAGTACTTATTATGAGTGGTTTCAGTGGTTGTTTGAGCAATTTGAAAAGCGCGAATCGAAAACGCCCGCGGTCCCTGCGTTCATCACCTTTCGTAATTGGAAGCCCTGAAATGGTGACGGCTGCGCGATTCTTAACTTCCATCTCGTAACACGCGAACTGTTCACGGCTACTCATCGTCCGGCGGCACGGTGTCAGGTGGCTGGTGGAGGAAATACTCCCGGTTTAGCGGTGCGTCGATCTTCTGGAACTTGTGCGGCGGAGCAGTGAAATCGAAACTGTCTAAGACGCTGGTTGCGCGCTCGTCCGTGTGGTGCAGCGAGGGCAGGCCGAACGCCGCTTCGACGAACTTCAAAAGACTACCGAACTCGTACTGCGTGTGCGAGATGTGATGGACGCGCGAGTAGGGTGAAATGATGATGCACGGCACACGGAAGCCGAGGCCGACGAAATCGGGCTGCGGCGGAGGCGCGTTGTCGTACCAGCCGCCCCAATCGTCCCACAGCACAAAAATCGCCGTGTCATTCCAATAGTTGCTCTCCCCGATCGCGTTGACGATCGAGGTGACCCACGAGGGACCGCCGGTATCGCCGACGTCGTGATCGGAGTTATGCGCCTTGGGAACCACCCACGATACCGCCGGCAGTTTGTTCTTGCTGATATCGGTAAGCACCGTCGTCTCGGGCGAGATCACGTGGTTTTTCCAATCGGGACCGTTGAAGATGGCTTTGATCGCGCGAAACTCCGACCACACTCGGCCGGCTTGATCCTCGGTAATCGAGGGAGCGTAGTACTTCCACGATATTTTCGCGTGATCGAGCGTGCCGGCTATCGTCGTGAACTGCGTGAAGCACGGGAACGGACCCCACGGCGCCGGGTTCGAGGGCGGGTAGCCAGACCAATCGTGCTGCGGATTGAGCGTTTGTGTCTCTGTGCTCGGCGGCGGACCGTACTTTGATTCGCAGCCCCACGGGACGTTGTTTGGAACGGTAACGGCTTGACTGCTGCTGATCAGGGTGGTACCGGCGATGAGATCGAGGTGCGCGGAAAAGCTGCCGCCCCAAGCGGTCGGATACATATTGTCCGCAAGCGTGTAGTCGTAGGCCATCTGGCGGTAGGGCTTGATGAGATTCGGATCGAGGTAGGCGTACGACGCCGTCCCCGACGGATCGTTCGGCGGCTTGTCAAATGGGACAAGGTTGAACTGATCCATCTTTTTGTCATCGTAGGCTTTGAACGTCCACTCGACGCCGTGATAGATGGTCGGCGCAGACCAATTGATCTTCTTAAGATTGAGTTTGACGACTTTATACTTCCCGCTGGGCTGCTTGATCTTCTCATAGCCGTACATCGGGGCATTGGCGCCGTGAAAACCCGCGAAGAGGTTTTCAAAGCTGCGGTTTTCCTGCACGATAATAACGACGTGCTTGACATACTTCGACAGGGTCAGTCCGGGAACTAGCTCATCTTGCGACTGGAAGCCTTCTCCGCTCGTGGGCATGACGCCGCGCGACGCAGTCGAGCACGCAGGCAACACCAACGCAAGTACCCACGTCAAGATGCCGATTCGATAGGCAAACGTCCGTTTCACCATAGCATTGACCTCCGAAAGAGCGCGACCGTGTCTCATACCTGCGGAAACCATTACCCATGACCTTCGCGCAACGAAGCGCGGCCTAGGCTCGTTCCACGAGCAGGGCTTGATTCCATCGCGGTGCCAAGCGGCATCGCCGCAAGACCACGGGCGCCGAGCAGCCGAGGCGGGCTCAGGCGATCGGCCCCGGGGGCTTGGCCGCGACTGTCGAACGTCCCGGCATGTCATCTTCCTAGAGGTTATTGAATGAAGACCCGATTTAGCGTAGTTGGCGCACTACTTAGCGCGGCGCTCTTGGCCGCGTGTAGCGGACAAGGTGCCGCGCCAAGCGCTGCATCTGAGATGGCTACGTCGGGACGCGTCCCGATCGCGAAAGACAGCTCAGGTAGCCCTACGCTTTATGTTTCGGAACGCGCAGGGGCTGCGATCTTCGCGGGCGGCGGAGCGACGTTCTTGCGGAAGATAAGGCCAAAAGCGGGTCCGGTAGCGATCGATCAGAGAGGTCGCTTGTACGTGGCCAACGAGACGGCAGCGGCTGTATTCGTCTACGAAAATCGCGGAGCCAAGCTGGCCTGGAAGGTCCCTACGAAACCAGGTAATGTACGGCGATTCGCGCTGGATCATTCGGGCAACCTCTACGAAAATTGTGGGGATAGCAACTTGTGCGAATATGGCCCACACAACAAAGGTCTCATTCGACAGATTCGTGGATATGGTAGTTTGTTCGCGCTAGATACCGCCGGCAATCTCTACCTTGTAAGGTTTGGCGATGTCGCCATTTACGCGCCGGGAAGTACGGCACCAGAACGCACTATTACTAACGGGATAGACTACCCGCAGCTACTGGCACTGGATACACAGGGAAACCTGTATGTAGCAAATGGGTATACCGGTTCCCAACGCGCTCCGAACGTTACGGTCTATGCTCCCGGCGCGAGTTCGCCAACACGGACAATTACGAGCGGCCTAACCGCACCCTGGGCCATGACGACAGACAGCGCTAACAATCTCTACGTTCTTAACGAATGCGCGGATAGTGGCGGATGCACAAATAGTCAAAATAACGTTGCCGTCTATGCACCGGATAGCGATTCGCCTACGGTTGTCACGAATGGGCTCGATTTTCCCTTGGCCATTGCGGTTGATGGATCAAACAATCTTTACGTCGCGAATGTTGGGAGTTCCCTAAGCGATCCAGGCAGCGTCACCGTTTATACTTCTGGCACTTATTCGCTGACCCGCACTGTGACCCGTAACGTCGACAATCCACGCTATCTTGCGCTTTCGCCGTAGCAGCTTGGCAGGCGTACGATGGCCAACGCGCCGGCGCGAAACTTAGACGGCTGAGGCGAAAGACGCTAAAACTTTAACGGAGGGGCAAGATGAACCTGATTTTCTGTTTGATTCTGACGCTGGCCGCTTTATCGCCAGCCCCAGAGATCACAGGAATGATCGCCGATGACCACGGCAAGGTCGCCTCAGGAATATCACTATCGCTTATTTCACTGCCTTCCGACCAGGTAATGGAAAAGACGCTATCTTCCTCGGACGGGTCGTTCAGTTTCGCGGGACTTGCCTCTGGCAACTACGGGCTAGAGGCCAAGACCGAATCAGCTTGTGCTTTCTCTGACGCGATCCAAGTACACCATGGATTCACGAGCATTGTGCACCTCCGATTGGTTACGGGATTCTGCCAAAAACCTATCGTCCTAGAGAGTCCATCTAACCAGGCTTCCGCGATCCGGCAAGCTCGCGCCGCATGAAGACCGTCACCCTCGGCCGCAACGCTTTGGGCGTCTGGATGAGCTTGGCGTCGCTCGCAGCTTGCAGCAGCGGCGGATCGCAAATGACACCGTCGAGTTTGCATTCTTTCAGCCTTCGAAAAGCGAAAGCGCAGTTTCAACCGCATCCGGGCTCCCCGGAATATCAAGTCCTGTTCAGCTTTGGTAGTAACGTTTACGGACGGAATGGAGCCGGTCCCAATGCGAGTTTGATTGCGGTTAATGGCGTTCTATATGGCACCACGGTATCTGGCGGCGCTTACGGTGGCGGGACGGTGTTCAGTATAACAACGAACGGCAAGGAACAGGTGCTGCACAGTTTCAACGCGGCCGGTGGATTCAGTGGTCCAGAATCGCCCTTGCTTGCCGTAAATGGGACGCTCTATGGGACGACGGTCGGCGGCGGCGCGTATGGCGGCGGTACGATTTTTAGCTTAAATATCGGCGGGTACGACTTTCATGTGCTTCATAGCTTCGGTAACGGTGCAGATGGGACGCAGCCGATGGGCAGCCTAATCGCCAAAAACGGGACTCTTTACGGCACAACCGAAGAGGGCGGAGCGAACAGCGCAGGGACTGTTTTTAGTTTTCAACCCACTACGAGCAAAGAAACCATTTTGCACGCGTTCGGTAGCGGCTCTGATGGGTTGCACCCCTTCGCAGGCGTAATCGTTGCAAACGATACGCTCTACGGCACGACAGCTCAGGGTGGTTCCGCCGATTGGGGCACGGTGTTCAGCATGACATTGAGCGGCACGGAAACTATTCTGCACAGCTTTACCGGCAACCCGGATGGGCTCGCTCCTGGGGCATCGTTAGTGTTGAAGCAAGACACGCTGTATGGCACTACGTATGAGGGCGGGGCCTATAATAACAAAGGAACCGTTTTTTCGATAAGCACGACCGGCATGAACGAACGCATTCTCCACAGTTTTGGAAATGGCTCCGATGGAGCGAATCCGAACTCCGAGCTCATCCTTGTCAATGGAAGACTATATGGAACAACGTACACAGGCGGCACAATTGAGGAGTATGGAACGGTCTTCCGTGTGAGCACGGCTGGAAAAGAGCACGTGTTGCACAATTTCGGTAGCGTTCAGAATGACGGATTCTTTCCGCGTGCCGGTCTGATCAACGTGAACGAGACCCTTTACGGCACAACTCCCGTTGGCGGCATCGATCTCCCGAGTTGTCCTGGATCGGCCCCGGACTGCGATTACGGAACAGTCTTTGCGCTAACCCTTTAGCCAGTAGGAAAGTCACAAGCCACCCCCGCGGCCACGCCAACGATCGCGGCGCCATTACAGCTGCGAGCGCCTCGCAGCACGGAACTCCCACCCCGCTCGTGGAACGAGCCTAGGCTGCGCCTCGTTGCGCGAAGAGAAGGACACTCGCCGCATGAAAATCCTCGCCCTTGGTCGCTCCGCTTTAGGAGCCTGCGCATCTGTCGCATTGCTCGCAGCGTGTAGCAGCGGCGGATCGCAGCTGCCCCTGAGCCCGTCGCCGCAAGGATTGTCTCGGCAGCAGTCGCACGCGGAGACAGCGTACAACATACTCCACGAATTCGGCGTCTCACCGGATGACGGGAAGAATCCATCGGCAGACCTTATTAACGTTAAAGGCACGCTCTATGGCACGACGGTTGGTGGTGGCTCTCATATCTACGGTACGGTGTTCAAGATCACGAAAACGGGCCAGGAAACCGTGCTTCACAGTTTCGGCATGTCGGGCGACGGCGCGAATCCAACGGCAAGACTTCTCAATGTGAACGGCACCCTCTACGGCACGACGAGCGGAGGGGGCAAGGGGGGATATTATTCAGCCGGCACGGTCTTCAGCCTCACGCCGAGTGGTACGGAAAAAGTGCTGCACAGCTTCACTTCGGGCTCCTCCTATTACGCCCCAAACGGCGGCCTCCATCCCAATGCAGGGCTCATCGACGTCGACGGCACCCTCTACGGCACGACGCAGCAGGGCGGGAATGAGCTTTCATGCGGCACTGTGTTTAGCATCACGACGAGCGACAATTTCAAAGTGTTGCATAAGTTCTGCGCAACAAACTACGATGGCGCAAACCCGGCGGCAGCCCTGCTCAACGTCGACGGTACGCTTTATGGCACGACGTCGGGTGGAGGTACGGGTGGCCATGGAACGGTCTTCAGCATCACCACGGCCGGAAAGTACCGTATGCTATACGGATTCGGGACCCACGACAATGGTAACGATCCTCTAGCTGCTCTGATTAACGTAAACGGTACGCTTTACGGCACGACGTCCGGTAGTGGTCGCGGTGGTACGGTGTTTAGCATCACGACGGACGGCACGGAGAAAACAATCTTTAGCTTTAACGGAAGCGACGGCAGTCAGCCCCTCGCGGGCCTGGTCGACGTCAAAGGTGTGCTCTATGGAACGACGGCGATGGGCGGAGCGTATAACCGCGGTACAGTGTTCAGCGTTACCACGAGCGGCGAAGAGACGGTGGTGCACAGCTTTCACGCCGGAGGTGGCGAAAATCCCAAAGCGGGCCTGCTCGATGTGGGCGGCATACTGTACGGCACGACCTACGGTATAGTCAAGAACAACCACGGCAACGTCTTTTCATTAACGCCGTAAACGCGGAGCCAACCATTTCACACCGATAGCTAGAAAAACCGTGTGCAGGATAGCGAGCGGTTCGGGCTCGCGTGCAGCGTCCCGCGGCCTGAATGGCCGCCAAAATCGTTTACTCTGCCAATGCAAGTCCCAATGGGTCGGAAAGCCCGGTGGCTACCAGACCGGTGTTGCTTCCGCCGATCTGTGCTTCCATCGTGCCTGATCCCGACGGGAAGATGTCGATCGTTGCCGTCGTGCTATTCGCGACGTAGAGAAGGTTGTTGCTGTCGATGGGCAGGCCGCCCTCGTCGGAGATCGTGCGCTTCGGTTTGGCGCAGTTGTTGGCTCCGGGCTTGAAGACGTCGATGACGCGGGCGCCTTTTGTGAACGCCGAAACGAAGAGTTGGCCGGTACTATCGAAAGCCACGCCACGCGTCGAACTGGGTTTCGCGAAGCACTCGATTCCCGTTAAGAAATTGCCGGCCAGCGAGAACGTTTCGACCCCGAACTGGCCGCCCGAGTTGATGTTGCCGTTCGCAAAGCCGATGCCTTCTTTTGAGCTGAAGGCGATGGCGACGGGTCCATCGTTGTGGTTCGTGATGACCGAGGTCGGCGCGACGTTTCCGTTTGCGCTTTCGGCAAATTCGCTGATCGTGCCGCCTTTGCCGGCGCCTTCGTTGGCGACGAGAATGAGTGCAGTCGGCGCCTTGTGGGCACCGGAGAGATGTTGGCCTTTATTGACGGTCGGCGTCGCTGCGCCGGTGGCGAAGGAGGTCTGCGGCGCACCGGCCGCTGGAAGCGTATTTGGCGTCACTCCGGTTTGCGCGCCCGAGCACGCTGCGAGCGCCAACGCGAGGCTAACGCTCGCAACGTGGCGAGGTAATTTCATTTGATTCTCCTGAAAGGTGACGTGTGTTTCGGGGTGTCGTGGGTCCGTTGATGTCGTGAGTATGAGGCAGCCTTATAAAAAATGTGTGAGTCCAAGTCTGAAGAAAGTCTGAGCTACTTTTTGTAGTGAATGCTCGGTGACCGTCGCACGAGGTCCCCCTGTGCCGGGCGCGGGGCAGCGGGGCTATCAGCAGTGTCTAAACTGCGAGGCTGCTGCGGAGCTAGGTTTGTGTAATGCGAGGCGCTCGCATCCGCAATGGCACCGCGATCGGCGGCGTGGCTGCGGGGCGGCTAGACTCGGGCGAATGTATCTGAACGCGCGCTCTGGGCTCTCTTAGATCGGGCTACACACAAAGTTGGCTTTGGGCGTTGAAATATACGTCGGTATCGCCACGCAGACAGCTGCTATCAGAAAGACGGCTAGTAGCTGCCAGACCCTTAACCGCACATAGCGCGTTACCATGCCTCCGACTACAAAGGTTATCGGAAGCATGGCTAGTGTCCATATTCTAGTTTGCCACAAGAGTGGAGTAAGAAATAAGTAATAAATACCCCAACTCAAACCCGAGCATGATTTCACGCCTGTAGTGGACATATGCACCGCTTCGAGTAGAAGGACGAAAAGAAGAGCTATGCACGCTACTTTTGTATCGAATCTCTGATAGCGCTTAACGACGTAATGCTGTGGCGGCGAGCCACGCTTCAAACGGTTTTTGGGCGGTCGTTGCGACCGTATCGGAGCCG
>JBAUZB010000233.1:0-4369 GCA_049585095.1 Candidatus Tumulicola sp.
AAGTCGTCGACGTGCTCGAGAACATGCCGAAACGCGACGCGCTGGCGCAAATGACCGACTGGCCGACGCTGCCGAAGGTGTTCATCAACGGAACGTTTTACGGCGATACGGATATTCTCGGGCCGATGGCGCAAAACGGCGAGCTGCAAGGCATGCTCAAAGACGCGTTCGGCGGTGAAGCGCCGGCTCCGAAGCAAACGATCAACCTGCGTTGAGCGGCGCGGTGTTCACGACGCTGGTAGCGCCGCAGATTCTTCACGAGCACCTCGGCGACCCGGATTACGTGGTCCTCGATTGCCGTCACTCGCTGGCCGATTTCGCATTGGGCCGGCGCCTCTACGATGAAGCGCACATTCCCGGCGCATTTTTCGCCGACGTGGAAAACGACTTAGCGGGACGCAAGACCGGGCGCAACGGCCGTCATCCCATGCCCGAGCCGGAGGCGTTTGCCGGCTTCTTGCGGGCGCTCGGCATCGACGATGCGACCCAAATCGTCGCCTACGACGCCGGCGCCGACATGTTCGCGCCGCGGCTATGGTTTCTGTGCCGCTGGATCGGTCATCCGGCCGTCGCCGTTCTCGACGGCGGTTTCGCCGCGTGGCGCAGTTTGGGATTCGCGACGAGCACCGAACCGAGCCGGCCCAAGCGGCAGGGAAACATCGCCGCGCGCCCGCGTGCGGAATTGCTGGTCGACGCCGCCTACGTATACGCGCATCTGAACGATCCGGCCATGCAGCTGCTCGACGCGCGCTCCGAAGACCGATTTGCCGGCCAAAACGAAACCGTCGATCCGGTTGCCGGCCACATTCCCGGCGCCCGCAACCGCTGGTTCAAACACAACTTCAACGAAGACGGAACCTTTAAGTCGCCCCAAGATCTCCGAGCGGAATTCGAAGCCGAAGGTCTCGACCCGCAACGGATCGTGCAACAATGCGGCTCCGGCGTGTCGTCGGCGGCTAACCACCTCGCCATGGTGCACGCCGGAATGGACGAAACGCGCCTCTACGGCGGATCGTGGAGCGAGTGGATTAGCGATCCTTCCCGCCCCATCGCGACGGGGCCAACTTCATAGTTTAGCGTTTCGACGGGGGAGGGACGGCAAACGGTTTTGCTACCGCGCCGGCAGGAGAGACCGCCAGCCGCGCGAGTTCTTCGGGCGTCGGTTGTTGCGAGAAGTCGCGACACGCGTCGACGAAGCAGAAAAAGCCGAACGGCCGTTCGCCGCGATTGACGAACTGATGCAGCTCGAGCGCACCGACGTACACCACGTCGCCGGGCCCGACTTTGGTGGCGCAGTCGCCGACGATCGCGTATCCGTCGCCGTTGCGGACGATCACGTAATGCTCGTGCTCGTGCTTTTCCAAGCGCGACGCGGCTCCCGGCTGCAATTCGAAGTACCGCAGTTCCATGGCCGGCCCGGGCTGATCTGCGGCGCTTTTTCGGCCGCCCACGATCGTATGTCGCGAAACGCCGGTCGCCGCCGCATCGTCGCCCGGGCGATACCCCTCGACGGTGACGCCTTCCCAACCCGATCCGGTCGCCCGAATCACTCGCTTTTGCATGGCGCCTTCCACCTTAGCACACCAGGAGCGGCCGCGCGAAGGCGATAACCGCAGCCGGAGCCATGCCGCCGCGTTACTGGCTGTTCAAGACCGAGCCGCAGGCGTTTTCCTTCGACCGATTGCGGGAAGACGGAACGACGCCGTGGACCGGCGTGCGCAACTTTCAAGCGCGCAACAACATGATGGCGATGCGCACCGGCGATTTGGGCCTCTTCTATCATTCCAGCATCGCGCAGCCGGCCGCGGTGGGCATTTGCAAGGTCGTCAAGACCGCATATCCCGACTTTACCCAGTTCGAGCGCGGCGGCGAGTACTTTGACGGTCGGGCCAAACCCGACAAACCGATTTGGATGATGGTCGACGTCGCTTTCGTCGAAGATTTTCCGCACGCGGTAACTCTCGCGCGCATGCGCTCCGAACCGCGCCTCACCGGCATGGCGCTGCTCAAACGCGGTCAGCGCCTTTCGGTGCAGCCGGTGATGCCGCACGAATGGAACATCGTCATCGAACTCTCGGAGGAAGAGCCGGTTTAGCCCAGCGTCTGCGCTTGCGTGAGAAAGACGCGCTGAGCGTCGATCGGCATTTCGGCGGGGCCGGGCACCCGTCGGCGGTAGCTGCCGTTTTCGAGCAATTCGCGGCTCTTCACGTTGTCGGCAAAGAGCACCGTCAGGATTTGACCGTTGATCGTTTCGGCGATGACCGGATCGATGACGGGCGTGACGATTTCGACGCGTCCGTCGAGATTGCGCCCCATCCAATCGGCGCTCGCGATGAACACCTCGCGGTCGCCGCCGTTTTCGAATGCGTAGATCCGCGAATGTTCGAGGAAGCGCCCGACGATGCTGCGCACGCTGATGCGCTCGCTCAGACCCGGTACCCCCGGCCGCAGCACGCACATTCCGCGCACCAGCAGATCGATCGACACGCCGGCTTGCGAGGCGCGGTAGAGCGTCCGGATGACTTCGGCATCGCTGATGTGGTTGAGCTTGGCGCGAATGCCGGCCGGCCGGCCGGCCTTGGCGTGCTCGGTCTCGCGTTCGATCACCGAGATGAGTTCGCGCCGCAGCGTGACCGGCGCCACCCACAGCTCTTCGTAGTCGGTGATCTTTGAAAAGCCGGTCAGCGCGTTGAACAACTGCGCGATGTCGGCCCCGAGCTCCGGCAGGCACGTGAAAAGGCTCACGTCGGTGTAGAGGCGCGCCGATTTCTCGTTGTAGTTTCCGGTTCCGAAGTGCATGTACCGGCGCAAGCCATCTTCGTCTTCTCGTACGACGAGCAGCGATTTTGCGTGCACTTTTTGATTGGCGAAGCCGTAGACCACGTGCGCGCCGGCTCGCTCCAAGCGCCTCGCCCACTCGATATTGTTCTCCTCGTCGAATCGCGCCTTGAGTTCGATCACGACGGCGACCTGTTTCTCGTTCTCGGCGGCTTTGAGCAGGGCGCGGGTAATCGGCGAGTTCTTGCCCGAGGTGCGATACAGCGTCGCCTTGATCGCGAGCGTCTTTTCGTCTTCGGCCGCCTGTTGCAGAAACTGAACCACCGGATCGAACGACTCGTACGGATGGTGCAGCAGAATGTCGCCCTCGCGAATTGCGGCGAACATGTCGGTGACGCCGATCAGGCGCTTCGGTATTGCCGGCATGAACGGCTTGTCGCGCAGCTGGTCGTATCCCGGCAGGTTGACGATTTGCCAAAGATCGCTCAGCGCCATCAGCCCTTCGACGTCGTAGCAATCGACCGCGGTGAGATCGAGCGCATTGCAGAGGAAATCGCGCAAGTACTCGGGCATGCCGCGCTCGAGCTCGAGACGCACCGGTTCGCCGAACCGGCGGCGTTGCAGCTCCGACTCGATTTCCCGCAACAGGTCGTCGGCTTCGTCTTCCTGCAAGTCCAAGTCGGCATCGCGCGTTACTCGGAAAACGTAGGCGTCGCGCACGTGCATTCCGGGAAAGAGTCCGTCGAGGTGGTGCGCGATCAAATCTTCGAGGAGAATGAAGCGGCGTTCACCCGGGGGTGCCGATTCGAGGGGAATGAAGCGCGGCAGCGTCGGAGGGATTTTCACCCGCGCAAAATGTAGCTCGATTCCGTCGCGCGTCGTCTCTTCGAGCTCGACGGCAAGTGACAGCGACAGGTTCGAAATGTAAGGAAATGGGTGACCGCTATCGACCGCCAGCGGCGTCAGTACCGGGAAAACCGTGTCGTCGAACGTCCGTTCCAGCGACGCCTGGGTTTCGTCGTCGAGATCCGACACGCGCATCAAGCGAATGCCTTCGCGTTCGAGTGCCGGCAGCAACTCGTCGTTGAGCAGACGCATTTGAGTGTGCAGCGACGTGCGCAAGCGTTCGGAAATTGCGGAAAGATGTTCGGCGGGCATGCGGCCGTCGTCCGAGCGCCGGACCACGTGCGCTTCGATCTGCTGCTTGATGGCGGCCACGCGAATCATGAAGAACTCGTCGAGATTGGTCTCGTAAATCGCGACGAACTTGAGCCGCTCGAGGAGCGGGTTGTGCGGATCGAGCCCTTCCTCGAGCACGCGGTCGTTGAACTCGACCCACGACAGCTCGCGGCTGATGTAGAGCGACGAATCGTCGAAGGCGACGACCGTAGGAGGGGGAGCTTGGGGCAAAACCGATGGTTCGATCATAGGGTGAACCAATGGGTTTCGCCCCGCACGGGCAAAACTCTCGCAACGATGCGCGCACTCGCCCAACGGGCCTCCTAACCGATGTTGAGCGACTTGGCGGCGCACGCCGGCCAGCACCTCGCCCTGGCGGCGTGCGCGCTGGCCCTCACCGTCGCGATCGGGG
>JBAUZB010000234.1:0-16531 GCA_049585095.1 Candidatus Tumulicola sp.
CCGCGGTGTGTACTATGGTGCGGCGCAATCGGAAGCGCGACGCGTGAGCGGCCAGCGCGTTCATTTAATCGGCGGAGGCAATTCCGCGGGGCAAGCCGCGATGTTCTTTTCGCGTTATGCCGAGCACGTCGACATCGTCATTCGCGGCGGCGATTTGTCGAAATCGATGTCGACGTATTTGATCGACGAGTTGACCTCGCGATCGAACGTATCGATCGTGAGCAACGCCGAGGTCGAAGCGGTCGAGGGGAGCGACGAAGTCGAAGCGGTGGTGCTCCGCGATACCGTCAGCCGGGAGACGCGACGAGCGCCGACGCACGCGGTGTTCGTGTTCATCGGCGCCGATGCCCAAACGAAATGGCTCGGAGACTTCGTTGCCACCGATCCGCGCGGCTACGTCTATACCGGCCGGGAGGCGGCCAAGGCCGGCAAGACCTGGCGGCTAACGCGCGAGCCGTTCTTGCTCGAAACCAATCGGCCGGGAATTTTCGCCGCCGGCGACGTGCGCAGCGGTTCGATCAAGCGCGTGGCGGCCGGCGTCGGCGAAGGCTCGAGCGCGATCGCGATGGTGCATCAAGCGCTTGCCGATTCGCGCTGAACTCCCTCGCCCGGCACTCGGCGGCAGCGGTGCGGCTTTAGGATTTGGATTGGGAGTCTTTGATCAGCTTCAGTTGGACCAAGTCTTGATTGTAGATACTCGTTTGCGGTAGATGCGTCCGCAGATCGTCGACGACGGCCGGGACCTTCGCCACCGGATCGTAAGCGATGCTCACTTTCGCGGTGCCCTGCCGGTAGTGGCCCCCGAGTTGGTCCATGGTGCCGTTGGAGTCGACGCGAACGAGACCGCCGCCGTTGGGGATCGGTCCTTTCCCTTGGAGCGTAAACGCGGAATTCCACTTGTAGAGGTCGCCGCGATTGATTTGGAACTGCTGCTTCCACGTCGACGTTCCGCCGGCCGACAAACCCTTGAAATAGCCGCCCCCGAGTAGTGAAAAAATGGCAAGCTGTATCGGCGAAATGGCGTAGGGGCGCGTCATGCAGGAAATGCCGCCGTCGGAATACACCTCGCACGTGTTCGTGCTTCGCGGCCGAACCGAGTTCCACCAGGAATCGGTCCCGCTCACCATCATGCCGCCGTCCTGCGCCGGTCCCAGAATATCGATCGCCGTCGTTCCGGTGCCCTGGCCCGAGCTCGCGACCGGGGTGTTATATCCGAACTGATATTCGAGATGACGCAGCGGCGCCGCCGCCGGACTCTGGCCACTCACTCCAATGAGTGCGGCCACGAGCAGTCCAATTGTTTTCACGTTGTCAAACCTCCGCATATACCGGTAGTTCGTCACCGAGCTACCGGTATCTTCACATGGCGTTCTCAGGGAGACGCGATGGAGAGGCGTTCGAGGCGATTGGCTTCGGGCAGCACCGAGTTGACGATTTGAAGCGGATCGTAGCCCGAAACGGCTACCAGAGATCGATCGCCTCCGTCGCGGCGAGCGGCGCGTAACGCGTCGATCGCATCCGGTAGCGCGAACTGTTCGCCGACGATCGAGGCGATGAACCGTCCGCCGCGAATTTCGCCGCGCGCTTCCATACGGCGCAACGCCACGAGCAGCTCGCGCCAGCGCGGAGCCAAGCTTTCGCGCGCGATGACATCGCGAAAAACGACACCCCAGCGAATCAACAGGCGCCGCGCGAACGTGTCGGGATCGATGCGCCGGGTCGCGGAAACCAGCCGCGCCCAGCGACCGCTCGACGAGCGCGGCCGCGCGCGCAGACCCTTCTCGCCTAAACGCCGCTTGGCGTCGATAAGCGAGCGTAATGCGTCGAAGCCGTCGGCGGTCACGAGTCCCGCGGCGACCAATTGCCACAAGGCCTCCTCGACTTCGGCCGGCATGCGTTTGGTGGCCCGAACGATCTCGGTGAAAAACGGTGCGCCGCGCGCTTCGATGGCGGCCAACACTTCGCGCGCCGCCTGCGACAGACCCTCGGGGGCAAAGCCGTCGTCGCGGGCGATCAGCTCTTCGGCGGCGCTGCGCGCGAGCAGGGCGATCGGCGCGAGTTTCGTCGGGCGGACGCGGCGCTTACGTTCGTGTTCGTTGGGGATCAGTGCGGGGTGCTGTGAAATTCGGCCCCACATCACTTCACCCGAATAGCAGAGCCGATCGAGATATTCGGGTTTGTAGCCCGCGATTCGGCGCGGGAGAATCTGCGATTCCCATGCCGCCGCCGGAATCTCGTAGCCTTCCAACTGCCGGATCGCTTGCAGCGTGCCGTCGACGCCGTGCAGCCGCGACGCCGGAGCAACGTGCTGCCAGCGGTAGAGAAAGCACGCGTAATCGGCACTGGTGACCGGTTCGATTTCACGCCGCAGTTGTCCAATCGTGAGACGGTGGATGCGCGCGAGCACGCGGCGGTTGCACCATTCTTCGGCGCCGCTCGTACGAAAGTGCCCGCGCAATACTTGGCCTTCGTTCTCGAGTCGCAGCATCGCGGCGGCAACCGCCTCGAGATCGGCACCGAGCCGTTCGGCCATTTCGGCGACGGTCACCGGCCCGCTGCATTCGAGCCATCCGCGGACGATTTCTACCAGCGCATCCTGCGGCTGTTCCGGCATCGGCATGCCGGCAACGGCGGCGATGTCGGGTTGAAGCGTCGCGCCGGGATACGCCAGACGCGCGAGCTCCAGCCGTTCGGCGCAAACCCAAAGCGGCGTCGCAGCAACGTGCAAGGTGGTCGCGCGGCGCTGGGCGACCAACTCGCTAAACCACCCGTGCCAAAGGTCCGTCGGCCCCGCAACCCCGGAGGCCGGCTCGGAACGGCACGGAGGCGGGAGGACGATCAGTGTGGCGAGCGCGTCGTGCAGCTCGTCGGCGTCGCGCACCACGGGCCACGACTCGTCGGTAACTACGCCGATCGCTTTTGGGTCGAGAATGCCGGCGCCGCTGAAGTCGTCGCGAGTAGTGCGGCGCAGTTGTACCGCGCGTGCGCGGCGTTCCTCCAGGGGCGCATCGTCGAGATAAGCGTACGGATTCGCGTTGAGGATTTCGTGGCTGAAGACCGAGGGCTCCGGTGTATCGACGGCAACGGTTCGAATGGCGCCGCCTTCGATATCGCGCAGGATCCGCAGCAAGCCGCGGAGATCCATGGCTTCCTGCAAGCAGTTGGCGATCGTTTCCCGTACCAGCACGTGATCCGGAATGCGAATTGGGCCGGTAAGATTCTCGGGACAAGCGGCTTGGTCGGGAAACACGGCCGCCAGCAGATCGTTGGCGCGCATGCGCAGCAATTGCGGCGGAACCTTCCGGCCGCCGCGCATGCGCGCGATCGACAAGGCGCGGGTGGCGTTCCAGCGCCAGCGCGCTTCGAACATCGGTGCGGGCAGCAGGGCTTGCGTGAGCACGTTCTCGACGCTGGCGGATTTCAGATATTCAAAGACGGCCTCGAGCGGAAACGCGTGTTGCTCGGCCAGCGAGATGACGACGCCGTTGTCGGTGGCGGCGGCTTGCAGCTCGAAGTTGAAGGAAACGCAGAAGCGCTTGCGCAGTGCCAGGCCCCACGCCCGGTTGATGCGCGCTCCGAATGGTGTGTGAAGGATGAGTTGCATGCCGCCGCCTTCATCGAAGAAGCGTTCGGCGACGACGACGCGGTCGGTGGGGATCACGCCGAGCGCGGCTTTGGCGGCGCGGACGTAGGCAACGGCTTGTTGCGCGCCGCTCGAATCGAGCCCGCAGTCGTCGACGAGCAGCTCGGTGGCCCGTGCGTCGTCGCTTTCGTCGATCGCGACGCGCAGTTCCGAAACCTCATGCGACAATTCGACGGTACGGCCGAGCCCTTCGCCGTTCCAAAAAGGAATCGTCGGGGGCGAACCGTGCGCGTCTTCGACCCGAACGGTGCTGGTTTCGACCCGCCGAATCTTCCATGAGTTGGTGCCCAGCAGAAAAATATCGCCCGCCATACTCTCGATCGCGAAGTCCTCGTCGAGGGTGCCGACGATATGTCCGTCGGGCTCGGCGACGACGCTGTAGTTGGCGGTATCGGGTATCGCACCGCCGCACGTAGTGGCGGCGAGCCGCGCCCCGCGCCGCGCGCGCAGGATACCGTTGACGCGATCGTAGTGCAGAAACGTTCCGCTGCGCCCGCGCGCCATGGTCACGCCGTCGGCGACCAGCGACACGACCGCGTCGAAGTCGGCGCGCGACAAGTGGCGGTACGAGTAGGTGCTCCCGACGAGCGCAAAGAGCGCGTCGGCGTTCCACTCGTGGGCCGCGCAGGCGGCGACGATTTGCTGCGCGAGAATGTCGAGCGGTGCCTCGGGAATCGCGAGCGCATCCATCGCGCCGCCGCGCAAGGCGCGCACGAGTGCGGCGCATTCGAGCAACTCGTCGCGGGTAGTGGCGAAAATTTTGCCCTGCGGCATGGCGCCCACCCAGTGTCCGGACCGGCCGATGCGTTGGAGCGCCGTCGCAATCGAGCGCGGGCTTCCGAGTTGCACCACCAGGTCGATGGTGCCGATGTCGATCCCGAGCTCCAACGACGCGGTGGCGACGACGGCACGCAAGGCGCCGGCCTTCAGGCGATTCTCGGCGTCGAACCGTGCCTCGCGCGCCAAACTGCCGTGGTGCGGCATCACGATGCCTTCGCCCAGACGCTGCTCGAGCGCGTACGCGACGCGCTCGCTCATGCGCCGCGTGGGAACGAAGATCAGCGTCGTGCGATTGGCAAGAATCATCTCGGCGACGCGGTCGTACATCTCCGCCCACATCTCCCCGCTCGCAACCGCGCCGAGTTCGTCGCTGGGAATTTCGACCGAGAGTCCCATCGCCCGCCGGCTGCCGACGTCGACGGTCGACGTCTGCGGGCTGAGGAAACGTGCCACCCGTTCGAGCGGGCGAACGGTCGCCGATAACCCGATGCGCTGCGGCTTGCGCCGGCCGCCTTGCGTGACGAGCGCGTCGAGCCGTGCCAAGGTCAACGCGAGATGCGACCCGCGTTTGCTGCCGGCGACGGCGTGAATTTCGTCGACGATCACCGTCGAAACGTTCCCGAACAGCGCGCGCGATTTTTCGGCGGTCAGAAGAATGAACAGCGATTCGGGAGTGGTGACCAGCACGTGCGGCGGTTTGCGTAACATGCGCTGCCGTTCGGCGGCCGTGGTGTCGCCGGTGCGAACCGCCGTTCTGATGGGCGCGAGCGGCGTGTCGCAGCGCTCGGCAATCGCGACGATTTCGGCGAGCGGCACTTCGAGGTTCTTGCGGACGTCGTTGGTGAGCGCTTTGAGCGGCGAAACGTACACCACCAGGGTTTCTTCGGGGAGTTTGCCGTCGGCGGCGCGCCGCACGAGGCCGTCGAGACACGTGAGGAACGCGGCCAGCGTTTTTCCCGATCCGGTCGGCGCGCAGAGAAGCGTATCGCCGCCCGCGCGTATGAGCGGCCATCCCTGGAGTTGCGGTTCCGTCGGTTGGCCGAATCGCTCGGCAAACCATGCGCTCACGAGCGGATGAAAGGCTTTCAGCACGGTCTTTTCTGTTTAACACGCCGGGGCCGCCGCGCGTTTGCGCCACCCGAGAAATCCCTAGGGTTACCGGTAAGCGTGCGCTGCAGGGTCACGAATTCGTGCCGCCGCGCGGCTCGATCCTCGTTACAAGGTTCCGACGCCGGGGTGCGGGAATCCCCAACGCTTACCCAAGCCATCCGGAGCCTTTGGAGGACTCAAATTCATGAATTCCGGTAGAATCGCCGCGGCTGTCGCCGCCGGCGCATTGCTGGCTGCGTGCGGTGGTCAGGGCGGCACGATGCCGGCCCAATCGCAGTCTGCAAGCCAAGCAGCTCCCTTTGCGGGCGGCACAACGGGCCGCAGCATTGCGGAAATGCATCACTGGGTGCCGCGTTACGTAACGATGAAGCCCCAGAACGTCGACTACGCGAATCTCAAGCAGGGCGCGTCGACGACCATTCCGTTCTATAACGGGTCGGTGAAGTCGCCGCTCGACAACAACACCTATCAGTATTCGATCGTCGGCAAGGATCCGACGAAGAGCAACGCGACCACCAAGGTCAGTTTCGTGCCGATCGTGCTGGTCGTCACGTTTTCGGACGGAACGGTGCTGGATCCACGGCAGCCTGGCTGCAGCGACACGGTCTCAGTTGAAGATCGGTTCTTCCAGGGCCCCAATTTCGTGAGTACGCCGCTGGTTTCCAACGGCATCAAGGTCGGCAAGGTTCAAGTCAACGACGGGTTCCAGCGTGCCGAATTTTGGACGGTTCTCAAAGGACCGAAATTCCACATTAAGCTCGTTCCCGCGGTGGCGCCGATCGTCGTCAACATCAACGCGCCGAGCGGTTCCAAAACGGAAACCGGCGTCTGCTCCGGGCAGAACCACAACATCGGCGAGATTCCGCTCCAAGCCTACGACAACATCGTGACGGGCCTCGCCACGACCTATGCGACGACGACGCAAGTTCCCGTCGTGCTCTCGTATAACACCTTCGAAACCGAGGGCGGCTGCTGCATCCTCGGCTACCACAATGCCTTCGGGCGTGCGTCCGGCACGCAAGTCTACGCGGTCGGTGCCTACAACGACGCCGGCATCTTCGACGTTCCGATTGAAGACATTCACGCCTGGACGCACGAAATCGGCGAACTGATCAACGATCCGTTTATCGACAACGGCACGCCGGCGTGGGGACACGTGGGTCAAGTCGGCGGTTGCCAAAACAACTTCGAGGTCGGCGATCCGCTTACGGGCACCGCCTTCACGCTCAAGTACAAGCATTTTACCTACCACCCGCAAGAACTGGCGTTCTTCTCGTGGTTCTACCGGACGCCGTCGACCGGCACCGGTGGGAAGTTCTCTTTCGAGGGGACGTTCACGAGTTCGCAGGGCGCCTGCCACTAAAACGGTTTCCCAAGGGAAATGCAAGGCCCCGCCTTCGGGCGGGGCCTTCGTATTTCTACCGGATTAAATGGCCAGGATTTTTGCCATCATGCCGCTATCTTCGTGATCGAGAATGTGGCAATGGAAGACGAACTCTCCACGAATAATCGGGTTCCGAAAATCCATCAACAAAACCAAGTGCCCCGGCGTCGACGAGCCGTCTTTGGCGACTTTGCGGTGCGGCACGACGACGCTATCGGCCCAATGCGGATGCTGGACCGGCACGCCGTTGACGCTTTCGACGAAGAAGTGCGTCTGGTGGATGTGAAAATCGTGGACCTCGTCGGTGACGTTGGAGACGCGCCATTCTTCGACGGTCCCGACGCGAACGATAAACATCGGCGGCGCCTTCATCGAAAACGCTTTTCCGTTGATGAACATATGGCTCGCTCCCTCACTCAAAACGACGACGCGCTTAGCGGCGACCGGCGGAAGCGGCTCGGAAAACGGATTGGGTGAAAGCGGGGCGCCCACGGTGAGCCGATGCGGCTGGGTCCGAGCGAACGTTCCGTGCGCGAATCCGCTTTGTGAAGGCGGCCGAAGGCTG
This sequence comes from Candidatus Tumulicola sp., assembly GCA_049585095.1. Taxonomy (GTDB): domain Bacteria; phylum Vulcanimicrobiota; class Vulcanimicrobiia; order Vulcanimicrobiales; family Vulcanimicrobiaceae; genus Tumulicola. The sequence continues at coordinate 7,483 of JBAUZB010000234.1, forward strand.
GCTAGTATTTCCATCGGGTCGGGGTCGCCGTGGGTCCCGGAATCGAAGCAGAGCGTCCGGAACCGCGCTTCGGCGGCGCCGCCGGTGACGACGAACTCGGCGCGCCCGGCGGGCGGAACGATCAAACTCGAGACCGTCTCGGTCGGCGGCGTTCCGGGATACGCGTCGAGCGCGACGCCGTCGATCGCTACGACTTCGAGCGTGCCGCCGTCGATCGCGAGCTTGAGGTTTTTGTGTCCGGTGGCGTTGACCAGCCGGAAGAATTGCGATTCACCTGGTGCAATCGGGATGAAGGGATGCACGGCGTCGTTGACCGTGAGCGTCAATCCCGGGTCGGGACCGCACGGATTCGGGTTGATATCGCGCGGACGCACTTGCGCCATGTCGGTGTCGCCGAGTCCGCGGTCGCGCACGACCAGCAGGCGTTCCTTCAACTTTGCCAGACCGGGTAAGTGGTGTTCCAGTCCGGTGATCACGATCGCCCCGGACATTCCGGCCTCGCCGACTTGGAAGTTCACCTGTCCGTGCACGTGCGGGTGATACCAATAGAGACCGGGCTCCTGAACCTTGGGAATCGGCACGACGTAGTGCAGCGATCCGCCGGGCATCGCCAGCATCGTCAATACGTCGTCGGCGGGCGGTTCGGGCGAGACGCCCAGCCCGTGAAAATGCAGGTTGAGGTCGCCTTGCATTCCGTGTCCGGCCGGCAACTCGTTGGTAACGTCGAGCACGATCGTGTCGCCGGGCCGTACCCGAATCGTCGGGGCGGTGCTGATCTGCCCCTTGAAGTCGAACGCCGGCAACTCGGTCGCAACGTTGATTTGGGCGACGAGCGACACGGTTGCGACGCCATGGACCGCGCGCACTTCGGGAGGCTCCGTCAACTCGGTGCTGCCGTTGCCCTGGCCGTCGAATCGAGCAGCCGAGTTCTGCGGCACCATGGCGCCGCTACCGCCGGAGGAGGCGCAGGCACCGAGGGCGATGGCGAATACGGTCACGCCGATGAAAACGAGAAGGCGTCGCACGAGAGAATGCTCCCTAAGAACGCTCGCGGATGAACGCCTACGTGTGAAACGCTCTGGATACACGTACCGAGGCGCGATCTCGCGAGTTCAAGATGCGTTTGTTTGCGCTGAAAATGGTGGGCGGTACTGGGATTGAACCAGTGACCCCTTCCGTGTCAAGGAAGTGCTCTCCCACTGAGCTAACCGCCCGTCGCATGGGATCGGCGCAGATTTCGCGGCCAATCCGATGCGTACCTGGAGCAACGATTTGACGCACGCGCAATTGCATGGTAAAGTGTCGTGCACGACGCTCGTTACGCACTACGCTATCACGAAGGGAGGCCCGATGAATAATAACTGCACGCGTCATTTCCCCATCGCGCCGCAATTCGGCGGCGGGTCGCTTCGCTTTAGACCTTCGGACATCGGGCCGGCATAACGCGCCGGTAACCACCGCTCGTTCGAAGGCCTCCGCGAAAGACCGGGGGCCTTTTTAATTGCACTTTCTACCGACTCCATCACGAGGCGAATCATGGACTATTGGTTTGAAACCGAGAGCCGGATGCGCCGTGACGACGCCATCGAAACCGCTCAACGCAGCCGTCAGAGCCGGCTTGCGCAAAGCGGACGAAGTACGGGCGTACGCACGCGCATCGCCGATGGCGCTCAAGCGATGAGCGACGCATTGGCAGCACTGGCGCGGACCCTACGCGCCCAGAACGTAGCGTAAGGGGCCTACGGGCCCCTACTCTGCGCCTTGCGTGCCGCGTCGAGGCCGGCGAGCGCGCGCGCATCGTTGGGATAGGCCGCGAGCGTCGCCCGGTAAGCCTCGACGGCATCGGCATACGCGGCGCACCGCATTGCGAAGTCTCCGCGCGCTTCCAAAGCCGGGAGCAGCGGAATCAACTCGTCGGCGAACGCATCGCGTTGCAGCGTCACCGCGCGCTCGATCGATCGTGCGGCATCCTCGTACTTTCCATCGCTTTCGGCAAGGCGTGCGAGAAAGAGCTGTGCGAGATCGCCGGACTCAGATAGCGCGCGCAGGGAAACCGCAAGTTCCCGGGCTTCGGATTGACGCCCGAGTTCCACGGCGGCCAGACCGCGCACCGCGAGTTCGCTCGGCGTCTTCCCGGACGCCAGCGCGTAGGCTTCGGCGAAATGTCCAAAACGCAACGCGGTTAGGGCGTCGAAACGCGTTTCGTAGACGGCATCCATGCGACTCGACCATCGGCGTGCAGCGTCGTAACTGCCGAGCATCATGGCGGCCGAATAGCCGACGTAGACGTCGTGAACCAGATAGCGATCGTGATCCGGATTGCGCCCGGCGACCTGCTGCAGTTGCGTGAAGAGCCGATATGCGCGCTCGCTCGAATCCATGGCCGCCGGATAGTTTCCGGTTTCAATCCAGTAATGCGACGGCATGTGCGCCAGATGTTCGGCCTGCGGCGGGAATATCGCCGCGTCGAGCCGGAGAGCGCACGCCCGGGCAGGCGTGCGGTCCGGCGCGGCGTCGTAGAGATGCAGGCACAAATGGTTGGCCATGACGTTTTCGGGATCGTCCGAAAGCACGCCGTTAACCAGCGCGAGAGCCCGTTGCGAATCGGCGGTTTCCGGCGCCGGGCCGGACCAGATCAAGCCGCCGTGTTCCAACAGGGCTTCGGCGGCGAGCAGCCGCGCAACCGTCGCACCTTCCGTATTGGGTGCCGGTTGCACTATCGCAATCATGGCGCGGCGATAGGCCGCGTCGTCGGCGTTCCAATCGGTCCACGTTCCTTGGTAGCGAAGCGCCATTGCATCGATGTACCCGCGCTCCGCGTCGCTCGCATCCCGTTCCAGCGCAACGGCTTTGGCGATGGCGCTTTGACCGCGCAGGAAGCCCTCTTCCGTCATCGGGCTGTTGAGATCCGGTCCGTCCGCGAGCGCCTCTCCCCAGTACGCCATCGCCAGTTTCGGGTCGCGTGCGGCGGCGGCCCCAAAGGCATCGACGGAGTCACCGTCATCGTAGGCATAGTAGTAGAAAAGCCCGCGATCGACGTAAGCTTGCGCCTGGGCGTCGGAAGTCGAAACGGGAAAGTGGATGGCGGTCAGCGCCGCCAGGACGAGCGCGGCGTGATTCACACGAAGAAGCGCTGCGGTCCGGCCTCGTATGCGGCGATGGCGTCGCGCCAGGACTGCGGGACGGCGATGCTGGTTTGAGTAACGAAATCGAAGGCAACGACCGTCGTGATTCCGCGCGCGGCGCGGTGCTCGTTGGTTTCGCTCCAGATTTCGTAGGCGAAATCCCACGACTTCGTTCCGATTCTCGAGATGCGACAGCCGATTGCGATCTTCTCGCGATAATGCAGCTGGCGTTCGTACGTGAAGTCGATCGTTGCTTGAATGATTCCGCGCGCTCCGTTGATCGGTTCGGCCATCACTTGCGCAAAGTATTCCGAGCGCATCATTTCCGCCCAGCGAATATACGCGACGTTATTGACGTGCTGCATCATGTCGATGTCGGCAAACGGAACCGTAAAGCGCGTGACGAGCGGAAAACCGGCGAGCATCGCGTCGCATTTCGACCCTTGCATCCGGAGTCCGCGTTGCGCGCGAGCGGTTGCGGGCGGCTGGACATCCGAGCCGCGGGTAGGGTAAGATACCAGCTTGTCCGAGCGCAACGGGCGCGTAGCTCAGTGGGAGAGCATCCGCTTCACACGCGGGGGGTCGTTGGTTCAATCCCAACCGTGCCCATTTCGGACGCCGACGTTGCCGCAGGTGACGGCTCGAACGAGTGCTAAATAGCGGTCCCGGTCCTTGGCGCTGTAGCTCAGTTGGTTTAGAGCGCCGCCCTGTCACGGCGGAGGTCGTGGGTTCGAGCCCCATCAGCGTCGCCAGTCTTTTGGGAGCGCATCGCAACGAACGCGATGCGCTCCTCGCAAAACCCGAAAGGTCCGCAAAGGTCAAACCCTCGCCAAGGTAGCTCAGTCGGTAGAGCACGCGCCTGAAAAGTGCGGTGTCGCCGGTTCGATTCCGGCCCTTGGCACCACGCATTCGCAGGAACGGGCCGCCGTCTCAGGGGCGGCCCGTTTTTGCGCCGCCGGGCGAGGGCCTGGCGACCCAAGGCGGGCGCCGTCGTTCGACTATGCCAGCGTCCGCTTGAAGAACTCGACGCTCCGCGCCCACGCCGCTTCGGCGTGCTCGCGATGGTAGTTTCCCAGGCCGCCGGGATTGTAGAACGCGTGCTTGGCATCGTAGCGGTGAAACTCGAAGGGGACGCCCTTGGCCGCGAGCGCTTCCTCCAACGCATCGACGCGGGCGATATCGAAAAACTCGTCGCGATGGGCCCAATGCCCCATGATCGGGATACCGATGGTCGAGGGATCGCCGGCTTCGGGCGGCGGATATCCGTAGAAGATCACCGCCGAATCGAAATCCGGATCGTGCATGGCGGTCAGCATCGCAAGCGCGCCGCCCATGCAGAAGCCCATGACCCCGACGCGGCGTGCGCCGACGTGCCTTAAATACGCGGCTGCGCCGCGTGCGTCTTGTGACACCGCGTCGGAGAAGTCCAACCCCTCCATCAGGTGGCCGGCTTCCTCGCGCGTATCCGCCACACTTCCGCGGTACAGATCCGGCACCAGAACCCGGAATCCGGCGCCGGCGAGGCGGTCGGCGGTTTCCTTAATATGCTCGGTCAGCCCCCACCACTCTCCGAAGAGAACGACTCCGGGTGCATCGCCCTCGGACGCCGGTGCGCTCAGGTATCCCGGAGCGAACGTTCCGTCGGGTCGCGCGAACTCGACCGTCTTGCCCATCAACGCTGTTCCACGGCGGCGCCTTCTTCGGCGTCTTGCCGGTCGAGATTCGCCGTTCGCTCTTCGAGCAGCCAGCGGTTTGCCAGCTGAATCTGTGCCGCCGGCACGCGCTCGGTCAACCAGCCGTAGAGTGCTTCGTCGCCGGCGTACCGTGCGAGTGCGGCATCGAAGGCTTCGGGCGTGACGCCCCAGCGCTCCATGACGCCTCGGTCCATCGGACACGGATAAATGTAGTCGTGAATCGTCCCGGCAGCGGCGGCGCGGCCTTTGTCGGCCATGCGCAACAGCCAGAGTGCTTCGCCGATCGCCTGACGGCCGCGGCGTGGAAAGGTCTTCCCGTTTCGAAAATCCGTTGACATGCGCCCCATGATACCGCCGCTGCTCGGGCGGGTTGCGGTCGCCGAGCGCGCGAACGCACCGCTCGATGGAGAAACCACCGGCCGAAGAGACGCCGGCCGTGCGCCACGAACCGCGGTGGCACGCCTCCGTCGCGGTTCTGGCGGCAGTTGCGCTCTATATCACGCTTCCACCGCGATTGACCATCGGGCCGATCTGGGTGGCTCCCCTATTGGTCCTCGTGTTGTTGGCTCCGTTGTCGGTGTTGGCCCCGCGTCGGCATTCGGAAACGCGCCGCATGCGCGTTTGGGGAATCATCCTAATTGCGATCGTGAATTTCTTCAACGTCGTATCGGTCGCGCTGCTGATCAACGGGTTCTTTTACCCGGCGCGCATCGTCGAGTTGAACTACGCCGGCATGCTGCTGCGCCACGGCGCGCAAATCTGGTTCACGAACATTCTGGTTTTTGCGCTGTGGTATTGGGAGCTCGATGGCGACGGCCCGGAAGCGCGCGCGCACGCCGGCGCGGCCACCGAGGTCCGCAACGCCGACTTTCTCTTCCCGCAGATGCAGCTTTCGTACCTGGGTGGAAAGCCGCTGCCGTGCGTCGATCCCGACTGGCGGCCGCAGTTCTTCGACTATTTGTATCTATCGTTCACCAACTCAACCGCGTTCAGTCCGGCCGACGTGATGCCGCTCAGCCGTTGGGCCAAGTGTCTGATGCTGATCGAATCGTTGATTTCGTTGATGACGATCGCGATCGTGCTGGCTCGGTCGGTGAGTTTGATACAATAGGCTCGTCAAAAAGCGAGTGCTGGAGCTGCACGAAGATCGTCGGCGGAATTTGGCTGTCGCCTCGGAACGGATAGTCGAACAGCGCGATCAAAACGAAAATCGTTGCGATCACCGTGGTCAACGCAAGCGTCATGACCAAATGAACTGCTTCGCTGCGCACCCGAAAGATGAAGCAAAACCCCACCGTGATGGCTGCCAAGATGAGGTTGCCGACCCAAAAGAACACCGGGATGCCTTGGTCGTTGGCGAACAGCCGGCTGCGGCGGGAATCCTCAAAGGTGGAGATGATCCCCAGGGCGTCTTGCTGCAAGGCTTGCTGGGCGCCACTGGTGGGTTGATAGCGCGCGACGATGTCGAAGACCGAACTGGCGGCGGCCCGGGCCACGGCGCTCACGCGTCCGCTTCGCATCGCCGGCCATTCGTCGCTGACGACCGCGTTCACGTAGGTCTTCAGCGTCCCGCGCAGACGCCGTGCGACCGAAGGCGGAAAGTGACCGGCGACGTGGTACAAATCGGCAACCGCGCTGGCTTCCTGGGCAACGGTCGCCGCGGCGCTATCGTACTCTTGCCAAACGGTGACCAGCAGAAACGACAGGATGACCGCGAGTATCGTTCCGACGGTCCCGATGATCGGACCGGCGACGTCGTTGTGCGTGAGCTCCTGGTTGCGAGTGATGACGTGCCGAACGAACAGCAAACCCGAGGCGGAAAGCGCTCCTCCCAGCACCAGAACGCACGCGAAGAAGAGCCAAGGCGGAAGCACGTAGACCCAAGTCACGCAAAAACCTTCGCGCGGGAGGGGACGCCTCCCCGTAATCGAGCTCGCGTCGGGGTCGTAACCGCAACGCCGGGACCGACCAGCGGTTTGTAGGACGAGGTGCCGGGCGGCTCGAACCGGAGGGCTCGCCGTGATTCGCGGGTATGATGTAATGGCAGCCTGCGACCTTCCCAAGGTTGATGCGTGGGTTCGATTCCCACTACCCGCTCCAACGGAATGTCATCGTAGCGCGACTTTTCGGCGACGTAGCCAAGTGGTAAGGCAGGGCTCTGCAAAAGCCCCATTCGGCAGTTCAAATCTGCCCGTCGCCTCCAATCTTTTCAAGGATCTGCCGCAATGCGCGTAGCGGTGGTCGGCGCCGGAGCGATCGGCGGATTCCTCGCCGGCGCGTTGGCGCGAGCCGGCGTGCAGGTCGCCGTCGTCGCACGCGGCAGCCATCTGGAAGCGATCCGCCGCGACGGACTACGAATTCAGGGCGACCTCGGAACCTTTACGATCAACGTCGACGCGGGCGAGGACTTGCGCCAACTCGGCACGTTCGACGCGCTGCTGCTCACGTTCAAAGCCCACCAGTGGGCCCCGCTGCTGCCTCAGCTCGCGCCGTTTTCGGGCACCGGAACCAGCGTGGTGACCTTTCAAAACGGCGTACCGTTTTGGTATTGTCGCCGGCCGCCGCTGCAAAGCGTCGATCCGGACGGAGCCATCGGACGATTGTTTCCCGACGAGCAAGTCATCGGCGGCGTGGTCCACGTTTCGGGGAAGATCGCGGCGGCGGGAACGGTCGCGCAGAGCGGCGGCCTGCGTTACGTCGTCGGGAGTCCGCTCGGCCCGCCGGGCCCCCGGGTCGCTGCGTTAGTCGCGGCGATGAACGACGCCGAACTAGCGGCCGAAGCCGACGCCGGCATTCGCTCGACCGTGTGGCTCAAGCTCGTGAACAACGTGGGACTCAATCCGGTCAGCGCACTGCGCGGTATGAGCGTTCGGCCGATGCTCGCCGACCCGGCGGCGCGCGAGGAGGTTCGCGCACTCATGATGGAAGCGCTGCGCCTCGGCCAAGCGATGGGCGTGGTCGCCGGCGTCGACGTCGATGCGCGGATCGCGTACGCCGCGCGCTTAGATGACGTCAAGACGTCGATGCTGCAGGATCTCGAACGGGGACGGGAGCTGGAACTCGAGCCGATCCTGGGCGCCGTCCTCGAGCTTGCGGATCGCTTCGGCGTTGCGGTGCCGCGCATCCGGCAGAGTTACGCGGCGTTGCGGCACGCAACCGCCGGCGTTTCAAAACATGGATGATATCGCCACCCTCGCCGGAGTCGGGCCGAAAACCGCTCCGCTGTTTCGCGATCTTGGAATCGACACCGCCGAGGCGTTGCTCGAATATCTGCCCTTTCGATACGAAGACCTGCGCTTTGCGACGCCGGCTTCGCAGTTGGGCCGGACGCCGGGCGAAGAAAACGCCGTCGGTGTGGTCGTCGGCATCAAGGAACGGCGAGTTCGGCATCTCGAGATCGTCGAAGCGGCGATGCAGGACGATACCGGCGAACGCTTCGTCGCGAAGTGGATCGGCCGGCGGCGATTCGTCTACGGGCGCTTTCGCGAAGGGATGCGGCTGTTCGTCCGCGGACGCGTCGAACGTTCTTTCGCCGGGCCGGTCGTCAACGTCAGCCAATACGCGGTGCTCGCCGACGGCGAGCGCTATCGCGGGGAAATGGTGCCGATCTATCGCGCGAGTAAAGACTTGGCGACGCGAAAGATCGGCGCAGTCGTCAGGAAAAACCTGCCCCGGCTGCTCGCACGGATTCCCAGCGACCCGATTCCTCCGGCGCTCGCGGATGCGCGCGGTTATGCGCCCTTGTCCGGCGCATATCGTGCCGCGCACGCGCCGTCGACGCCCGAAGAAGCCGAACGCGCGCGCGAGCGGTTCATCTTCGGCGAATTCTTGGCGCTCGCAACCGCCGCCGCATTACGGCGCGCACGGCGCGAACGCGATCGCAATGCCCGGGCATTGCGCGTCCCACCCGGTTTGCTCGAGGAGTTCGCCGCCGCGCTGCCGTTCGCGATGACCGGCGCGCAGCGGCGGTCGATCGCCGAAATCTGGGACGACATGACGCAGAACGTTCCGATGAATCGGTTGTTGCAAGGCGACGTCGGCAGTGGGAAAACGCTGGTGGCAGCGGCCGCGATCGTCCTGGCGTCGCGTAACGGCGTACAGTCGGCGCTCATGGCGCCGACCGAAATCTTGGCGGCACAGCATGCGGCGAAGCTCGCGCCGTTGCTGCTGCCGCTTCGCGTCGGCGTCGAGGCGGTCTTCGGCAGCCAAGGGCAGCGCGCGCGAAACGGT
>JBAUZB010000235.1:0-5498 GCA_049585095.1 Candidatus Tumulicola sp.
GCAACACCGCTTCGCGGGGTGCCGGTTTGGGTGCGAAAATCGATTCGTCCAACCGTTGCTGCAGAAAACTTGTGGTCGTCTCGCCGGCCTGGAACGCTTCGTCGCCCGCGATCCAGAGCAGCAGCGGAATGTTCGAACGAATGCCCTCGATGGTAAAGTCAAGCAGCGCACGTTCGAGCCGTGCCACCGCATGCAATCGATCGCTGCCGTAGACAATGAGCTTGGCGAGCATCGGATCGTAATACAGACTCACCTCGCTGCCGGTGGTGACGCCGGCGTCGAGGCGCACGCCCGGTCCTTCGGGCGGCGTCCAGCGCGAAATCGTCCCGGTCGACGGCAGCATATGGTTGGCCGGATCTTCGGCGTAGATGCGCCCCTCGATCGCCCAGCCGCGCGGCCGCACGTCGTCTTGCGCAATGGTCAACGGTTCGCCGGCGGCAATCCGCAGTTGCCACTGCACCAGATCGAGGCCGTAGACCAGCTCGGTAACCGGATGCTCCACTTGCAAGCGAGCGTTCATTTCAAGAAAGTAGTAGTTGCCGCCGGCGTCGAGCATGAACTCGCAGGTTCCGGCATTCACGTAACCGACCGACTCGGCGGCGCGCACCGCTGCCGCGCCCATTTCTGCACGCAATTCGGGCGACAGCGCGACCGACGGCGCCTCTTCGACGATTTTTTGATGGCGGCGCTGAATCGAACATTCGCGCTCGCCGAGATGAATCGTCGTGCCGTGCGCGTCGGCCAGAATCTGAAACTCGATGTGCCGCGGGTCGCGCAGGTACCGCTCGAGCAGCACCGCATCGTCGCCAAAGGCTGCTAAGGCTTCGCGCTTGGCGGCGTCGAGTGACTCGCCGAACGCCTCCGGCGCGTCGACGACGCGCATGCCGCGGCCGCCGCCGCCGGCACTCGCTTTGATCAGCAACGGAAAGCCGATGCGTTCGGCCTGCGCGCGCAACGCCGCAAGCGACCGATCGTCGCCCTCGTAGCCGGGGACCACCGGAACGCCAAACTCGCGAACGCGTCGTTTGGCCTCGATCTTACTGCCCATGGCCGCCATCGCTTCGGGGGTCGGACCAACGAAAATCATCCCCGCGTCGGCGACCGCACGCGCGAACGCGGGGCGTTCGGAGAGAAATCCGTAGCCCGGATGCACCGAGTCGGCCTGCATGCTCGCGCCCGCGGCGATCACGGCATCGACGTCGAGATACGACTGTGCCGCCGGCGCCGGTCCGACGCAGCGCGCGTCGTCGACGAATCGCAAGTGATACGCGCGCGCATCGGCTTGCGAATAAATCCCCAGCGGCACGATGCCGGCCTCACGGGCGGCACGCGCGACGCGCACCGCAATCTCACCGCGATTGGCGATCAGCAGCCGGCGAATCATCGATGAAACGCGGCTTTACGGCGCTCGAGGAAGGCCCGCAGACCTTCTTGCCCTTCCGGGCTGATGCGCTGGTCGGCGATTGCCTTCGTAGTGATCGCGCGCGTCTCTTGATAGGTCGCATCCAGAACCCGCCGCACCAGCAGTTTGGCCGCACTCACCGCATACGGGCCGGCACTTTGAATTTCGGCGATGCAGCGGTCGACCGCCGCGTCGAGTGCGTCGGCCGCGACGACTTCGTGAACCAAACCGATGCGCAGCGCCCGCGCGGCGTCGAAACGCTCGCCTGTCAGAAACAGGGCGCGCGCGTGCGACGCGCCGATCTTCCCCAACACGAACGGTGAGATGACGGCGGGAAGAATGCCGAGTTTGACTTCGGTAAACCCGAAACTCGCGTCATCGGCGGCGATCGCGATGTCGCAGGCAGCCGCCAAACCGGCGCCGCCACCCAACGCCGCGCCCTGAATGCGAGCGATGACCGGGCGCGGGCAATTATCGATCGCGCGGAACATGTCGCTCATGCGCTCGGCATCGATGGCGTTCGCCTCGAAACTCAAGTCGAGCGATTCGCGCATCCAACTGATGTCGGCGCCGCCGCAAAAGACTTTCCCCTCGCCCGCGAGCACGACGACGCGCACGTCGTCGGCGGCGGCGATGCGCTCGAATGCGGCGTGCAGTTCGGCGATGACGCCGGCATTGAATGCGTTACGCACGTCGGGGCGGGCGAGCGTAACGCGGGCGACGCCGTCGGCAAAGGTGAAGGCAACGGTATTTTCAGGCATGAATCCGGCCGGTTCTCGCTACGCTCGAAACAATCCGTTGCCCGGGTGCTTTTCGGTATGGCGCCCCTCAAATCTCGCCTTGTGCGAACCCCCGCAAGGTTGTGATTCCAGGATTCAGGCGGTAAGATACCTTCGAAGCTAGAGCCTTCGGCTTCGGAGGTTTTGCCAATGATCAGGCGCCTTGCCTTTGCCGCTTCGCTGTTCGCCTTCCTTGGCGCGGCGCCGATCGGAATTTCGGCCGTGGCAGCAGCCGTGCACTCGCAACCCGTGAATCGATGTCTTCATCCATTGGACAAGCACGGCGCTCCAGTATGGACGCCGACGAAACCAGAGTTACGTCAGATTCTTATAGAGCACATGGCATACCTCAACCTCGAGGTGGAACCTTACGCACATGTGCTGACTGACCCCAACCTTCTCGATACCTCCGGTAAGAATGGGTTGGACTGGCGGCGCGAGGCCGCGAAACAGCCGAGAGTGGCAAATCTTTGTAATGCAAACCTGAAAGGCATGGATTTGAGGCTGGTCGACCTGACCGACGCAAATCTAAGCGGCGCGAACTTGAGTGGTGCTGATATTAGGCGAGGATCTCTAAGCTGGGCGGACCTGAGCGGCGCAAACATGAACAACGCGCAACTTGAGGACGCAAATCTTGTTAGATCGAAACTGCCCTTCGTTAACCTAAGTAGCGCTCACCTGACTAATGCCAGGCTTCCGATAGCGGACCTCAGGCGCGCGAACTTGGCCGGGGCCGACTTTACCGGCACAGATATGTCTAACGTCAATGCAACGGGGGCAAATCTCAGCTTCGCTAGACTAAGGGATGCCGAACTCGATAAAGCTCAGTTCACCGGTGCGAATTTGCGTGGCGCTGACTTCAGGGATGCAAGGCCAACAGAATCGAACTTTGAACGCGCCGATCTGCGGTCGGCCAAATTCGCTAACGCCAATCTGGCTGAGAGTGACCTTAGCAATGTGAACGCGTACCGAGCGGACTTCACCAGCGCCAAGATGATCCAAGTGAACCTGAAGCGGGCGTATCTCAGCAGTGCAAATCTCAATCACGCCGATCTTAGCAATAGCGATCTGAGTTTTGCAAACCTAATCCGGGCTAATCTAGGTGCTTCTAACTTGAACGCAGCGAAGCTGTCGGGCGCCGTTTTAAATGGGGCCTATTTAGATTATGCAAATCTGACCGACGCAGATCTCAGCTTTGCCTCCGTAAGCAAAGCCAAAATCGCTTATGCCACCGTAACGACCGCACAATACGCGCCATCGTCTGAATCGCCCGACTCGTATGTTGCGGGCATTAAAGGGCTTGCGACGCTAAAGCTGGGCACTGGAGAGGAAGTCGGGCTAGTACAACTTCGCAGGTTGCTACAAGACGCGGGCCTTCAAGACGAAGAGCGAGCGGCAACATACGCAATAGAACGCAATGAAACGCGGGATCGGCTCGCGAGCCCAATCTTAAGCTTTAACTGGATGGCCGGCGTGGGGAGGTTTGTTGCGCTTGACTTGACCACGGCGTACGGTATGCACCCTATTTACGCGCTGGGTTGGATTGTTGTGCTTGGAGGCGTATTCAGCCTCGTATATCTGTTTGCCATTGTATATCCGACGCCGATGAGCGGTATCGTCAAGGTATTCCCGGCGGACCGCTTAGATGGTACTGAGGGTGACCCGAATGTAGAAAAAGAGCGCAAAAAAATACTCGTCGAGTCAAAACACTGGAAAGAAGTAGTTCCCGTCGCAGCCTACTTTTCTCTTGTTTCGGCAGTCAATATCGGCTTTGAGCAGTTTACGCCCGGCGATTGGATCCGCAGGTTACAGTCTCGCGAATATTCGTTGCAAGCCGTGGGATGGGTGCGTGTTGTTTCAGGTATCCAAGCCCTGCTCAGCGTCTTTTTGCTAGCGATGTGGGCGTTGACTCAGTTCGGTCGCCCATTCGGATGATGTAACAGAGAGCGAAGCGATAAGGCCGGTCGACTCAATGTCAGTCCGGCCACGCGATCGCGGGCAGTCGCATGCGTTATCGATTTTGCCAATTCCGCTGGCATCGGGCTCTTCATTGCCTCAAACGCCGTGTGCAACAGCTACATTATTTTCCCAAGTGCATTCCCGGCACTCTGGGCAGGACCGAAATGATGTTTTCCCCAGCAGCGTATGTGCTAGATAGCGCCGTCCTATCCTAATCGCATCGAGACTGGCAGTGCGGTCTGCCTCGGTATTACCCCATATTAGCATACCATCGAAAACGGTAGTAGCTTCCTCGAGCAACTGCGCAAGGTCAATCGCTGGCACTGTAGCTGCATCACCTCGACGCTTAGAGGAATCTAGAGCAACCCGGAGCGCACGATAAACAAAAAACTGGCTGACCAGCACTCTCCATAGCACTGGACGGCTGCTGGGCGTAAAGCCATGGATCATCTGTTTGAATACCTTTAACTCCGAGTTGAGCTTGGATCGCGGCTGCAAATACTGATCCTCGAATTCCGCATACGTGATGAGTCGCGGTTTTCCGGACGGATCTACAAGCACTCGCGCGGGCCGGTCACGCTCACCTTCCATTAGCCCCTCCCATTTCTGGGTGGTGTTGGGGTCATACTCGATTGCCGGCGCTTGATGGGCAAGAGGGAAGTCATTACTCCAAGCGTCGTAAGCAGCATAGCTGAGGTTGTAGTTTAATTCCAACGTCGCATCAAGCGTAAGGTCAAATAGTGTCAACTTGTCACGTAAAAGAAAAAAAGTGACCGTAGGGGCGAGCAATGTGTAGATGGTAAACGGTAGGTAGTACCCTGTCCTATCGGTCAGCCAACCGTCAGAACCGAGGTTTCCGCGCAAGGCACGCTTCGCCAGGTCAGGAATACGCTCGGATGCTAATCCAGCATATTCGTACATCTGGAATAGCAGGGGCTGCGCTTCCGCGTAAAGACGCCGTCGGGCTTCGTATTCGTACTCACGACGTGCGGCAGTTGCGTCTCGCGCAGACTGAAGGCTGTCACGCAACTGTTCGATTCTGGCATTTGTGTCGGATTGTTTGGCCTGTGTATAAAAAATGCCCGCTAGGGAAATAATCGCGCTCACAATGCTTACAAAGCCTGCAACCATCGCGGCGAACAGTGGTACCAAGGTAGAGTTCATGACATTGACTCCAGTGTTTTACGAAGTCCTGGTTTGCTAGGCGCGTCGTTCCGAACCGAGCGACGCGATCAGTTCGACGAGTTGAACGCGCGACGTCAAATCGAAGCGGTCGAACATCGAAGCGATGTGCGTTTCCACGGTGCGGCGGCTGATGCGCAGCGTCTCGCCGATGCGCCGGTTGCTCAGGCCCGACG
>JBAUZB010000236.1:0-6501 GCA_049585095.1 Candidatus Tumulicola sp.
CTTTGCGCGTCTTGCCCTGACGGTGCTCGACGTAAACGATGACGTCTTTCACGTTACACGAATTTCTTTTGGCGCAAGAAATCGAACACGGCTTGCGCACCTGCTGCGCCGTCGGCCGCTTCGACGACCTGGCCTTTGCCGCGCGGGGGAGGTGGGGCGAACGACTCGAGCTGCATTTTCGCCCCGTCGGTTCCAAGGGGACGCTCGACGCCGAGGTCCGCCAGCGTCATCGTCGCTAGCGTTTTTTTCTTCGCACCCATGATGCCCTTGAGCGATGCGTAGCGGGGCTCTCCGAACGTCAGCGCGGTCGTTAACAGCGACGGCAGCGGCCCGCGCACGGTTTGATAGCCGCCGTCGGTTTCGCGTTCGACACGCAGCGTGCCGTCGGCAATTTCCGCCTTGCGCGCGTTGGTGATACACGGTAATCCGAGATGCTCCGCCAAGGCGCCGGGAACGGCTCCGGAACTACCGTCGTCGGTGAGACCGCCGACGACGAGCAGATCGAAACCGATTTTTCGCAGGGCGTGCGACATCGCATAGGCAGTCGCCCAAACGTCGCTACCCTCCAAGCCGGCATCGCTAAGAAACACGGCCTCGTCGGCCCCCATTGCCAGCGCCTTGCGCAACGTCTCTTTCAGTGCTTCGGGACCCATGCTGAAAACGACCACGCTGGCACCGGCCGCGCGCTCCTTCAATTGAAGCGCGGCCTCCAGGGCATACTCGTCGTAGGGATTCAGTACCGTGTCGGCGCTCGAGCGAACCAGACGCTTCGTTGCCGAGTCGATGCGCTTCTCGGCGTTCGGATCCGGAACGAGTTTCACCGTTACCACGATCTTCACGTGGACTAACCGACCTCCAAAAAGGGAATGGGGAAAAGAACCTGGCGCTATTGGTCTCCCTACCGAGGCGGACCTGCCACGCCGCATTAGATTCCGCTCAACCTCCGCGGCGCAAGGTGCCGAACGCGGAGAGGGTCGCCGGGACGCGCTACGAACCGGCTGCGGATGAATTGCTGCGGCCTCGTTCTCGCCGTGGCGGTCGTTGCCGGTGCCACGCTCGGATGCATCGGCTCGGCCGCCGCCGCGCCGGTTATGCCATTGAATCAGCCGTACGCGACGCTCGCGCTGGATGCCTCACAGGCATCGCGAGGCATCATTTTTGCGCACGAACGCATTCCGGCGACGCCGGGTGCCTTCACGCTGGTGTATCCGCAGTGGATCCCCGGCGAACACGGCCCCACGGGACCGCTCAACGACCTCGCCGCCTTGCGCATCACCGCCGACGGCAACGCGCTCGATTGGCGGCGCGACGCGGTCGATCTCTACGCGTTTCACGTCAACGTGCCGCCCGGCGTGCGGACGCTCGACGCCGACTTCGACGTGCTGCTCAACGCACCCGACGACGTGATGTCGACGCGTGCCTTGGCGATCCTGAACTGGAACCGCGCTCTCCTGTATCCGAAGGGCGTCAATTCGCGCGGATACTTCGTCAAGCCGTCGATCGAGTTGCCCGGCGGCTGGGATTTTGCAACCGCCTTGCGCGACCCAGCCAAGACCGGAGATCGCGTCGACTTTGCCGTTACCTCGCTCGAAATGCTGGTGGATTCGCCGCTCGATCTCGGGCGTTACGTCAAGAAATGGGACCTGTGGAAGGACGGCGCGGCGTACGTGCAACTCGACGCGTTCGCCGACTATCCGCAAGACCTGGACGTTCCCAAAACTCTGCTCGAGGCCTACGATCGCGTGCCCGCTGAAGCCTTTGCGATGTACGGATCGCGGCATTTCATCGACTATCACGCGTTGCTCACGTTGAGCGACGAAATCGGGTTCCAGGGTATCGAACACCATCAATCCAGCGACAACCGTGCGCCGGGCGATTTCTTGACCGACGCTTCCCAATCGTTGGCGTCGGGCGATTTGATAACGCACGAGTTCTCGCACTCGTGGAACGGCAAATATCGGCGGCCTGCGGACCTCACGACGCCGAATTTTCAAGTCCCGATGAAGACCGATCTTCTGTGGGTGTACGAAGGCATGAACCAGTATCTGGGCGACCTGCTTTCATTCCGCTCGGGAATTCGCCAGCCAAAGCAATATCCGGAATACTTAGCAACCGTTTATGCCGATATGGATCTCGAATCCGGACGCGCGACCACTCCGCTGATCGATCTCACGACCGGGGCACCGTACTACTATCTCGCGCACGGAATGTACGGATCGATTCGCCGCAATGCGAACGATTTCTATACCGAAGGCGAGCTGCTATGGCTCGACGCCGACACGATCATCCGGGCACGTTCGCATAACGGCCGTTCGCTCGATACGTTCCTGCATCGCTTTACCGAGTCATCGACGACCGGGCCGATGGTCGTGACCTACACGCGCGAGCAGATTGAGAGCCTCCTCGGCGACGTCGAGCCGTACGACTGGCACGCGTTCTTCGAAACCTACGTGTACCATCCGACCGTTCATCCGCCCACCGACGAATTGGAACGCGCCGGCTGGAAGCTCGTCTACACTTCCAAGCCCAACGAATTCATCGACGCCAACCAATCGTCCGACGGCGGAGTCATGGGATGGTACGCCTACGGCGCGAACGTCTCCGGGAAGAGCATCGTAACCGACGTACGCCCGGACTCGCCTGCCTGGAAGGCCGGACTGGTTCCGGGAATGACGATTCTGGCGGTCAACGGCCAAGAGGCGGTCGACAAAGATCAGCAGTTTTCGGCCGACGTTCTGGACTACGCCGTGCGCAAAGCGCAGGGTACCAGCGCGCCGATCTCGCTGATCGTCAAACAAACGGGCTGGTACCAAACGTTGACGCTCGACTATCACGACGGCGTCCGCTATCCACATCTGGAGCGCATCGAAGGCACTTCGGACATGCTCGCCGCAATCGTCGCACCGCACGCAAAATAGCTCGGCGGCGGCTTAGGGCATGCTGCCCGGCGCTTTTCATGTTCTTTTCATCGCCGTGCGGCGCCTCATCTCCGAAAAGACGCTAAGATTGACGCATGCGGGCTAGATATGCGATCGCCGGCGTCTTTGCCGCAGTGTTGTGCGTCGTCGGGCAATCGAGGGCGCAAGAGGCGGCGCCGCCGACCATCGAAGCGTTCTATTCCACCGCGGTCGAGTCGATGCGTAGCCTTCCCCAGCCGCAGTACCTGACGTATACCGTAGAAGGCGCGGGCTACGGTCTCGCGATCCGGCTTAAGGTCATCGACCATCTGGTGTGGCTTGAAATGATGACGTCTTCACCCGCCGGACCAACTCCGCCGATAGCCTGGTCGGTGCGCCATCGAACAAACGACTATGCTTCGGAAATCATCGATATCGACGGCCGGCGTCTGGTCAGCACCCGCGCGTTCTTCGACCCCACGTGGTACGGCGCGTTTCGCGCGCTGCGCGACGGAATGCTCTTCTATCAAAAGACCGAGCAGCCGGTCTCTGCATATGCGACTCCGACGCCGGGGCCTTCGCCGGACCTGCGCACCATTGCCGTCGTGCAAGTCGTCGGCAGCAATATCTATAACATCGTCGACAAGGGGCCATCGGTTTGTACCAACGGCGATCCGGGCCACGCCGTGCATCTCATTTCGCGCGAACCCGACCCGCGGCACCAGCTCGCCGACGTGGTCGTCGACTTACGCAATATGCACTTTTGCACGATGCGATTCAACGTCACCGAATCCGGATTCAGGGGATCCGTCGAGCAGCACTATAGCGACGTTGGCGGCTACTGGCTACAGACCGACGGCACGATCGAGAGCGGCGTTCGCACCTTCGGTATCATGATGAGTCACGGTCTCTGGCGCTATCGCTTGGATCAAATGACGTTTCCGCCGTCAATCGAGCCGCAGGCGTTCCTACGGCCACCGGACCAATGAGAATCGCTGTCGGACCCTCGGCCCGATCGCGTGGTCGTCAGTAGAAGAACTGCTGCAGTTGGTCGAAATGCGGGCCGAACGTCCAGCCCATCCGCTTGCCGGGGTTGATGACCGCCGCCGGCTCACCGATTGAGAACGTAAAGCCAGTAATCGTCTCGACGAGGTTGCCCTGTTCGTCGTAAATCACGAGCGCGCTACCCTGATTTTGTTCGCAATAGTACTGCTCCGAGACGATGAACAGTTTGTTGACCGGGTCGACTGCAACGCCCGATCCGCTGAAGGTCTGGTCGGCGTTGTTGGTGCAGGGGAGTTGCACCGCGGCGATTCCGATCTTCTTGTTCAAATCGTAGAACTCGACTTGCGCGTTGAGTTCGGTGGTCGTCGCCGCGATGCCGGTGTTCGGATCGACCGCCAAACCGTTGACGTCGCCCGCGTGGTACGGGCCGTTGTTATATCCGTTGAACTGCGTCTCCTGACCTGTTTGGAGATTGAAGATCGCGTTGACCGGCGCCACGCCGCCGGCGGCGCCCCCATCGGGCGAGTAGGCGATCACGGCCTCGTTCGCGCTCGTGTACTGCCCTAACTGAGGACCGTAAGCAAGTCCGAACTCGTTAGGATTCAAATGGATGACCTTGCTGACGGTGTTCGTCGCGATGTTCGTGACGAAGAGGTCCGGCTTGTCTTGGTTCTTCAGCTCGATCGCGAACAGCACGCTGGTCGACGTGCTTTGGTTGGCGCCGCCCTGCTGCACGTCGACGTCGGGAATCGGCGGCTTCCACTTCGCGTCGAACTTGCCTTTGGTGACGGGACTCATCACGTTATAGTATCGTTTGGCGTAGATCGAGCCTTTAGGCACGACGTAACGCGTGATCAGTCCCACATCGCTCCCGAAGATGCCGTCCATGCCGTAGCTCGTCCCCGCCGGCGTCTTTTGAGGAATCGATTTGCTAATCTGCCCGGTGTCTTCGTTGAAGGTTTCAACGTTCGCAGCGGTCGCGAGCACGCCGTCGCTGCCGTTCTGGTCGATGTCGAAACCGAAAATCTGCCCGTTGTTCTTCGTCGCGAGCACGACCCCGAGTCCGACCGTCCCGCGCGACGCGCGCGCTGCGGCCGGCGCAACGGACCGGCCTCCGGGGAGCGACGAGCCGGCTCCGCCACCTGCGGAACAGCCGCCCGCGGCCACGGTTCCGAGAAGAACGACGCTAGCGAAGCGACGAGAAACGTTCGAAGCCATCGAATGACGCATAGTAGCCTCCGTCAGGAATTACGTATCAACGGTACGGCGCAAGCGTGAAAGAACCCTGAATCGGCGAACCGGCGAGCGCAAAGCCTGGGCGACTACAACGAGTTCCCCGACGTGCCGGTCCCGGTTGAACGCGATGAACCACAGATTGCCATAGACATCGGCCGTCAGCGCCGCGCCGGGCACGGGGTGCATGCCCACGGGCAGCAACTGCGCCTCAATCGTTCCTTTTCGATTCAGGTGCGCCAGGAGCGGCGGCTCGTGACCGCTCCGCCGCACATCGATTCCGAGGATCCATGGTTCCCCGTTCGGGCCGAACGCGATTCCCTTCGCGTACCTATAAGCGTGGTCAGGTGCGACGTATTCAGTGATCGTGCCCTTCGGCGTGATCTTGCCAATAGCGACGCCACGCGAATCGGAGAACCACATATTGCCGTGTTGGAAACCAGTTTTGGATGCTGGCAAAGGAATTGGATGAGGTCGGCCGGGCCTCTCCTGGCCTCACCCATGAGTTACAGTGGCACCTGGAAGAAGCGGCAGCGTTTTAATTCCGGCGTTGGTGTAGGCCGAAACGGTTCCCTTCGGGATCGCTTGCGAAACAGGAACGACAACTGCTCGGAAACTCGTTGATCTCGCTGACCTCACCCGCGCCGCCGGCAATCAACCGTTCTCGCGCCGCGTCGATGTCGTCCACTTCGAACATGGCGCCATTCGACTGCCCGGGGATAAAGCCGAGCGACTCGCCGTTTCCAACTCCAAAGGCCGTCGTTCCCAGATCGAACTCGGCCCAATGATCGCCGAACACCTGACCAGGTTGCAACCCGACGAGGTCGCGATAGAATGCCGCGGCGCGAGGAATGTCACGCACCGAGTATGCGACGAACGCTAAGTCCTTGACCATGCTAGCCTCCATTCATTCACCGGCTAGGCTCCCCACCGTCACCGTCCTGTCCCGTCCGTTTTCAACCGCTCCGTTAGAAAGTGCTGGAAAGCTTAAAGGGCGGGTGCATGTTAGCCTCTAATCGCGCCGAGTGCCGTCCCGCCGCCACGCGATTACGACGCTAAGCCAATGCGCGGCCGCTGCGGCCTTTGTGCCTTGGCGTGCCAATGCCGACGCCGCGCTCGTACCGGTGCGCGCGCCGCTCGTCCCCGTTATCGTCGACGAGACACGCATAATTCGCACAGTTGTGGGCTTGCGGCCGTTCCGGCACAACGGCTTCGCGCTCTACGCCGTGACGCTCGGCGACAAACGCTTAGTCCACAACTACGGCCACGGCGGCGGCGGCATCACGCTGTCGTGGGGTTGCGCGACGCTCGCTGCCGATCTCCTCAACGGGGTCGCGACGCGCGATGCGGCAGTACTCGGCTGCGG
>JBAUZB010000237.1:0-3297 GCA_049585095.1 Candidatus Tumulicola sp.
CCGCGGTGTAGTAGCCGCCGCCATAGGGATACCCGACGTTGAAGCCGATCACCGGATTGATGCGCCAACCCTTGATGGTCTTGTAGTTAAAGGCGGCGTTCATCTGAAACGGCGAGAGATCGGGCGATCGATAGGTGACGCCCAGCGCTAAGGCCGCCGGCTGCAGGAACGCGCCCGGCGGCTCGTTGCCGAACTGGCTGATGTAGGTAGCACCGATTTGCATCGAAAGCCCGAGCGGAGAATCCCGGTTGTAGAGCAGCTCGACGCCGCTCGCCTTTTGAATGCCGAGGTTCGAGTACGCCACGTCGCCGTAGATCGGCGTTCCGGTATCGTTGTTGAAACCGATGATCTGTGCGGTTTGCTCGATGACGTTATAGCCGCGCCGGTAAAACGGAGTCACCTTGACCGCCGAGCCGTCTTTGAACTCGTGCGCCCAGGAGAGATCGACGTTGGTAAAGGTCGCGCCGACCAGCGGCGCTTCCAAGGTCGAGCTGCCGAAGCGGTAGTCGCGCGTCAGCCAGTAGAGCTGATCGGCGTAGGTTGTGCAGGGTTGGTTGGCATGCGGTCCGCAGTACTGCGCCGCTTGTCCGGTGGTGTTGTCGTAAGACGGAATTCCCGCGTAGGCCTGATATGGAATTTGGCTTACGTCGGCGCCGAGCTGACTGGGCAGCGGCACCGACAGCGTGTGACCAAAGCCGAAACGAATCGTATCGCGCGGGTCGGGCGCATATGACAGATCGAAGTGCGGCTCGTACAGCCGTTGATGCGCGACCGCACCCACCGTCGGCGGGGCGCCTTCTTGCGTCGGAATCTGGAAGTTGTAGCCGTCGAGGCGCAGTCCGAGCTCGCTCTTCCAGCGCGTCGACATGTCGATGGTGTCCTGCGCGTACAGCCCATAGATCTGTTGAGAGACCGTGGCGACGTCTTCCTCCAGCGGAAAGCGCGTGCCATTGGGGAAGTACGAGCTGAGATATCCGCAATTGAGCGATATGCGCAACTGTTGGCATAACGCCTGCGAAAAGAAATCTTGTTCGAGACCCACTTGCTGCGCGGGATTATTATTTGGAATCAGTCCGGTGTAGGTGTAGGGCAGCGGAAGCGGCTGATTGGGGTGCGTGATTGCATAGGTTACGATGAACGGCGGCGTCGTGAATGCGGTATACGACGTGTAGTCATAGCGATTTCCGTACGGCCGCGCGAACTCGTAGATGGCTCCCGCTTTGATCGTGTTCTTACTGCCGACTTGGGTGACCGTGTCGATCTGGCCGGCAGTACGGGTGCCGCCGTAGGGCGACGCAAAGATGCCCTGCGCCGGCATATCTTGCGATTGCTGGATGAAGGTGCGCCAGTAGCGCGCCGTCAGCTGAGACGAACTGCCGATGTTCGTAGCGTACTCAAGTTTGTATGCCAGAAACGGGCTCCGCAGCGTATCCGGGGAGGAAACGAACGCGTAGGTATTCGGTTGGCCCGGGAAGAGCGGAATAAGATTGTCGCAGGCAAAGTTCTGCTGCGTCGTATTTACCGGCCCGTTCGGACCCATCACGGGGTAACTCGCGCACTTCCCCGCCGTGTTGCCGCCGGAGATGTACGGTAAGAATTGAAAGCCGCCGTAATCGAGTTTTTGCGTGATCTCTTGGTCTTGAATGAAAAACTGTAGCCGCTGGCCCTGATTCTTGCCGAAACGATAGATCAGGTTGTCGACGAAGTCGTTGGACGACAGAAACTGCGGCGCGTAGTAGACCAGATTCGGATCGATGACGCTGCCGAGAGTGGCCGCGTTCGTCCCCAGCGTCCCCAGCGTGTTGGCGGCGGTGCCGGATATACCGTACTGGTAGTTCTTGCGCACGCCGATGAAGCCGGCATAGTTGGAGAGCCGCTGCTTGGGATCGGCCCAACCCCATTCGAGGCCGAGCTGATGGAGGTACGGGAACACCAGCGCCTCGGTATCCACGTGCACGTATTCCGGGAAGGTGCCGTGCTTGGCGGTGAACAGCACCAAGCCGGTGCCGGTGTTGCCGTGGGTCGCATCGCCGCCGCCGGGTATCAGCTGGACGCTGCCCACCCCGTTGAGCAAGTTGAAGTTGCCGACGTTCTGCAGCGTGTTCTGTAAGTTCGCCGAGGGCGTGGTGTAGTCGATGCCTTCGAACTCGTAGGCCGCTTCGAACGCAAAGCCGCCGCGAATCGACACCGTGCCGGATTTGTCGATCGTTACGCTGGGAATGCTGCGCAGCAGCTGGTTCTGGTCGGTGTTGAACTCCTTGCCCTGCACCATCGTAATCTGCTGGCCGGTAACGGTGTAGGTGTCGATCGTCATCCCGCGCTGGAAGGCGCTGCCGGGCGAGTGTGCGCGCGTCGTCGCGATCGTTTTGAGCTGCGTCGAAATCACGGCGTTGACCGACTGCTGCGAGCCGTTGAGAACGACGACCACCACCGAGTACGGCATGTAGCCGGCGTGCGAGAACTCCATCGAATAGTTGTCCGGCAGCATGCTCAAAAAGCGGTACTGCCCGCGCGAATCGCTGGTCGTGCGGTAGGTCGCGCTCGGCGATTTGGCCACGATCGCGACGCCCGCCACCGGCGCGTGGGTGCGGTCGTCGGTCACCGCCCCCGACACGATGCCGCCGGTTTCGCCCAATGCCGTGGTTCGCGAAAAGACGACGAAAATCAAGCCGAGCAGACCGACAAGTCTCTTCACCCGAAACAGGGCTTTGCTCAACAACGACTCCACAACGACAAACAAGAGGCGGCAGACGAACCAACGCTTCTCATCTCGATGCTAGGCGATGCCGGCGGTCGCGCGCATCCCGGGTCTCGGCGCTTATCGTTAATGCACTAGCGGCTGCAATTACCTCGCCTTAATGAATACCGCCGATTCTTAATGCTGGCGGGCGTTATGGGCTACTAGGTGCCGTTATTGCGCGTGTCGACGATTTGCCAGCGCGACCGTAACCCCAGCCGCGAAAGGATCGAGCTGACGTGCCGCTCGACGGTATGCTCGCTGATTTGCAGCGTGCGAGCCACCTCGCGGTTCGAAGCACCGCGACGGATCAAATGCGCCACTTGCTGCTCGCGGCCGGTCAGCGAAAATGCCGACGAACGCCGGCGCCGGTGCGCGTCACCGGAGCCTTCCTGGTGCACCAGCAGCGACATCGCGTCGTCGGTCCAGCGCCGCAACCCCATCGCGTCGAACGCGCGGGCGGCATCGCCGGCGCTGTCGATCGCGTCCGAGCGCTCGCCGAAACGGAAGCACCAGTGCGCCCGCGCCAACAGGAAATGCGCCTCGAGGTAGCGCCGATG